>JBGCFE010000084.1:0-10096 GCA_045106775.1 Halioglobus sp.
GGCCATTACCTATCTGGTGAACGTTGGCACTCATTTGAGTTTTCGTTGGGATTTAGTATTGCGCGAACGTTATCCGGCCACCGAGCCTGTGTGGCGAATACTGGAGCGGGTGATCACGCTGCCCGATGCGCATCAGGCCCATCATGCCTGGGGAGCAGAGCAGGCTCACCCCAACGGCAATTACGCCGTGACGCTGTTTTTCTTTGATACTCTGTTTGGCACAGCAAAGTTGCCGCACAAACGCCAAGAGAAGTTTGGCTTGCCTATTTCGCCACGCTTGCCGTTGGCTGAAGAGTTGTTTTGGCCGCTGGTACGCAGGCCGCTGTTGCCAAAGTCTAATACACAGTGAGTAGGGTACGTCCCGGCCGCAGCTTCGTTTAACGGGCTAGTGCGGTTGGCATTGCGGGCAATAGTAGAAACGCCGGCTGCCGATTTCCTTGCGCTTGATTGGCGTTGTGCAGTGATAGCATGGCGAATCCTCACGTCCAAAGACGTAGAAGCGGCGCCATTCCCTGGTTAGCCCCTCGCGCTGTAATGCTTTGGATAGTTTCGGAGCCAACGTAATGCCCCCGGTGTCGTAACTGCGTCTGCTTAGCTCCAGTGTGCTTCGCGAAAGCGCACCCAGCTGGCCGCGTGAGAGCTCAGCAGGTTTTGCGTTCGCCGGCAGCTTGGCATCGTAGAGCACTTCAGAGCGTAGGTAGTTGCCATTGCCTGCCAGAAACTGCTGATCGAGATAGAGCGAGGCCAGTTCTTTGTTGCAGAAGCGTTTGTCCATTAGGCGCTGTGCAACCATTTTCCAGGTCAGCGAGCGATCCATAATGTCGGGGCCAATCTTTTTCAGAAAAGGGTGCTCGGGCAGTTCTTGTGTGGGCCACACGCTGATATCTGAGGCGCTATACAGTATTGCGCTATGGGTGTCCGTTTGAAGTAACAAACGCATGGAGCGATTGGTTTTTGGGAGTGTGTGGCCCTCGATAACATTCCACACGCCGTAGAGCTGGTTGTGCGAGTAAATGCTGTAACCGTGGTCGAAATGTGTGAGCAGGGCTTTGCCACGGGTTTCGATATCGATGACTTTGTTGCTACGCAATGCCTTACCGTAGCGGCGCATCTTGGGTTGGCCAAACTTTACGGTTTCAACGGTGTTGCCGACCAGCGCATCTGCAATCACATCGGCCGCGCGGCGAATCTCAGGGCCTTCAGGCATTACCAGTGCCCCGTGCCGGGCTCGCCTTTAAACGGGCCCGCAATTTTTGAAGTCACCCAACCACCGTAGAATTCACCCGGCTGTGGCTGAACTCTCTCAGCATCCACGAAGCAGGCGATTCGGCCCGGGTAAAAAGAGATGCAGCCCGCAATGTTGGAAAATCGTGGGCTGGGGTCTTGGTACTGCCAGGCAATAGGTTGTCTGGTGACATCGGTTGCCAGTGCCCAGTAAGTGGCCGTGCCTTTCCATTCGCAATAGCTTTTGTCGTCGACTGCGGTGAGCATGCCCCATTGGATGTCGTCGCTGTGGAAGTAATAGGTGGGCGGGCTAGCAGTCTCCAATACGCGCTGAGTGGACGAGCTTTGCGCGACCACCTCTTCACCGTGGAGTACCTGCACCAGCGACGTATTTGTGACCAACACCGGTGGCCTGGGGTAGTCCCAGACAGATTCTTGTCCGGGTTGCGGGGGTTCCGCAAAGTCTGGCCGTTGTTCGCCGGTGTGTTCCCACATGGTGTGATCGCCTTTTCTCAGTGACAGCCAGTATTTACGCTTGTTTTGTCGTTTGGGATCACTGCGGCGCCACCATCGGCCACATCTGGCAAGTGAGCACAACAACTTGCCAGATGTGGCGTGTGGCCCTAGAGTGCGTGGTCTGTAAATATGCTGTCGCTAATCGGAGTTCACTATGACATCGGCCTTGAAAAAACCCTTTTACCTAGCCCGCCAAAAGCTGGTGGGCAAAGTGATGCTGAAGCCTCAGCCCAAGCCGTTACTGTTCACCGGGGAGGGGGCTACCGGCAAGTTATGCGAGACGATCGCTCAGTTTGGCATTGCGAAGGTTTTGATTGTCACCGACAAGCCACTGCGCGAGCTGGGGGTGATTGAGCCCACCATTGCTGCCCTGAGTGCGGCGGGCGTGGCGTCGGTAGTGTACGACGGTGTTGAGCCCGATCCGACTGTGTCAGTGGTGAACAATGGCCTGGCTGCCTATCGTGAAAATCAGTGTGACGCAGTATTGGCCTTTGGCGGCGGCTCGTCCATTGATGCGGCGAAGGTGGTGTCGCTCGCCGCGGGCAATAACTGCCAGGCGCAGGACTGTTTGGGTATTGGGAAGGGTAAGAATCCAGCCGTTCCTTTCTTTGCCATTCCTACAACGTCGGGTACTGGCTCTGAGGCCACTTTTATCGCGGTTATTTCTGATGATGAGACCCATGCCAAGGGTGCCGTTATAGGGCCTGCATTAATCCCCATGGCTGCAGCGTTGGACGCCTCTGTGTTGCGCGGATTGCCGCCGCACATTACCGCTGCTACTGGAATGGATGCCCTGACCCATGCCATTGAATCTTATATCGGCCGCTGGGAAACACAGGAAACCAACTTCTACGGCCGCGCAGCCACCAAACTGATTTTTGAAAACCTCCCTACTGCCTGCAGTAATGGGCAAGACACCGCTGCCCGGGAGGCAATGGCGTTGGCGTCTTTTTATGGGGGCTTGGCAATTACCAATGCACTGGTGGGCTATGTGCATGCGGTATCGCACAATCTGGGTGCCAAGTACGGGGTGCCGCATGGTTTGGGAAATGCGCTCGTGCTGCCTCACGTGCTTGAGTTACTCGCAGAGGTGTCTGAGCAAAAACTGGCAGAGCTTTCTGCGCATGCGGGTTTAGGCGATGCCAGCGAGTCGGATGCGGCTCTAACGCGCAAACTGATCGATAGAGTGTGGGCGCTCAATGATGAGATTGGCATTCCCCGCACGACAGACGTTATAAAAGCGCAAGACGTTGAAGGTCTTCTGGATGTCATGTTGGCAGAAGGCGCCAGTTATCCCTGTCCGCGCTTTTTAACGCGCGATGAGATGCGCGGAATTCTGAAAAGCATTGGTGCTCCCATTTAGCCGGCTTTAACAAAACGGTGCCTCGATAAAATTCAGTGATCTGAAGGTAATTGCGTAGTGAAAGCGATCTTTATTATTCACCTCTTGGCGTGTGTCGTTGCACTCGCGGGGAGCCAGAGTGGTCTTTGGATAAACACCCCCCTGTTTGCGCTGCCGATTATGGCAGCGGCGGTGCTACTGGCCATGGCGCTGCAGTGGCTTGCTTTTTTGCCAGCCTACAAGTACCAAACAGAGCGCTACTACGATCTGATCGGCAGCCTCACCTTTATCTCTGTAACGCTTTTTGCTTTGTTTTGTGCCGCACATTTTGACGGGCGTAGTTTGCTTCTGGCAGGCGCGATTGTGTTGTGGGCTTCGCGTCTGGGCAGCCATCTGTTCGTGCGTATTTTGCAAGATGGCAGCGATTCGCGTTTTGACAAAATCAAACCCTCCAAGACACTCTTTTTCAGAACATGGTCATTGCAGGGCCTGTGGGTAACGGTAACCGCAGGCGCCGCGCTGGCGGCCATTGGCGGCGCGGCGCCTGCGGCGCTCGGTTGGCTAGACGTTTTCGCAGTCGCCGTATTTTTGGGTGGTTTTGTTTTGGAAACGCTGGCAGATACGCAAAAGCGGCGCTTTCGTGCGGCACATGGCAGTGGGCAGTTTATCACCACCGGTGTTTGGGCCTGGTCGCGGCATCCCAACTATGTGGGTGAAATTACGCTGTGGCTGGGCATTGCGCTGTTGGCCATGCCCGCGTTGCACGGTTGGCAGTTTTTGACGCTAATTTCACCTGTATTTGTGTATTTGCTGCTCACTCGGGTGAGTGGTGTACCGCTATTAGAGCGAAAGGCGGATCTGCACTGGGGTGAAGATCCGCAGTATCTGGCCTACAAGCGACGTACGCCTGTGTTGTTTCCCTGGAGCGGCCATTAGATAGCGTTACTAGGCGACCAAATCGGTACCCAGGGCGCATTGCGCAGCGGCCTCTATGTGGCGATGATCGGTGCCGCAGCAGCCTCCGAGTATCCTCAGGTTTGGCAGTAGCTGGCGCAGCGTATGGTACTGCCTACCAAAGTCCTGTGGGTCGCCGGCGTCCAGCTCTGTTGCTTCATCCAACTCGGCATGGCTCAGCGTAGAAGCATTCGCTCGTATACCGACGATTCTGCGTGTCCACGAACCCTTCGGCATCAGCGTGCTGAGAAAGTGCGTGGGATGGGCGCAGTTCACCATGTAATACGCTGGGCGCCCTTTAGTTGCAATATCGACTTCGGCGATGGCGTCTTCCAGCGATTGCCCAGAGGGAAGATGACCATCGGTTTCAACCGTAAACGAAATCGCAATCGGCATATCAGCATCGCGCGCCGCCAGCGTGGCCCCTATGGCTTCGGCAGCATAAGTGAAGGTAACGGCGCACAGCATGTCTGCCTCGGTATCGGCAAACGCGGCTGTTTGCAGGCCATGATACTCCCTTGCCTGCGCAACACTCAGCTGCCGTTGTGGATTGTAGCCGTCACCCTCAGGGCCAAGGCAGCCGCTGAGGACGATGGGCGTTTTCTCGGTAGCATGCGTTTGGCGCAGCTTAGCTAACTGCGCTATGGCGCGCTGGTTAATGGTGGTCAGCTCAGCATCGGAGTATCCGGTTGCCGCCCCCCAGTTAGGGCTTGCCCGCCATGTCGGGCTTTCTAGAATCATGCCAGTGGCGTATTGCAGTGCTAGTGCGATGTATCGCTCGTAGTAACGCCTCAAGGTTGCAGAACCGCTGGGGCTGTCGAGCAATACAAACGCGGCGAAATGCGGCAGCTCCCAGTCTTCTTCGAAGATGAGAGTTGTTTCCAGCCCGCCATCGGCCAGAAACATTTTGCTCCCAAGCTGCGGTAGTGCGCAGCGGTAGACGTGTTCTTGGGTATTCATGCGTCCATCACTCCCGTATCTGTGGATTGCGTTGCGCGCTTTTTGCGGAGGCCCGGAACAATCATCGGCACGTTCTTTTGGTAGTCGGCATAGTCTGGATGAGCTGCCTTTAAATCACGTTCTTCGAGATAAATGCCAATGAAAATGTATGCGGTGCAAAGCAGTGCAAATAACAGGTGCGCGACAGACATCGTCGGGGTAAACCACATCACCATCAGCCAACCAAAGTATAGAGGGTGGCGAATAATTCGATACATCCAGGGCATCACAAATTTTAGCTCAGTGTACGGTTTGTTCTGGTAGGCCAGCCATACCTGACGCAGGCCAAATAGATCGAAGTGGTTAATGAGAAACGTAGAATACAAAACTACGCCCCAGCCAAGCGCAAACAGACTGTACAAGGCAATCTGCCCATTGGTGTTCTGAATCTCCCAGATCATTCCGCCCATCGGCTGCCACCCAATGAACACGGCAAATAATGCGAGGCTTGAAAACAGCACATAGGTGCTGCGTTCAACCGACTGGGGGATGATCTTTGTCCACCAGCGCTTGAACGCAGGCCTGGCCATGATGCTGTGTTGCATTGCAAAGGCTGCAAGCAGCCCGATGTTGGTCAACAAAGCCATAGTGAGGCTGACCTCTCTAGGGCCGTCTAATGTTGTGGGAACACCAAAGCCACCGATGAAGCCAATGGCATATAAAAACGACGCGAAGAAAATCACGTAGCTAACGGCGCCATAAGCAAGAATCGTTGCTCTGGCGATCTTCGAATCGTCGGTTTCAGTTTTAGCACTTAAGGTTTGCATGGTCTTATCTCCTATTGATGCAGTTCGATGTGTGCAGTCTGTTGTAGTGAGCCGGCTCCTTTTCGTGCGAGTGCTTAGGCTCTGGGAGATAAGTTACGGACCGGGCGTGATAGCCCGCGTAGATTGGGCGTGAAAAAAGCGTGAATTCACGCTCTAATAGACGAATGAAGATAGAAATTGCAGTGTTGGGTGGCTTTTCGCTCTCGGTTGGAGGCGAGGCAGTTAACGTATCTGCGCAAAAAAGTAAGGCGCTCCTAGCGTGGTTGGCCTGTCACATCGAGCAACCCCAGCCAAGAGATAGGCTGGCGGCATTGCTGTGGGCAGATCGCACTACTGCCAATGCTAAAACCAGCCTTCGCCAGGCAGTAGCGGGGTTGCGCAAACTGTTGCCGGAGGGCGCGCTGATCGCGCAAGGAGAGCATTTAGCCCTCGATGTGAAACTGTTCACGAGTGATATTGAACAGTTTCGGCGTTGGCGGGAAGCAGATGGCCTCGAGGCGCTGCGCGGCAGAGTAGGACGGTATCGCGGCGAGCTGTTGGATGGTTTCAACGCGCGCTCGGATGCGTTCGATGAGTGGCTCCTGCTGGAGCGGGAAGCGTTAAGGCGAGAGGCGCTAGCGGGTTTTGATCAATGGCTGGGTCAAGAAGAGGCGGCTGGCAATCTGGCGCAGGCGGTGACTGTTGGCGGGCATATGATTGCGATGGACCCGCTGCAGGAAGCGCTACACCGGCGCCTGATGACCCTGTATGCCAAACAGGGCCAGGTGGGCTCGGCGCGGCGTCAGTTCTCACTGTGCCGCGATGTGCTACATAAAGAGCTGGGCATTCCGCCTGCACCGGAAACGGTCGCACTGTTTAACGCGCTCCCAGAGGTCGCTGGCGAAAAAAGCGCGGCGAATGCTGCGAATGCCGCGCGGGATACAGCCGTTGCCGCCAAAACCGTTGATGTGGCAGACCGGCGCGCAGCGCTGCCCAGTATTGCGGTGCTGCCGTTTCGTAGCATGCTGGCGCTAAACGAGCACGAGTATCTGGCCGATGGGATGACCGAAGAGCTCATCAGCTTGCTGGGCAACTCAGCCAATTGGCAGGTAACGGCGCGCAATCTGAGTTTCAAGTACCGGGATAAAGAAACCGATATTCGCACGGTCGGCACAGAACTGGGTGTTGCTTACGCGGTAGAAGGCAGTATTCGTTCAATGGGCGAGCGCGTAAGGATTAGCGTGGCATTGATCAGCACTTCGGACGGTACACAAATTTGGTCAGAACGTTACGACAGGCCGCTGGCTGAGCTGTTCGACGTGCAAGACGAGGTGGTGCATGCCATCTTTCGTACCCTGAAGAACCGCCTGGGTTTTGCAGAGCGCGAGCGCGTCAGGCGCACGCCTACTACAAACCTTGACGCCTGGGGCTTGCTGATGAAAGCCATGCAGGTGAATGTGGTAGGGGATGAAACTCAGGAGGAGCAGCTGGCATTGGTGCGCGAAGCGCTCGCCATTGAGCCGGATTACCCGCGGGCGCATGCGTATCTGGCAATGGTGCTGTTCACAGCAGTCGGGCGCGGCGCAGCTATCGATCCCGGCGACTATGTCGCGCAGGCGAGCAAGCACGCAGAAGCTGCGCTGAATAAAGGCGCGTCTGATCCGGTTGTACTGAAAATGTGTGCGGGTGGCCTGGCGGCGGTAGGCCAGCCGGAAAGAGCGTTAAAACTGGCTGAGAGTGCTTTTGAGCTAACGGGCGCTGCCGATGCACTCTGGGTGGCGGTACTGATGTGGAATGGCCGGCTGGAAGAGGCGAGGCGTTATTGCGATGACATTGTTGCGGCAACGCCGGCTAATGTGCCTTCGCCGCCAGGCGAACTGCGGCCACAAGCGTTACTGGGGAATTTAAAAATGTTGCAGGGAGATTTAGCCGGCGCATTGGAAAGCGCCTTGCGAGATCAACGCAGTAACCCAGGTAATTTTTTTGTGCATGTGAATCTCGCCAATGTGCATGGGCTTATGGGCGAGCAGAAAGAAGCGCAGGACGCATGGGATCTGGCTAAAGCGATGCTGCCGAGCCTCACCGTGAGTTTGTTCGCGGCAGGTTACCGCAACGTCTTTGCCAACGACGCGCTGGCAGACAAGTTCAGCGAGGGGCTGGTGAAAGCGGGCCTTGAACCCAACTAATGGTTAGAAAACAGGGCATGAAGTTGGTGCTCGTAGTTTTCTCACCAGTATGAAACCACAGGAAATGAAAGCGTATGTCTCACCCAACTGAAGAACACATAGCCGCCGTGATGCAACAGTATGTCGATAGCATTACTGAGGGCGATCTCGAAGCCATTCTCGAACTCTTCTCTGATGATGCCGTTGTCGAGGACCCAGTGGGCTCTGAACCTAAACGGGGTAAAGAGGCCTTGCGCGAGTTTTACGAAATGACCGTAGAAACCGTCGATACCATGATTCTCGAGGGCAATCCTCGCGCCCGGGAGCAGTGGGGTGCCTGTGCGATGCTGGCCTACCCAAAAGGCACGGACGGCAAAATGGAAGTAGAGACATTAGACGTGATGGAGTTTGATGAGTCCGGAAAAGTAATTGCGATGACGGCGTATTTTGGCGATAAGAATTTGCGAATGAGTTGAGCCAGCGGGCCTGTGCTCGCTTGAGAAAGTCTTACCCATAATAAAAAGGCTAAAACGTATGAACGCAAAAAGACCAGTTACTGTCAGTGCTAGCAGAACGATCATCACCGCAACATCAGCATTCACCCTCTCGTTATGCACCCCATGGGTAGCCGCACAGGGGAATGGTCTTGCTCTGGAAGAAGTGATTGTCACCGCAACCAAGCGCGAGAGTAATCTTCAAGACGTTGCCGTGGCGGTGACAGCGCTAGGTGAGTCGTTGATACGCGATGCGCGTATTACCACAGCCGAAGATCTCACCTTTCTCGTACCGTCTTTAAACCTGCAGCGTGGCGGTAATGCGCGCAGTACCTCTTTTTCCATTCGCGGCATTGGCACGCAGTCGTTCAGCTCGGCCGTTGAGCCCAGCGTATCCACCATGCTCGATGGTGTGGTGTTGGGCCGCTCTGCACAGGCATTTATGCAGCTGTTGGATATCGAGCGCGTAGAAGTGCTGCGTGGGCCGCAGGGCACGTTGTTTGGCAAGAATTCAACCGGCGGTGTCGTTCATATTATCACCAAGAAACCCAGTGATTCCTTCACCGCTGAAGTGATGGGCTCGGTTGTAGAAGGCGACGAGTACAGGGCCGGTGTTTCTCTCTCAGGCCCTATCACCGATAACGTAGGGTATCGCATGTCGGCCGTGGGCACCTCGATTGATGGTTATACGCGCAATGTTTTTGATGGTAATGACTATAACGGCGAGGAGAGTATTAGCGTGCGCGGTAAATTACGCTGGCTACCCACGGATAACGTGGAGGTGATTTGGGCCAGCGATTACTCCGAGCGTGATAGCGATGGCACGGCAAGCCCAATCATTCAGATACAGCCCTTTGGCGGTAATGAGCAGCAGGTTCAAGACTTTTTCGACCTGCTCGACCCCGTCGTGGTGAGCAAAAAAAATACACAGGTGAATATTAATAAGATCCCCTTTAACAAGAACGATCAATCGGGTCACTCTCTGGAAATTAACTGGGATATTGATGGCTACACGCTCACATCCATTAGTGCGCTGCGCAAGTTCGAGGTCAATACGTTTGGTGATCTCGACAACCTGCCGATCGACAGCTTTGGCGCAGATCAATTTGGTGGCTCAGAACAAGAGCAGTTTACACAAGAGATTCGTATTGCAAGTCCGGCCAGCGATACGCTGAATTATGTGGCAGGTGCCTACTATTTTGATCAAAAAATAGAGCGTACTTTTCAGCGCCAGTTCGAGATTATCGCCGGCTCTCCCGGTGTGGCCATCGCCGATTTTGAGGTGGATACGCGCAATTGGGCCCTGTTTGGTGAGATGACTTGGGCGCTTGCGGATAACTGGCGCCTGATTGTTGGTGCACGTTACACCGAGGATGAGCTGGATTTTACCTTTGAGCGTAGCTCGCAAGGCCCACTGATTGGTATCCCAAAAGAAATTCCATCTACACCGGGAGGTACCAGCGAGGAAGACCTTTCTGGGAAACTGGTGTTGCAGTGGGATTTCACGGATGAAGGCATGGCCTATGTCAGCTATGCACAGGGCTACAAGGGGCCAGCCTTTGATGTTGCCTTTGGTATCGATCCGGTTGGGCTGGAGCGTGTAGAGCCCGAAACCTCTGACTCGTACGAGATAGGCTTTAAGAACACCTTTTGGGA
>JBGCFE010000085.1:0-6968 GCA_045106775.1 Halioglobus sp.
TGAAGCCTGGCTGGAAGCAGACCCTGCCAGACCATTCTTCACCGCCTTCATTAATCAGCACAAGAAGCTCCTGGGTGACAACCCCGATGCGCGCTACTTTAGCGCTGTCATAGACGATCAACACAGCTACCGCATTCGCGGCAATGTGGCAGGTGCCACTTACACCAGCTTCACCATCGAACTTGGCTCCGGTACCGACGGCGATGGCATTGGCTCTACATTGAACGATGATCAATTTGAAACGGATGCCGATGGCAACTTTGAAATCATCATCAGCAAGAAAAAGCAGCGCGGCAACTGGATGTCGCTACCCAAGGGCGCCAGCAGTGTCACTAGCAGACACTATTACGAAAATAAAATCAGCATCAACAATAATCGCCTGCACCACATCCCACTGGATATCGAGTGTCTGGAGGATATCCCACCACGCAGTGCGCCTACCGACGATCAAGTTGCAGCGGGCATTGATCGGGTAACCACGTTTATTAAAGGCAACGTTGTTACGATGACAGATGCCAACAGCCCATCATGGGTTTCTCGCGTACCTAACCAGTTTATGCCGCCTAAGAAAGATGACTCTCACGAAACGATTACTTACGCGGCCCGTGACAACGTTTATAGCATGGCGCCATTTGTCCTGGGGCCCAATCAGGCACTAGTCATTCGCGGGCGCTTCCCCAAGTGCCGGTTTTCGAACCTGGTGTTGTTCAACCGATTTTTACAGACTTTCAATTATGAAGAGCGGGTAATCTCTCTTAACCGAGAGCAAACCGTAGTTGATGATGACGGCAATTTCGAAATGATTCTTACGCATCGCGACCCTGGAAAACCCAATTGGCTAGACACTGAGGGCAGGCCCTACGGCATCATGTTCTGGCGTTTTCAGTTACCCGAGGGCGATATTCCACCGCTAGAGACGGAGGTAATCACGCTACCCTAACGCAATGCCCCTTATTGCATAGCATCCCGCGCGGTTTTACATTCACCCCCAGCGCGGGACCAGGCAATTGCATTTTTGAGCAGCTGGCGAACCTGCGGCTGCTCGAATGCATCGGCCCTGTGGCCCATCGCCAAGTAAACACTACGGCCCTCACCGATGCAGTTACTCCACACCACGGGGTGATCACCCATACTTAAATCATTTTCATTGCCAAATATTTTTTGTACCGGAGAATACGATTCCTCATCCAACGTGGCGAGTACCGTAAACCCCTCTACGCGAGGGCTTTCAGCCCAGGAATACCACTCTTCGGTGTGCAGCCAGGTGTCCGGCAAATTCGCCAACACTGAGTGCCACTGATTTTCGAGTACGACTTTGGCGGCCTGAAACTGCGGGCCCATGATGTGCGCAGTAAAATCGGCACCGATTAACTCTTCTCTGTACCAATCCCAACCCGCATGTGAACTATCGCCCGCAGCGTGAATACCTACCCAGCCGCCACCGCCCATAATCCACTGGGCAAATGCTTGCTCCTGCTGCTCATTGAAAAGATCACCCGTGGCATTGAGAAAAATCACCGAATCAAACAATGCAAGATCACGCGCGTTAAAAACCGCACCATTCTCGGTTGCAAAAACACTAAAACCGTCGCTTTTCGATAAAGCGTCTATTGCTGCCTTGCCGCCTTCGATGCCATCAGCATGCCTAAACCCATTGGTTTTTGTAAACACCAAAACGGCGGGGCTAGTCAGAGTAGCGGGGAGCGTAGGAGGCTGTATTTCATGCGTATGCGAGGGAAACAGAATGTTCCAGGCGCCGATGTACCAGATCCCAATCAGTGAAAGCACCACAAGTACTACCAACAGCATCAGAAACCACTTAAACACTTTAAGCATTTGACTCTCCGCCTCCGTAACACGTTACGCTAGAAGTTTTATTTACCGCCATCAAACCAATCGTCGAACCCTAATGCGCTTGATGGGCCAATGTGCATTTGCTCCAACACGCCGTGCCCTACTTTGTCACCGCAGGTCGCTCGCACCACCTGTTGTATATGCAAATTTTCTAGCGCCAGCGGATCAAGATCACTGTCTTTCCAGCTTTCGGCTTCTATCACCAATTCGCCATGCCACTTACCATGACCCCAGGTTGGATGCTGATAGCCCAACCCTTTCATCCGATGCACCATCAATGGCTCCAAATGCACTTCCATACTTTCACCCGAACGATCATTCATAGTGATTACAGCAGCACTGGCTCTGCGAGTACCTGGAATCATAGTAATGTCATAGTCAACCTGCCCCTGCCAGGCACGCGCTTTCGGATCGATGGTGCCGGGAATATCCTCCCAGTTTTCGTAGTGCGGCAAGAAACCCTGATCGGTATGCCATTGGTTTCCTGTCTCATCGCAGAACCAACCCGCCAAACTGCATTCGTTTTCCCAGTTGATAGGCATCCAATTAAAATGCACTGCTTGAAATTCAGACGTGGGCGCGCCACCGGTGTAAGCATCGCCCACTGGTCGAATGCCCCATGAGCGATCCTTCAGGCCATAGGTTTTACGACCATCAACTTTTAACTCTTTACCGTCGTAGCGAATCCACCCAGACCAAAAACCAAACTGATCTAGGCGAGTCGCATCCATCACTATGTGGCGGTCGTTACGCAGCGTCTGGCGACCCTCTTCAATACAGGCTGTACGCGGGGTAAACACGAGATCACACTCAATGCCGGTTTCGTTTTTCTCAAGTAGAACGCGGTGACGACCCATGGGCTCTAAAATCGTTAACGAAAAGGGGCCAATGGAGGTGTCTGTAGGCTCTTGCGGCGCACGGCGCGAGGCATGAAAAGCATACTGGTGCCCATCGATCGCAAGACTAAGACTGCCGTCCAGAATACCCAGGTTAGGATAGCGGCACATGCCAACACCAAAATAAAAACTGCCATCTTCTGAATAGGCGTTATACCAGTAGCGATCGTAAACAAATCGATCGCTGGAGGCGGTATGTAAAACAGGCTCAGCCGTTTGGTGTATAGGGTAATCGTCAAACTTAGACAGCATGGTAGAACTCCCTGATATGAGCATGGTGATGGCTACAGCTTGTGCCACCCATTGCGCGATTTATAGATTATTGATCTGGCCAAGCATGGACTAGATAGAGATTACCAACAAGACAACGCTGGGAATTGCTCGATGTATTGGGTGCAATGTATAGCAAATCAAACTCGACTTCTTGCACCACCTAAACTACCGTCTAAGGCGATCTGAACCAGACCATTGAAACGAAGGTGAGGCCTATGAATCAGGCACTACTGGGCCTGCCCGCTATTATTTTTATCGCGTGGATTTTGAGCGCCAATAGAGCGGCCTTTCCTTGGCGGATTGTGCTTACTGGCCTGGCGGCACAGCTATTGCTTGCCACGCTCTTCCTCAAAGTAACTGTTCTGCAGGACGCACTACTCGTCGTGAATCGTATGGTACTTGCAGTGGAAGCCGCCACGGCGCAAGGCACAGCGATGGTCTTTGGATTTCTGGGTGGCGGCGAAGCACCTTTTGATGTCACCAACCCCCAAAATACGTTCGTTCTCGCGTTTCGCGCGTTACCGTTGGTACTTGTTTTTGCAGCGCTATCGGCACTGCTGTGGCACTGGCGGGTTCTGCCCTTGATTATATCGGGCCTGGCGAAGTTGCTCACAAAATCGATGCGGCTAAGCGGCGCAGTCGGCATGAGCGCCGCCGCTTCCATTTTCATTGGTATGGTTGAATCCCCATTGCTAATCAAACCCTATCTTGCGCGCATGTCCCGCGCAGAACTTTTCATGCTGATGACTTGCGGAATGGCAACGGTGGCAGGCACTGTACTGGCACTTTACGCAGGCATTCTCAGCCCCCTTTTGCCATCGGCTCTCAGCCATATTTTGGTAGCGTCTCTTATCAGTGCGCCCGCCGCTCTGTTACTGGCTGCCGTTATCATCCCTCCACAATCGTCCAGACCCGAAGAGACGCAGGCGCTGACATCGAATTATGGCAGCAGCATGGAGGCACTGGTACAGGGCACCAGCGAAGGTGTGAGGCTACTGGCAAACATTGTTGCAATGCTCATCGTCTTTGTTGCGCTGGTGCATTTAATCGACATCATGCTCGGCCTAATTCCCGGCACTGACGAGCCACTGACACTCATCGGTATGTTTGGCACGATTTTCATGCCGCTTGCCTGGCTGATGGGAATACCCTGGCAGGAAGCGGGCACCGCTGGCGAACTACTCGCCAGCAAAGTGTTCATCAACGAACTGGTTGCCTATTTAAACATGGCGGCATTACCGCCGGCCGCTCTGAGCGATCACAGCCAACTCATCATGACGTATGCACTGTGCGGTTTTGCTAATTTCGGTAGCTTGGGGATTATGATTGGTGGTTTGTCTGCGCTGTGTCCACAGCGTGCGCAGGACATCGTAAAGCTCGCGCCTTTATCGGTAGTATCAGGAATGTTGGCAACCTGCATGACAGGCTGCATCGTAGGCCTAGTGGTCTAAGGGCCGCCTGTTGAAGAAGAAACTGGGAACAGGCTTCGCAGGACTTCGTGGCTGCGCAACTGTTCTTTAGAATCGACGCCACGAATTCCTGCCCTAACAATCAGATGCGTGACGCTAAGGTTTTCTTGATAACCGGCAATGCAGTCCGCAACCCACTGCGGCTCACCCACAATGGCCCACTCTTCAACAGCCCCCGCTCGATCACGCATTTGGTCGGGCACAGTGCCCTCCAGTGCACGGCGCAAGGCGCGCGTTTGGGCACCTGATTGCGTCACATGAACAGTGCGCATGATAGGAATCGTGTTTACTGCAGGCAGGTGGGCCTCTGCAACCTGCTGGTGGTACCGCGCGTAGTTATATTGCAGTGTTTTTTGCGACTCGAGCGGCGAAGCAAGATACGGGAGCCCCAGACTCGCCACCTGCTCGAGCGCCAGTGGCCCAAAAGCTGCTACCCAAAGTGGCGGGCCAGGCTGCTGCCAAGGCAGTGGAGAGAGCACGATACCATCCTGCGCGAACGCTGCATTGTCTGCCTCCGTGTTCTGGCTAACGCCTGAATCGTGCGCAGTAATAGGTTCTCCACCCCACGCTCGCCGCATGATCTCAAGGTTACGTTTGAACAGTGCGCGCTTATTGCTGGCAGAAACACCAAAGGCTTCAAACATGGGCTTACCCAGACCGCGCCCCAAACCCAAAATCAGCCGCCCTTCACATAATTGATCTAACACAGCAACTTCTTCCGCAGCCTGAAGCGGATGCCGGATCGGCAACAGGTAAGAGGTGCACCCCAATTGCAGACGCTCTGTGCGCGCTGCCAACGCGGCCAGTTGCGTCAACGGCGAGGGGATCGCTCCCTTTCCTGAGAAATGGTTTTCAGGCAACCAGATGGAATCGAAGCCGAGCGCTTCAGCCTGCTCAGCTTGCGTACATAGCGTTTTCGCACTACCCGACTCGCGCCACGACCACAGCGTGGTTCCAAGATGAAGCTTGCCCACAGCCATTGTTAACTAACGCGCACCACCAGCTTGCCAAAGTTGGCTCCGCGAAATAGGCCGAGAAAGGCATCAGGCGCATTTTCCAAGCCTTCGACCATATCTTCACGGTAGGTGATTTTTCCATCGGCCAACCATCCCGCCATATCACCAATAAAGGCAGGAATACGATGGCGATGATCACTCACAATAAAGCCTTGCATTTTGATGCTGCGCTGCAGAATCAAACTCTGTAATAAGCTCATGCGATCAGGGCCGGCGGGCAATTCCGTTTGATTGTAATGTGCAATGAGCCCACACACAGGCACGCGCGCGTGATTGTTCAGCAGTGGCATTACAGCTTCCCACGAACTGCCTCCCACGTTCTCGAAATAGACATCGATGCCGTCCGGGCAGGCAGCCTTTAACTGCGCCGCTAAATCGTCATCGTAGTGACTTAGGCAAGCATCATAGCCAAGCTCTTTGACCGCGTACTCACACTTTTCTTTTGCACCCGCAATACCTATCACACGGCAGCCTTTAATCTTCGCTATCTGCCCCACCACTGATCCAACCGCACCCGTTGACGCTGCCAAAACAACGGTTTCACCGGCTTTCGGCTCACCAAGATCGAGCAAACCGACATAGGCGGTTAGGCCAGGCATGCCAAGCAGTCCCAGCGCATAACTTGGTTTGGCAATCCGCGGATCCAATGCCATTAAGTCGCTACCATCGGACACCGAGTAGTCCTGCCAGCCTGCAAAACCGCTCACCAACTCTCCAGTTTTGAACGCGGCATTTTTTGAGGCAACGACCTCGTTGACGGTGCCACCCACCATGGTCTGACCCAACTCCACACGCGCTGCGTAACTTTCGCCGGCATTCATTCGGCCGCGCATATAGGGGTCCAGCGACAGATAACGCGTTTTCAGCAGTACTTCCCCATCACCCGGCGTCGGCACATCCACGCTCTCCAGACGGAAGTTCTCGGCAGTAGGCTTACCCTTCGGACGGGAGGCCAGCACAAAACGACGGTTCACAGCCGGTTCTGCAGCCTGCGCTGCACTCCCCAACGCCAGACTTCCAGCCAAAGCAGTCGATATTCGACCAAAATCACGACGATTTATATCCACGGTGTTCTCCTTTGCGTCCATTTAGCACCGCACCCCCACCCCGTTATTGACGACAGTGAACTCGCGGCTTTTATGGGCAGTAACCATAGACCAGCCAGTGCGCTATGTCGCGATTTTTCAGCATCGACGCTGGTTCGACTACACTCCGGTTGAGAGCAAATACTCGCTGAGCGCACCAGACCTGTGCATTCACTCAGATAACTACTGGGCAGTTATCCAATTTAAACCGAATTGCTTCCACAGCCCTGTTGGAACGTACCCATAAACGCCGCGTTTGCGTACACTGATGGCACTATGTATGAGCGCACATCGAAGGACTATCCATGTACGATTTACTGATTCGCAACGCTACCATCGTCGATGGCACCGGCCAGCCAAGCTATACCGGCGACG
>JBGCFE010000086.1:0-45050 GCA_045106775.1 Halioglobus sp.
GCAAGAAACGCGTTTGCCGCATACTTGGTGATCTCCGCACTTTCCAGATCGGTGACTAGTATGGGTGCTTCGATGAGATTAAGTGGCCGGTACAACTCACGTAGTTGCGATTCAGCGCGAGCAGCTTCTACTCCGAGTACCACCCTGTCGGGCCGCATGAAATCTGAAATAGCAGAGCCTTCCCGCAAAAACTCAGGGTTTGACGCGATATCAAAATCGGCGTTTGGGTTTTTTTCGGCAATGATGCGTTTGACTTCTCTCGCCGTTCCCACAGGCACAGTCGATTTGTCGACCACGATGGTGTATCCGCGCAAGTGCACAGCAATCTCTTCTGCAGCATCGTAAACGTAGCGAAGATCAGCATGGCCGTCGCCACGTCGCGCAGGGGTTCCCACAGCAATAAAGACTATGTCTGCCTCGCGGACGCTGGCCGCGAGATCTGTTGAAAACGTCAACCGGCCAGCTTCCATATTGCGTCTAACCAGTGCCTCAAGACCCGGTTCGTAAATGGGGATGGCGCCATCAGCAAGTTTGCGAATTTTGTTTTCGTCTTTGTCCAGACAGATTACAGTTGCGCCGAATTCGGCGAAGCATGCCCCAGAAACAAGGCCTACGTAACCCGCGCCAATCATTAGAACATTCATAAAATGGTATTACTCATAGTGTTGCTGACTTCATAGTCTGGAACCTGTGCCACGGTTATCGCTCGTATATTCCAAATACCAATCCACAAAACGTTTTACGCCTACCGATATGGGTGTGGACGGCTGATAATCAACGGCCGTTACGAGATCATCTACGTCAGCATAGGTTGATGCAACGTCTCCCGGTTGCATGGGTAGTAGCTCGCGCTTTGCCTTCTTACCTACGGCATCTTCTATCGCCGCTATGAATTCGTTCAAGTTAACCGGATTGTTATTGCCAATATTGTACAACCGATAAGGTGCCAGGCTGCTCGCTGGGTCTGGCTGCATTGCATTCCAATTTGCATTGGGTTTAGCGGGTTGCATGGCAATTCTTACCACGCCTTCGACAATGTCGTCGATATAGGTAAAGTCGCGGCGCATGTCGCCGTTATTAAACACCTGTATGGGTTGATTGTTGAGAATCGCTCGAGTGAACAGAAACAACGCCATATCAGGTCGACCCCAGGGTCCATACACGGTAAAAAACCGCAACCCGGTCGTGGGCAGCTGATACAGATGGGAATAGGTGTGGGCCATGAGTTCGTTCGTTTTTTTACTGGCCGCATACAGCGATAGCGGGTGATCGACATTGTCGTGAATGGAAAATGGCATGCTGGCGTTCATACCGTATACCGAGCTACTGCTTGCATAAACGAGGTGGCCGATAGCATGTGCACGACAGCATTCAAGAACGTTGGTGAAGCCCACTACGTTGCTGTCTATGTAAGCGCGCGGGTTTTCCAATGAGTAACGAACACCCGCCTGTGCGGCAAGATTGATAACAATGTCGAAGCTGTAGGAATCAAATGTAGCGTTGATGGTGTCTTCATCTTGCAGGTTCGCCAGCACAAATTCGAAATTGGCTGTGTTTCGCAGCTTCGCTAAGCGTGCTTCTTTAAGCGATACTTCGTAGTAGTCGTTTAGGCTATCCAGACCAACAACATGGTGCCCATCTGCGAGCAACCTGGCGCAAACGTGGTAGCCAATAAAGCCTGCGGCGCCGGTAACCAGTAGCTGCATAGTGGGGTAGTCAGTTTCTCGTATGAGCTTCCATCATAGTGTCTTTTGCTGTCATTTTCATTGCTGAAGCCTGCCGATGGTGTTGCGTGTGAATTCGAACACATTCCAGAGCGGTTTTCGCGGCGTTGGGCCAAGCCTATCGGTTATACTGGCTCTGTCGAATCGAATTAAACGAACCAGGAAGGTCGCTACATGCCCGGTAAAATATTGGTCACAGGGGGTGCTGGCTATATCGGTAGCCACGCATGTATCTCACTTATGGAAGCGGGGTACGACGTTGTTGTTATTGATAACCTCTGTAACAGCAGTCTGGTGGCACTAGACAGACTGAAAGACATCTGCGGAAAATCAGTAGATTTTGAGGCGGGTGATATCCGCGACCGCGCTTGTTTGGATGTTGTGTTCACCCGGCACAAAGTCGAAGCTGTATTGCATTTCGCTGGCCTCAAAGCCGTCGGTGAATCGGTAGAGATGCCGCTGGAGTACTACGATAATAATGTTACGGGCTCGTTGGTACTGCTTGCAGCCATGGATGCGGCGGGCGTACAAAAAATGGTTTTTTCATCTTCGGCTACGGTGTACGGCGATCCGGTCAGTGTGCCTATTCGCGAAGACTTTGCTGTTGGGGCTACCAGCCCCTATGGCCGCTCCAAATTAATGGTCGAAGAGATACTCGCAGATTGGCAGCATGCGCGGCCCGAGTGGAGTATCGCCAGGCTGCGCTATTTTAATCCGGTAGGCGCGCATAAGAGCGGGAAGATTGGTGAAGACCCCCAGGGGCACCCCAATAATCTGTTGCCGTTTGTGGCGCAGGTGGCCGTTGGCCGGCGTGAAAAACTACAAGTGTTTGGTGACGATTATGAAACATCTGATGGCACAGGGGTGCGCGACTATATCCATGTGATGGATTTAGTTGAAGGGCATGTAGCGGCGCTGAATTACCTTGCGCTTCACCAGGGGCTGCACACGATTAACCTCGGTACAGGCAATGGGATCTCTGTGTTGGAAATGGTCCGGGCGTTTGAGAAAGCCAGTGGTAGAGAGGTGCCCTACGACATTGTAGGTCGACGAGCAGGCGATATTGCCAAGTGTTGGGCAGACTCCAGCCGTGCTAGTGAATTACTTCAATGGCGTGCCTCGCGATCTCTAGAAGAGATGTGTGAGGACAGTTGGCGCTGGCAGTCTGGCAACCCTGAAGGATATGCCGCCGGGTGATGACGAGTTTCACAGCGGTCAAGCTGCTGTCGCTGGCGGTTTATCCGCTTGGGCAAGTGTTTATCCTGGCCCTGTTTGCTTTTGTCATGCGCATTTTTCGTTTTTCGCGCAGCGCATTTTTGACCATGTTTATTGGTATTGCCTGGCTTTATCTCTGTTCGACCTCTCAGTTTGCCGATGCGCTGATGGGGTATCTGGAAGAGGGCTATGGCTCGAAACCAATGTCGACAGTACCGCAAGCTGATGCGATCGTATTGCTCGGTGGTGCCATGCGCGGGCATACGCATCTTGGCTCTCTAGCAGACATGAATCAGCAGGCTGATAGATTGGTGCATGCAGTAGCGCTTTATAAAGCCGGAAAGGCTTCGAATATCATTGTTTCGGGCGGTGGGCCCTACGGTGATAGGCCCGAAGCCGAACAAATGCACGACATTTTGTTGATAATGGGCGTGCCTTCTTCGGCAATTGTTTTGGAATCGCGCAGCTACAACACGCATGACAATGCGGTATACACCGCGCAATTGTTGCAGGAGCGCGGCTGGCAAAATATTCTGCTAGTGACCTCGGCGTTTCATATGCGTCGAGCAGTGGGCCTGTTTGAGGCGCAGAATATAATGCAGATCACCGCTGCCCCCACTGACTTTCAGCGCCGTGTGGCTCCGCCTGGTGCACTGCCAGATTGGCTGCCGCTCCCCGGTATTAGCAACCTCTACCGAACCACCCATGCACTGCATGAGATCATTGGCTATGCAATGTATCAATGGCGTGGGTGGCTCTAGGGTAAGTGTTACAGGCCAAGCTTCAACTTGTAATCGCTGTAGCTCATGCCCGTCCATCGACGGAACGCTCGATAGAAACTGTTCACCTCAAGATACCCTAGCTGATCAGCCAGGCATTTTCCTGGTAACCACTGTTGGCAAAGCGACTGCTCGCAGCGATATTGTCGTGCCCGGTCGAGTAGGAATTGGTAGCAGGTGTGATCGGCCCGCAGCCTTCGTCTAAGCGTTGTCCCGCTCATGCCCAGTGTTTCTGCAACCGAATCTGCCCGTAGTCGTGCCAAGTCCCCGCTTAGGAGGATTTGAAGCACTCGGTCTGTCGTGCTCGACAACGCCATGTAACCGGGTTTTTCAGGCGGGGTACGCTGAGCCAGTAGAGAGGGCGCATGTAGAGGAGCAAGAGAAGGGGGCGCGAGTACGCCTTCTGCGTAGGCAGAAGTCTGTGTGTGTTCCATAGCCATAACATCCTTGTTTTGGTTATTTGGTAGATACAGTGTTTTGCTAAGTTTGCCGTTGGTATCCAAGGCAGCCACAGCAGCTAGGGCGCCTACAGCTTCTAGGTGCACCTGAACAGGGCTGTGATTTAACTCTCATCCTTGAGAGCCTTACTCAGCAAAATAAAAATAGCATAAATTTGAAAAAGCGATACAACAACGCAAGGAATGATCGAAATAGACTGATTCGCAGCGGTTTAAAGAAGCTCGGGAGAGGGGCAGTCCATCACCGCTGCCATGCTCGCGATGATTTCTTTCTCTTCAGGAGACAGTTCGTTGTCAGCAGCCGCCGCCAGGGTCATTGCCTTGAGTATTCGCGGCTTTAGTAAAGGATAGCAGTTGGCTAGCTCGTTAACGGCTTGACTGAAAGCCCCAACGTTAGCCTCCTGTTTTGGCAGCAGGGTTAACGCTGAAATATCTAAAGCCTGAGCGCCCAGTGTAAAAGCGTGCTCTGGATCTTTATTGTCTTGATACGCTAACACCGACAAAACCGTAGCCAACTGTGTTTTAACGGCTTTGAGTGTGCGGTGACGAGCGCGACTCGCGGTAACTTGCACAAACTCTGGGTCCAAATAGTGGCGAATCAGCTGGAAAAGACACCACTCGTAGAGCGCCACGTGTTTGTCTGCACGCACAATGGCGCGCAACAGTTTCACGAACTGGCGATACTGTTTTTCAGACATAGATTTAAGTGCAGGTAGACACATCTCCAGAAGCGGTAGGCGATGAGGTGAGCCAAGTGCATGGATCGCGGGGAACAATGTAGCAACCAATTCCTCTAGCCCCTGAATTTCGGATTGGTTGATCAGTTCAAACTGAGCCTGCCGTATCGCTTCGTCTGCATCAATCATTAAACAATACACAATTGCATGGGCACCCAGTGGCTCATGGCTGTAGCGGACCAGGGCGACAGGGATTTCTTCGCGGATTGCGGTTTCCTGGTCGAGGTCAGCGGGGCTGTCAGCTTGTTCTGCAAAGGAAGCATCGCTCGCATTGGCATCCAACACACTGCCGGCCATTGCAGCCGCAACAATGGCTGCTCGCCCTACGCCCGTTTCGCCGTAGCCTGGTTTGTCAGGTTCCATCGCTTGATGCTGTGTTTTGCGCTCTATGAACTGACCATTCCAGCGTGGGTCGACACGTGAGATGCGTTCTTCCAGTGGTGGGTGTGTGGCAAACATCTGCCAAAGGCGGTGCTCTATCTGCCCAAAAAATATATGCGACATTTCCATTGCACGGGCAGCGTGTACCAAGGTGCCAGGCACGTAACCCCCAATGACCTTGAGGGCGTTACCAATACCCTCCGGGCTGCGCGTATATTGCACTGCGCTGGCGTCTGCCAAAAACTCTTTCTGACGGGAGATGGCGGCCTTGATGAAGCCAGCAGCTAATCCGCCGAGCCAACCTAGCGCTGTTAGCGCAAGGCCAAGTACGGGCAGCCCCATGCTGCTGTTGCCAGAGCTAATGTGCCCTCCCGAGCGCACGCGGTGGCCGCTGCGCAGTAACAGGTGTCCAATATCGCCTATAAATGTAATGCCTTTGAGCATGGCTGCAAGGCGCACATTGAGACGCATATCGCCGTTGAGGATGTGACTAAATTCATGCGCTACAACGCCCTGCAGTTCATCGCGTTTTAGATGCACAATAGCGCCGCGGGTAACCGCGACAATAGCGTCTGCAGGTGTGATGCCGGCCGCAAAGGCATTGATACCTCGCTCGCCGTTCATAACATAAACCGCGGGCACCGGCATGTTTGCTGCCAGCGCCATTTCTTCCACTACATTTAAGCAACGCCGCTCCGCGCGATCCCGAGTCTGCGGGATGATTCTGGTGCCGCCCATCTGCTCTGCGACAGTTTTTCCACCGGTCGCCAGCCTTATCCAGTTTACTAGGACAACTACGCCGACAACTGCTATCACGGCCATTCCTACAGTGCTAAAGCGCTCTAGGCTAAAGAAGGATAAAAAACCTGAAGCGCCTTCTCTGCTGCCACTGTAGAGATTGTAGTCCTGGCCGAAATAGAGAAAACCCGCGATAGCGGCATTGGTAAGAACAATCAGTAGGAATACTGAAACACCAAACAGCACTGCCAATAGGCGCGTATTGCGCCTGGCGACGTCCTGTTGCTGGAAGAAATCCATGTAGAAACTAATGAACCGCTAGAAGGAAACTTTGGGAGCGTCCTGTATTTGCGCGCTGTCTTCAAACTCCAACAATTCGGCGTCTGTCGGATGACCGAAGGTGTTGGCGAAGGCCACAGGCGGAAAGCTCTGGCGGTAGGTGTTGTAGTTCATGACAGCATCGTTAAAGCCCTGACGCGAAAACGCTATGCGGTTTTCGGTGGTTGTTAGTTCTTCGCTCAGCTGCATCATGTTTTCGTTAGCTTTAAGCTCTGGATAGGCTTCCATGGTGACATTGAGTTTACCTAGCGCGCCTTGCAATGCACCTTCTGCGCTCGCAAGCTTGGCCATATCAGCGCCACCTACATTGCCGCTATCCATGCCTTTCAGAATAGCCGCGGCGTCGTTACGCGCATTGGTAACGGCCTCCAGTGTTTCTCGCTCATGGGCAATGTACGCTTTTGCGGTTTCTACGAGATTGGGTATTAGGTCGTGCCGCCGCTTGAGTTGAACCTCTATTTGGGAAAAGGCGTTTAAGAAGCGATTTTTGAGCGACACCAGCTTGTTGTAGATTCCGATCACGTAGATCGCAAGCCCAAGTAAAACGACTAAAACAACGATTGTTCCTATTCCCATGAGTAAGGTCTCCAGGCAATGAAATGTGTGTTCTCGACGCGCCAGCGCGCCACAGGTCCAATAGGTATAGTGCGGCCAGTGCCAACGTTTTACAAATACAATAGCGCTGGCATCATCAGGGTTTTACAGATCGCGCCCCCAAGGGCGGCTGCTAGTGACTGCTAGCTAGCGGATACAGTGACCGACACACCGTTAACAGCGGCGTTTCCAGAGAGCTCGTCCAGAAACTGTTCGTCGGTAAGATCATTGCAACTGACACCGGCATGCTTGTTGGCGATTCCCAGCCTTATTCCCTCTCTATCGTGACCAAACCCATGGGGGAGGCTGACTACGCCTTGCATCATTTCCTCACTGGCCTGCGCTTGTATTTGCAGGCTGCCTACTCGCGAGCGGATGGTGACGATATCTCCGTCAGCGAGCTGCCTTGCTGCCAGATCTTTTGGGTGCATCAATAGCGTACATCGGCCCTTACCTTTCATAAGGCGGTGGTAATTGTGCATCCACGAATTGTTGGATCTAACGTGACGTCGTCCAATCATGCTCAGAGTACCGTCATCATGTTTGTTTTCGTTTTGTGTTTCGTTTTGGCCTAGCTCAGGGAACTCTTTTCTGAGCCTTGCCAAGTCGGCTAATGGTTCTGGCGTATCACATACAATCACTTTGTTCTTGGTGCACAGGCGTTGTGGCAATAGTGGCTTGAGTGGGCCAAGGTCGACACCCGATGGGTTATCTCGAAGCTTCTGCATCGACATACCCTGGTCAGCGTAAGGGCCCAACTGCAAGCCCAGGTCAATCAGCTCTGCCGGCGGTGCTGGAGGTTGCTCATCTGCGCCAAGTAACTGAGCGACGCGATTACCCAGTTCTGTAAATATCTCCCAGTCGTGACGCGAGTTCTCGGGTTTCTCGAAGACAGGTTCGTTAAAACGCGCGGTATTTCTCATGGCGTTCATGTGAAACGCAATGTCGTAATGATCGTGCTCTAATGCCGACGTGGGCGGCAAAATAATATCTGCATGGCGAGTGGTTTCGTTGAGGTAAGGATCCAGTGAAACCATAAACTCCAAACTCTCAAGAGCTTCATCGAGCGCGGCGCCATTGGGTGTTGAAAGAACAGGGTTACCCGCGCCGGTAAACATCACGCGAATCTGGTTCTCGCCGGGCGTAACAATTTCTTCTGCCAGAGTCGCGGCGGGCAGCTCGCGATCAAACTCCGGTAACCCTCGTACGCGGCTATGGTGCCTGGCAAAACCACCGGGGCTAGAATTGGGCACTTGATCCACAGCCGGTAGCGTAAACATTGAGCCGCCGGGTAAATCCAGATTGCCCGTTGCAATATTGATGATCTGAATGAGCCATTGATTTAGCGCGCCATACGCCTGCGTTGATACGCCCATTCGGCCGTAGCAAATGGCGGCATCAGCCTTCGCAAAATCATGCGCGATTTTGATAATGGTTTCTGCGTCAATGCCAGTATATTTTGCCGCATAATCTGCAGTGAAATCGGCAACGGCTTCGCTAACCGCATCGAGCCCTTGTGTGAATGGCGCCAGATGCGCCAGATCACTTAACTTGTCAGTAAAGAGGGTGTTGAGAATGGCCAGCAAAAAAAGTGCATCAGAGCCTGGCTTGATAAAGTGATGTTCGCTGGCAAGATTGGCGGTCTCGGTCGCCCTAGGGTCGATCACAACCAGCTTTCCACCACGTGCCTTCATCGCTTTTATGCGTTTGCGCACATCGGGTACTGTCCAGATACTGCCGTTAGACGCCAATGGGTTCGCGCCAAGCATCAAAAAGTAGTTGCTGCGATCGATGTCGGGGATAGGGAATAGCGATTTATGGCCAAAAAGCCAAAGTGATGCCAGATGGTGTGGCAGTTGATCTACCGAAGTAGCCGAGAATCGATTGTTGGTTCGAAAATGTCGGAACAACGTGCTTTGGTGCGTGAGCATGCCGTAGTTGTGAACAGAAGGGTTACCAAAGTACGCGCCGATGCTGTGTACCCCGTGGCGCTGTTGGCTATGCACGAGCTTTTTCGCAACGGTATCAAGCGCCTCTTCCCAGCTGATTTCTTCCCAATGAGTTTGCCCTTCAGAATTTTTGGTCTTTTTAATGGGTTGGCGCAGGCGGTCAGGGTCTTCGTGCAAGTCCTTCAATGCCACCGCTTTTGGACAAATATGTCCGCGGCTTAATGGGTCATTCTTGTCGCCACGGATTGACACAATCTCATTGTCACTTGTTTCTATGACCAGGCCGCAAATGGCCTCGCAGAGATGGCAGGCGCGATAGTGGGTTTGTCGCTCGCTGTTGCCGCTACTGTCGGTACTGCTGCTAGTAGATGTGGTCATAAAGGCTCCCGGAAAGCATTTTGAGTGCGCAGCGCGCAAGCGCGTACTTGGCACTGAGGTAGCGACGTAGACTAACGCGAAATGCTTTATCCGCTCAATCTCTTCCTCTGCAGTATTTAGAATACTGAGTCCGATCTTTGTGTCGATGACTGCGCTGGGCTCTGAGGCGATTGCTGCGCTGAAGTTATTGCAAAAATGAAACTGTAATTTGCGCGCCGCCTAATGGGCTTTTAGCAATGGCTATGTTTGCCCCGTAACTGACCGCAATGTCGTTGGCGATGGCCAGCCCTATACCTTGTCCGGGTTTGGTGGTGTCTGCCCGCGCTCCTCGGGTAAGAATGGTATCGCGCAGCTGCTCCGGTACGCCGGGTCCGTCATCGTCGATGGTGATCTGCAGCTGTTCGCCGGTGCCGCTTGCCGATACTTGAATTTTGCTATTGCCATACTTAGCAGCGTTGTCCATGAGCGTGCCCAGTAACTCCATGAAATCGCGCTCTTCGCCGCGAAACTTGCAGGCGCTTGGAATAGACAGCGTGATCTGCAGCGATTTCTGCGCGTACACTTTGGCGAGCGTGTCTTTTAGTCGGTTCGCGGTATCCAGCACGGAAACAAGTTGAAGTAGATTGTGCGCACCGCTTGATGCGCGCTGCAGCTGGTAAGAAACGATTTTCTCCATTTGGTCTGACTGATCTATCACAAGGTCTGTGAATTGCGGGTCTTGCGCATCCGCGCTACGGATAACGGCAAGAGGAGTCTTTAAGCTATGCGCTAAGTCGGCGAGCGTATTGCGGGTGCGCTCCCTGCGTTTGCGTTCTGCCGTTAACAGGCTGTTTAGGTTTTTTGTGAGTGGCAAAACCTCGCTAGGGTAGTCTCCTTGTAAGCGCTCTGCTTCACCTGCTTCTATTTTTGCAATGTCGCTGGCAAGCTCACGCAACGGCCGCAAACCCCATAGGAGTACCATCAGTTGTAGTGTTAGCAAAGCCAACGTGGTGCCGCCCAGCCATAAAAACAGGCTGGATCGCAAGCTTGAAAGTTGCATGTTTACCAGTGCGGTTGACTCCAGCGTTGTGAATAGCAGTGGTACATCTACCCCGGCCTCTGTTTGCCATAACACTGAGTACCAGGAAGTGTAGTAGCCGCTGTCCTTATCGAAACCTTGCTCGCCTGCTGATGTGTCTACCTGATGGTAGTTGAGATTAGGGAGGTCTGCTGCAACACTCGACGGAGAGCGCCATAAAACGTCACCATCTGTCTGCCGGATCACGCCAAACAAACCTGAGTTCACCTGATTGAAGCGAGCCTCTAACAGCTCGCTGGGCATCTGTAGCGTGTCGTCAAAATCGGCTTCTGCCATGAGTGTTAGCACTTGGAGTTTCAGGCGTTCTTCTACGCCTGTTTCCAGGCTGCGTTCATAACTGCGCTCCAGGTACCAGCCTGTACCACCCAGAAAAAGTGGCACCACCAGTGTGCTTGCAAGTAGCAATCGTGTGCGCAGTGATGACGCCCCAGGAAAGTTCACGCGTCGGGCTCAAGAGCAAAGCGATAGCCTGCTCCCCTGACTGTCGAAATTGGCTTTAGCGTGTTGTTTGGGTCGAGCTTTTTGCGCAGCCGACCGACAAAGACTTCGATAACATTACTGTCGCGATCGAAGTCCTGATCGTATAGGTGATCGGTTAACTCACTTTTTGATACCACTTGCCCCTTGCGGTGAGCCAGATACTCCAAGGTGTTGTACTCGAACGCCGTGAGCTCAATCTTGCTACCGGCGATGGCAACTTCGCGAGCGTTAAAGTCGATAACCAGCTCACCATAGGCAATGGCCGATTGGGCTCTCCCGCCGCTGCGGCGAATCAGTGCCTGCACTCTTGCTTCGATTTCTTCGAGATAGAATGGTTTGGTGACGTAATCGTCAGCGCCTGCTTCCAGGCCCTCAACCTTGTCACGCCAGTCACTGCGCGCGGTAAGAATAAGGATCGGAAAGGTTGCAGATTGCGAACGCCAAAGGGAGATCAATTCAATACCCGACATGCCAGGCAAACCCAGATCCACAATGGCAAGATCGTAGGGGTGCTCATCGCCCATGTAGCGCGCTTCCTCGCCATCGGCGGCTTCCTCAACCACCCAGCCGTTAGCCGAGAAATGTTGCGATACCTGCAGGCGCAGACGAGGGTCATCCTCAACGATTAGCATGCGCATGCATTAGCCTCGAACGGTCACTGTGATAACGCGACCTGATTTTTGCAATAAGCGAACTTTGTAAACGTTGCCCTGTTTGCGCACCCGCAGTACTTTGCCCCCATGCTGGGCTTTCGCCTGAGCTGCTGCCTCGCGTGCGGACATCTGGCTGTTTTGAGCAACCATGAAAGAGGAACGTGCTTCCACGGGCGCACTGAGTGTTGCGCCCAATAGCAAGGTGGCGAGCAACGTGGTGCAAAGTAGTTTAGAAAGTTGCGCGAGCATGTCTGACCCTCTCGTGTAGTGCTCGGTTTAATAGTGTGCCGGTTCAATCGACACGTTCAGTTTCATCGTTGGCCCTGGCCGATGCGTTGTTCGTGTGTAGTAAATACTATCGCCGTAGCGATAGCCAACACGATAGCCGGTGATCTGCTCTTTATCACGTAGCTCATAGTCTACCTCGCAGCGCTCCTGGGTTACGTATCGATAGCTGGTGTGGCGTTTCTGTGATGCGTCGTGAGCGATCGCCGCTCCCAGAGCAGCGCCTGCTCCGGCTAGTAAGGGTTGGTTGCGGTTGTTTCGCCCAATGGCCCCGCCAGCTACGCCGCCTAGAATTGCGCCGACAACGGTGGGTGCTTTGTTTCTGTGGCCATGGCGCTGTTCAATGCGGACTTGTTCGTCCCAGCATGATTTGTGAGGGATTTTTTCTGTCACTGTACGCACGACAGGGTCTACAGAAACAACAGGCACCTCAACCGCAATGCGTTCGGTGGTTGCGCAGGCTACCGTGGTGCTAAAAATGCTGGCTAGGGTAATGGTGTATAAAAGTGGCTTCATGGTTCTGCTCCGATTGTTGAAACTCACCCCTAATGTATCGCCGCGTAGCTGAACGATTCCTGAACAGCCTTCAGAAAATAATGCAGTTCTGTTCAGCTTTCGTTCAGCCTGCCAGGCGTAACTTGGCCCTGCAAACGGCAAAAACCGGAGGGTAACGCCATGAAAAAAGTAGGTTCCTGTTTAGTAGCATTGGTGCTCGCATTGGGTTCAAGTGTCGCGGTAGCTGCGCCTGGCCATGGAGATAGAGACCATAAGGGCGCGAAGCATCACCGTGTAAGCAAGGATTTCAATGTCGGGCGGCATCACATTGTCCCTAGAATCGAGCATGCTTCTCACAGTAAGCATAAGGCGAAGCAGCGGGCTAAGCAGCATCGGAAGCATGTTCGCAGTCATCGTCAATATAAGGCAGAGAAACAGCATCGTCGGCAGCACCGTAAGCACGATGGATGGCGAAACAACCGCTGGGATCGCAATAGACATTTTAACAAGCGCGCTCGCCATAACTACTGGAAGCACAATGGTTGGCGATACAATCATTGGAACCACCGCGTAAGACATCATCGGGATTGGCGCCACAGCCGTCACTACAGCCGAAATCGGCACTACGGTAACTATTTAGGCGCTGCGATTGTCGGCTCTGCTCTTACGTACAGCTTGTATCATTTACACGATGGGGCGGTGTGTTACGACAGCCATGAAGACCATCGCGACCGTGATTACGAGCGCAATGATGTTGTGGGCTGCCACCGTATTGAACGTCTTGAGGACGGTTCGCAGGTGCGGGTAGATGTCCCGTTGTCTGAATGCCACTAAGTCCGCTATAGAAAAATACAGACTTTTTACGCTAACAAGGCGCCTGCATGGCGCCTTTTTTTGTGTGATCATTTCACGATTGAGGCGCGTTAAATGCTCTCAAATAACGCTTCATTGGCGCGGCTGTGGCGGCTTGTAGGCTAGTTGGCGCGGTCTTTTGTGAGAAATTATCGGTTCTGAAGCAGTACTAGTGACCTAGTTCACACCTTCTCCAATAAAAACCTCTGGTTATACTACCTACAAACTATTATTCCTCTAGGCGCTGAGGCATTATTGCTAGTAGAGAAAGTGGGCGTAGCCCGCATGCATGTTATTGGGATTATGGAAAAAAACCGTCATACAGGCTTTACGCTGGTCGAGTTGATGATCGCCTTGGTCGTCGCTGCGGTATTGATGCAGGTGGTGGCGCCAGGCTTTCAGAAAATGATTAAAGACAATCACGTAAAGTCTGAGGTCTTTGCGCTGCGCGCCGCTTTGAACACTGCGCGTTCAGAGGCGCTGACCCGTCGTCAGCGGGTCATAGTATGCGCAGGCAACCCGGCAGATGGATGCAGTGCAGCTGGCGCCAATTGGGTAGACGGTTTTATCGCGTTTACTGACCCAGATAACGATTCTGATTACACGGCACCGGCTACGGTTAATGATGATGATCTCATTGTAGTGCATCAGAGCGATTCGCCAGACTACGTAAACGTTTGGTTTGAAAGTACCGATGCCAGTGATCGGATTACTTTCAGGCAGCAAGGCTACACCACCACAACCGCCAGTTTTGAGGTGTGTGATGACCGTAAACTTGAAGATGCCCGAGGCATCATCATTACGGCCATCGGGCACGTGCGCGCTGCTACCGACACCGACGATGATGACATTCGCAATGATCACGGAGACGACAACTTTGATTGCGTTGAACCCGCACCGCCATAGCGCCATGCCAAGGCGTGCACAACGGGGTTTCTCAATGATTGAGGCCCTCATTGCCTTTGCCATTTTGTCGTTTGGCATTATGGGTGTTGTTACGTTGCTGGCGAGCTCTAAGGCGAGCCAATTTGAAACCGTTCAGCGTACGCGCGCTGTGACGCTGGCAAACGCATTGGTAGAACGAATTCGTATCAACCCATCTGCTGTTGCCTCGTACCACACGGGGCTCGATAACCCTATCAGCGTCGACACCGATAAAGTGGCTGACGTCGAGCCTAACCCAACCTGCGACATGGGCTCTGTGTGTACGCCTGCTCAGCTTGCTGTGCACGACATGTGGGAGTGGCGGGAAGAGTTTCGCGGTGCCACCGCAAGGATTACTGACTCCAACGAAGCCATAGGCGGGTTGCTAGAGCCTCAATCCTGCGTAGTGTTTGTAGCGGATGCGGGGCGTACCTCCACGGGACAACTGACAATACTCGTTTCATGGCGCGGCCTGGTAGAGGTTCGCGATGCTTTGAGCGCTGTCGGAGAGTGCGGTGATTTTGACGATGACTTGCTGAAGTTTCGGCGCCAGGTTGTTGTGCAAACGTATATTGTTGATGAGACAGAGCTTTAACGATGAATCTGCGTAGCCGCCAAGCTGGCTTTTCACTCATGGAACTCATGATAGGTATGGTGCTGGGCCTGATCGTGGTATCTGGCGCCGTAGCTATTTATCTGGCCGCCAGCACATCGTATTCGCAGGTAGAGCAATCAGCACAGATGAATGAGAACTCTCGCTTCGCCGAGCAGGTGCTGACAGATGCGCTGCGACATGTTGGTTTTATGGGTGAAGCTGGCCCCGGTAGTATTCAGGAGTCCGTGCCTCCGCTGCCTGCTATCGCTAACGATTGTGATGGTGAAACTCGCGCAGAGATCTATGAAATAGGCTCACCAATTTATGCGGTCACGGCCACTGCAGCGGCGTCAGACCCTGATATCAACTGCTTTGGGGCTTTGCCTGAAAACAATGCGCTGGCTGGTACAGACATACTGATTATGAAGTCTGCGGTACCAACGCGTGTCGTTGATACCGACGATGACAATGTTTTAGACCCGCCTGCCGGGCTTGTGCTGGCTGGAAAGCTGTGGCTCCTCACCAATGATGATGTAGGGGTCATGTTTGACGGCGATGACACGCCGCCGACGATTTCGACTGGTGGCGATGTGCCGGACGGAGCCGCCTGGGAATACCGTTACGAGGTCTATTTTATCCGCGATTTTAGTGATGGTGACGGCAAGCTAATGCCCAGCCTTAGCCGTTTCGTGCTTCGAGAAAGTAGCGTGGGTGGCCCAATGGTTTTAGAGCGCGAAGATTTAGTGCCCGGCGTTGAAGACATGCGCATTCGGTTTGGTTTGGATACCACCGGCGGTGACGGCGACGTTGATCTTTACTCCACGGTGGCTGAAATTCAGGCATCGAACAACTGGGATCAAATTGTATCGATTGAAATAGCCATGCTGGTTAGCGGCAGCGAAGCTGACCCCAATTACACCGATAGCAACACTTATGAGTTGGCTGGTTTCAACAATGTTGTAGCGCCCGACACAAGAGAACAGCACAGACGTTCAGTTGTGCGCGCGAACGTTTCGCTGCGCAATATTAAATTTCGGATTCGGGGGCCTACCTAGGTGAGTACGTTAAGCGCTATGCAATCGCAACGCGGTGTTGCACTGGTGGTGTCTTTGATCTTTTTGTTGATCATTACTGTCATCAGCGTGATTGCAGCTACTAATAGCAAGTTGGGTTTGTCGATGGCGAGCAATCTGCAGGATGGGTATGACTCGTTTCAGGCGGCTGAGGCGGGAGTGATGGCGGCAATAGCTACAACCGGTACTGCAGATAATAAGTTCACGGGTGTTGATGAACTTGAGGACGTTTTTGATGAGTTTGCCGACGATGAGGGGCCACTGGGTCACTTAAACGACGGCAATTCAAATGTAACGGTTGACGTTATCCTGACAAAGTTCAGCGACGTGTGTCCGCGTATGGAAGACGGTAGCAGCGTGGAGTTGTTCGACTGTGAGTACTATCGCGTAGACGGCATGCATGACGTTGCGAAGAAGGCCACGACTGAAGTGTCGCAGGGTGTTATTCGCACCACAGTACAACCAAACTAATGACCATGCCGAGTGTAAATTTTCGGTGTGTCGAGATACAGGTTCAGCACAGAATAGTGTGTGAGGAGATAGACAATGAAGCTAACTAACTTGAAAGTGGCAACGCGCTCAATCGTTGGGATGAGCATGCTGGCATCACTGGCGCTAGTGCAGGCGCCGGCGATCGGTGACGATACTGAAATTTATCAGTCGACACTGGCTGCCAGCGGTAACGCTCGCCCCAAAGTGCTTATTGTTATGGATACCTCGGGTAGTATGAACATTACTGCGGTAGAGGCCAGTGACGGAAAGCCGGCTTATGATCCTGATGAAACCTATGAAGATGCGGGTTTCGACCTCAACCGAATTTACTGGTCTTTGGATAATGATAAGCCTGCGTCCAACACCAATAGATGGTTCGACCCCGCCAAAAACCGCTGTGTTACCTCGTATCTACCGTTGGAGACCGCCGGTAACTTTACCGGTAAAGCAAAGCGCCTTGGGCAGAACAACAATGGTATTTGGAAGTGGCGGAACTTGAATGGCAGCGACCGTTCTCCCGTTCATATTGATTGCCAGTCTGACGTGACGTCCAGCAACCCCGGCAATGGTGCTGGCGTGAGCGATGGGTATCCAAAGAACCCTTCCAACGGAACGGCTACGCCTCCAGACGGCTACACAACGTTTGAAGCGCAAGCGTTCTCCAACTGGGGTAACAGGACTTACCGCTGGTATACCGGCCATTATCTGAACTACTGGAATGATGACACCCTCATACAAGTGGAAAAATCTCGCTTGGAAGTTGCGCAAGAAGTTGTCAATGAGCTGATTAACGTTAACCAATCAATCGACTTTGGGTTGGCCGTTTTTAATCACAACTCAGCCGACTCTGTGTTCGGTTTCTATAGTGGCTGCGGTAGTTTTTGCACGATCTTTAACAATGAAGACGACCACGGCGGCAGAATTGTGTCTGCTTTGCTGGAAGATATGACACTAGCACAGCGTGATGAGTTGGCCGGTGAAGACGGGTTGATCAACAATTTGGTGGCAACCGGCTCAACGCCGCTGTGTGAGTCTACCTACGAGGCTTACCGTTATCTCACCGGTCAATCGCCGCGGTATGGCCTTAAGCAAGACACCGACGGGTTCGATTTCTGGGCCGGCCACGATGGCACCATTGATACACCCGATTATGATCCTCGAGCGTTCAATGCGGGTTTGAGTACTTATAAGAGCCCCACCACTGATTGCGCCTATACCTATGTCATTTTGATGACAGATGGCTTCCCCTCACTGGATACAGAGGCCAACGCCACGATTGAGGCATTACCAGGAATCGGTACTTGCGGAGACTACGCGCTCGATGGCGGTGGTACCGGCAAAAATTGTCTCGCCGAACTTACGCGTTTTATGGCGAACAACGACTTAGATGATGATGATAGTAATGGCGATCAGTACGGTATTACCTACACTATCGGCTTTGCGACTGATCAAGAGTTGTTGCGAGAAGCAGCTGAGAATGGCAAGGGTAAGTATTACACCGCTAACGATACGGCCGCATTGGCTCGCGCGTTTCAGGACGCCGTCTTGGAAATCTTGTCAGACGAAACAAGCTTCACATCGCCGTCTGTGGCGGTAAACACGTTTACCCGCACAGAAAGCCGTAACGAAGTGTTTTTTGCGATGTTTAAACCAGATGCTTCGCAAGATTGGCGAGGCAACGTTAAGCGTCTGGATATTGTTAGAAGATTGAATGATGACGGCGATCAAATTAAGAAGCTGGTGGATGCCAATGGTGATGATGCGATCAATCAAGATACCAACCTTATTGATGGTGACGCCCGCACGTTGTGGCGTCCAGCAGGTGATGGCGCAGATGGCCCGACCGTCGATCAGGGCGGCGTTGGTGAGCTGTTGCGAGACAGTGATTTGGCTACTCGGAAGGCTCGACTTCACAGTAACACCGGTAATAACGGTGCGTTAGAGCCATATGACGAAGATAACTTTACGCCTGAGGCCTATGATTTCGATACGTTGTTCCCTGGCAATCCGCAGGGGGCGCTGTACGATTTTTGGGAAGTAGCGGATGCCGCTGACTTTGAGGCTGCCGTTGCGTTTGGCATCGGTTACGACACTGAAGATCTCAATGAAGACGACAGTGTTACCGACACGCGCGAATGGATTCTAGGCGATATCCTGCACAGTAGGCCGAGGGTGGTTTCTTACGGCCTTCTCGGTGGGCGAGACAAAGATGTCGAGGGTTCTGATCTACGCGTTTTGGTAGGCACCAATGCGGGCTTCTTGCACATGTTTGGCAATGACGACGGCGTTGAAGATTGGGCCTTCTTTCCAAAAGAACTTGCGCCGCTGCTAACTAGCCGCCGGTTAGAATCAGTTGATTCGTCCAGGCCCTATGGTATTGATTCCCCTCCAGTCATTTATAGCTATGACGACAATAAGGATGGAACCTACGATAAGCTCGATGGCGATAAGGTGTGGGCGTTTTTTGGTCTGCGTCGCGGTGGGCGATATCTCTATGGCCTTGATATCTCGGATCCTAACAATCCAGAGTCACTGTGGGGAATTAGCCCGCAAACGGATGGCTTCGAAGAGCTTGGACAAACCTGGTCAGTGCCAAAGGTCGCCTACATTCCTGGGCACGCAGATAATGATGGTAAGCCGAAACCAGTACTTGTGTTTGGCGCGGGTTATGACACAGCCAAAGATGATCATACCTCGCTGGGAGATGATGCCGATTCAATGGGTCGAGGCATCTTTATCATAGATGCTGAGACGGGCGCGCTGTTGTGGAGTGTCACGCCAGCAGCCGATTCAGCAACCAATATGCAGGCAACGGAACTTGAACACTCAGTACCGGCATCAGTGGCTACTCTGGATTCCAACGGCGACAGGTTGGTTGATAGGCTCTACTTTGGTGACACCGCTGGTATTGTTTGGCGTGTTGATATGCCTGGTGCAACATTGCCCGACAGCTCGCAGAGCACGTGGAGGCTAACCAAGCTTTTCGTTGCTTTAGACAAAACCGGAGCGCCACCAGGTACCACGGAAACACGTACACAGCTCAATGATCGCAGGTTCTTTAACCAGCCTGACGTGGTGCGTATCTCGCGCGACGGCAAGCCGGTTGATGCTGTACTCATTGGTACGGGCGACAGAACAAACCCAGGCGCTGTTGATGGGTCAAATGATGAGCTGGTGGATGCGGTCGAAAATGCGTTTTACCTGATTCCTGATCAGGCGATACTGCCATTTACCACCGATCTGGATACTGTCAATCAGTGTGACGTGACCCCGGCTCCAGAGCCTGGCAGCCTTCTTGCCTATCGCTGTTCGTTACCGATGCATGCAAGCGATCTGTATGACGCGACGTCTAACATTCTGGAGTCAGATAGTGGGATTACTGATACAGAGCGGACGGCCGCGCAAACGGCTCTTTACAATGCCAAGGGTTGGAAAATCACACTGGCAGAAGACGGTGAGAAATCGTTGTCGAAGTCCATCACCATCACAGGCAAAGTGTTCTTCGGCACCTTTGTTCCTGGCGGCGGCCCGGGCCTGGACACAGAAGACCTCTGTCGTCCACCAGCAGGGCAGGGCAGGTTGTACGCAGTGAGTCTTTACGATGCGACCACTATTCCAGATTACGATAACCGGTATAGCCCCCTAGGCAATCAGATTCCCGATACGCCTGCTTTGCATGTGAGCGATGACGGCACTATTGGGATTATCCCGCCTCAGGGCGCCGGTGGTACGGGCGAGAGTGATCTGTTGGATCCGTTTACCTCGCTGGCCGCGCCGTATGGTTCTTACTGGTACAGAAAGGAATATTAGGCCGTGAAGCAAAGCAGAGTAAGCAGGCGGCAGGGCGGTTTTACGCTGATCGAGTTGATGATCGTGATTGTAATCGTCGCGGTACTCGCAGGCATTGCGCTGCCGGCTTATCAGGGCAGCATGCAGAAAGCGCGGCGTTCGGATGCGTATGCTGCTTTGCTGGATATGGCCAGCCGGCAGGAGCAGCATCTTTTAGATCGCGCTGCCTATACGCTAGCGGTTGCAGATTTAGGATATGATCCAACCAGAGTCAGCGCTGCTGACACGATTGTGTCAGAGGAAGGCCACTATACCGTCAAGGCGGTGAATTGCGCTGGCGCGCTCTCTGGGCCATCTTGCTATGTGCTGCGTGCGATTCCCGCTGCAGGAGGGGGGCAGGTAGAAGATACACTCTGCGGTGAGATCGTGCTGAGTTCGAATGGCATGAAAGAATCTGTCGCCAAGGGAAAGAGCTATCCCGGCGATGCTGTGAGTGACGGAAGATGTTGGTAGACCAAAAATTGAGGTGTGCAGTATGAGGCAAAAAATTGTAGTTACGATGGCGCTATGCGCCGCGCTGTTATCAGCTAGCGCTCTGGCGAACGACGAGGCAGGAAATGTACATTGGGCCTGTCATGTCACGACGTCTTCGGGTGCAGCAGGTTTGGTAATGGTTGATACGCCTGAGGAGGCTAAAGCCAGAGATGTTGCCAGCCGATCCAAAGCGATGACCGAAAAGGAGCTTTGGGAGCCAACCAAAAGCATCGTCGAGTGCCTGCGTATGCCGGGCGCTGAGTTTGCCGATGAGGCATTTAGAAAGTTCCACAAAGGGGTATTAATGTAGTTCGCACATCGCTACCATCGCCAAGGTCTTAGTTCATTGAACCGATGTAGAGGCTTATGGCGATGTTAACCTGGAATACCGTGCTTGAGTTTGCCAATGGCAACAATCCAAAGCCAGATCAACGTGTAGAAAAAACCCCAGAGCAATGGCGCGAGTTGCTCACCCCCGAGCAGTTTATGGTGGCGCGAGAAAGCGGCACCGAGCGCCCCTTCAGTTCAGAAATGTGCAGCCTCTACGAGCCCGGTGAATATGCTTGTGTGTGCTGCGACACATTACTTTTTGATTCCCAGACAAAATTCGATTCAGGCACGGGATGGCCTTCGTTCGACCAGCCTTTGGCTGAGAATGCCATTGCGTATATTGCAGACAACTCACACGGCATGACGCGGGTAGAAACTATTTGTAATACCTGTGATAGCCATCTCGGGCATGTTTTTCCCGATGGCCCGCCGCCGAGCGGTTTGCGCTATTGCATGAATGCGCTGGCGTTAAAAAAAGTCAGCACGTAATGGTGTGACTTAGCGGGGGAGGCTCAGCGCTCAGCTAGCCTGCCAGAGAGAATCCATAAAATACCGCTGCGCATCACTGAAATGCTGCACGACACTAAAGCCGGCGGCTTGGCACAACCCTTCGATGTCGTCTTCGTGATACTTAAACGAATACTCTGTATGGATAGGCTCGTAAGGCGAAAACGTGAAGGATGCATCCAGAGCGTTGATTTTTACTTCCTGCTTCCGGGTTGCGATTAAGTAGCTTTCCATCGCACCCAGAACAGGGTTGTAAATGCCCACGTGGTCAAAGTGCGAAACATCGAAATCGGCATCAAACTCTCGATTGATGCGGCGCAGCAAATTCAGATTGAACTCTCGTGTGAAGCCCGCACTATCGTTGTAGGCTTTTGTCAAAATGCTGATGTCTTTTTTGAGATCGAAGCCGATTAATAGATGGTCTCCGGTATTGAGGTGCGCGCGTACCCGATGCAAAAAACCCTTGCTGGCGGGTAAATCAAAGTTACCAATGTTGCTGCCTAAAAACAGAACAATACGCTGCCTGTCGGTTTCTTTGTTAATGTGCCTAAGCGCGTCGATGTAGTCGCCAACGATGCCTTCCACTTGCAGCGAGTTGTGTTGGGGCAGGTTATTTTCTAGCAGTGCCATGGCTTGCTCGGATATATCGATGGGCGTATAGCGCACCTCATGCCCGGCCTGAAGAAAGCCCTCCAGCAGTAGGCGGGTTTTGTGGCCGTCGCCAACCCCCAGCTCAATAATTTCAACAGCGCCCGCGTGGAATAGCGTGGGTAGGTGGTGTTGAATTTGCTCAAAAATCTCCAGCTCTTTTCGCGTGGGGTAGTAGTCTTCATGAGCGGTAATTTTTTGGAAAAGCTGGCTGCCTAAATCGTCATAAAAATATTTTGAGGAAAGGTGCTTAGGCGTTGAAGACAGGCCCGAAAGAATGTCAGCTGAAAATGCCTCGTCGTTTGTAGGCGGCTGTGTTGGGCTGCTTTTGTTTGCGCGCGTGAATTTCACTGGATGTCCTTGGCAAGTCGAATGCCGGAAAACATCCAGCGTTGGTGGGGTAGGTAGAAGTTACGGTAGCTTGGGCGGTAGTGTCCGGGTGGCGTTGCTACGCAGCCGCCGCGTAACACGTACTGGTTGCACATAAATTTGCCGTTGTATTCCTCTAGCATACCTTCATAGGCTTTAAAGCCCGGGTAAGGTGCATAGGCGCTGGACGTCCAGCACCAGAGCTGATCTGCGGATGCATTGCAATCCCAGGGGTGCATGCGGCCTTTGTCTGACACAGTTTCTGTATGCGCATGTTGGCCGAGAAATTGTTCCAACTCTTGTTCTGTGGGCAGTCGAGCCTGGGCCCAGGCGGCAAAGGCCTGCGCTTCAAAGTAACTGACATGTGAAACCGGTGCATCGTGCTCTAACGCGTTTTTGCCGTAGAGCGTAAACTCTTCCCATGTGTCATTGTCAGTATCGTGCACCCAGTAGAGTGGGTGGTTTACGGTGTTTTCGTTTAGCCATTCCCAGCCCATGCTGAGCCAGAACTCTGGCCGCTGGTATCCGCCGGCTTGAATAAATTCAAGGAACTGCCCATTGCTTACTAATGAACTACAGATTTCTGCACCCTGAAGGTAGGTGGTGTGCCTGGGCGACTCATTATCGAAACCAAACTCCTGGCCGCAATGGCCAATTTCAGTGAGGCCCTGGGGGACAGTGTGCCAATTTGATTTTTCTGGCTGGTCAGTGCCTGTATGAATCTGCTGCGGCTTGTCCGTTGCGTAAACGGGCGCAAAGGGGTTGGCACCAAGAATGTACTTGATGTCCATTAGCAACAGCTCCTGGTGCTGTTGCTCGTGATGCAGCCCAATCTCCAAGTGTGATAGCGCGTTGGAGGGCAGTGCCTGAGTGTTCAGCAGTGTGATGAGTGCGCTATCGACATGTTCGCGATAGGCCATCACTTCGGCAACTGTTGGCCGAGATAATTGGCCGCGCTCCGATTGCAGCCAGTGCTCGCCGGCGGCTTTGTAGTAAGAGTTGAACAAGGTTGCGAAGCCATTGTTAAAACGCTCGTATGCGGGTGATTGCGTGGTGAGTAATAGCTCTTCAAAAAACCAGGTGGTATGCGCCAAGTGCCATTTTGGCGGACTGACATCAGAAACAGGCTGAACGACGTAGTCTTCTGTTGCCAGTGGTTCACACAATCTAACTGAGTGATTGCGTACTTCACTGTAGCGTGCCAGAAGTGCCTTTTGCGTCTCGGTGATACTTTGCTCAGAAGCGTTCACTGTGGTTTCCAACGTGTTTCAAAAGAACTGAGAGTGCGATTGAGTGCTTTTCGTGTGCCGGTCGCACCATACCAAAATGCTGTGGCTGTTGTTAAGGGCGATTGTTAAGGGCGATTGTTAAGTGCGATTGTTAAGGGTGATATTTAAGAGTAGCAGTCGGGCCAATCTATCAACGGCTCTTAATCTTCCAGTACTGGCGTAATCCCGTTTCTCTCCAATTCCTCGTGCAGCATAGCGCGCCCCTGTGATTTTACGTATTCGAGAAAGGCGGAGGCAATCACCGTCTGACGCGTGTTTTTGTTCCAGGCGAAAAACCACTGGGAGTGAATGGGGAACCCATCTACGGCCAACCTTTTCAGGCCTGCTTCGCCACCGTAGGTGAGAGTATGAGCAGAGATAATTGAGATTCCGAGCCGAGACATGACACTGTGCTTGATGGCTTCGTTACTCTCTATGGTCATTTTTTTATTGAGTGAGAGGCCTTTTGGCCCTAGAAATTCTTCAATAGCGTAGCGCGTTCCAGAACCGGGCTCGCGAGTTAGAAATGGTTCTTTGCAAAGCTGCGCAAGCGTGACTTTGCGCTTTTTGGCCAGCGGGTGATCGTCGTGAGCAATAGCTACTAGCGGGTTGTCCAATAGCTTTATGCTGCTCATTTCTGCATCTGCAGGCAGGTGGCTGAAAACGTAAAAGTCGTTCACTCCCTGCTTCATGCTCTCAATCGTTTCATCGCGGTTACCAATATTAAGTTGGACGTCAATGGCTGGGTATTGCTCGCAAAAAGGCCCAAGCAGGTGAGGTATGAAATATTTTGAGGTGGTGACAACGGAAAGGCGTAAGGTGCCTGCTTTCAAATCCCGCATATCGCTGAGTGACATGTCTAGCCTAGAAAAACTATCGAGCACTTCAACCGCAGTTTTTACCAGCTCAAGGCCTTCCAGGGTGAAGTGCAGCTTTTTAGACGACACCTGATAGAGCGGCGCGCCAATTGCCTCTGCAAGCTTTTTTAGCTGTATCGATACCGTGGGTTGGGTCAGGTGAAGCGTTTTGGCAGCTCCACTAATGCTGTTCGCGTCGTGAACGGCCAGCAGTATCTCCAGCTGTCGCAGAGTGCCAACGTGGGCATGTAAACGTGATTTCATCGATTGCCAGCTCTTTTGTATTAGAGATATTTGCCGAAAGTGTGGCTCTGTTGCCAATTACCGTATCAATACATATATAGATATATGTCTATTTTTAAAATAAATAATATCAATTATTATCTATATAAAAATTTTCGCATAATACTCGCGTTGGGTCGAGGACGTTTTCGAACCGATTTAGGTTAACGAAAAGCTACTATCTCAAGGAGAGCACTATGGAAAGCACACATTTTTACTTCGCCATGATTGTGAGTTTGGTTCTAGTTGCGTTGGGTTTGGCAGTTGCCACGACCGCGACCGTCGGTTATTCACTGGTTGGCTTGGGCTGTGCTGTAGCCGGGTTGGCTATCGGTAATCGTTACTTGGCAGGTGCGCCAGAGGGCAAGCCCGTACCTGTTCGCGCTGAACCGCCGCGCACACCCATTATCTATCAATAGCGGCGCGGAGTAGGTTATGCAGCTCGACGTCAGTGTCGCATTTTTTCTGTTGGGCGCATTTGCGGCCTTTGTACGCAGTGATATAGCGTTTCCCAAGGGCCTTTACCAATCCCTTGTTCTTTACCTGATGATCGCGATAGGGCTGAAGGGCGGTATCGCGCTCTCGGCGCATGCGTCATGGGATCTGGTGACGCAGTCAATCTTCGTGATATCCCTTGGGTTGGTTCTGCCGCTTATCGCTTTTCCGATTTTGTACTATGTTGGCAAGCTGCCAAGGCAGGATGCTGCATCAATTTGTGCTCACTATGGTTCAGTGAGTGTGGGCACTTATGCCGTGGCAGTGGCGTTTCTGGAGGCCATGTCGATTGAGTACGAAGATTATATCGCGCTGTTTGTTGTCCTTTTGGAAATGCCCGCGATAGCGGTGGGTATCGCCCTGGCAAAGCGGGCCGCTGCGAAGGGTGAGAGCAGTGGCGGCCCTAGCCTGCCCAGCGGAAAGTTACTGCACGAGATTTTTTTAAATCAGGGCATTGTATTGATGACCGGCGGGCTACTTATTGGCTATATGGCTGGTGAGCGTACCTACTCGATAGCCCCGCTGTTTTTTGATCTGTTCAATGGCGTGCTTGCGCTCTTCTTGCTCGAGATGGGTATGGTGTCGGCGAGGCGAATTGGTGAGCTCAAGCACCAGGGCAGCTTTATGTTGGCCTTTGGTATCTTTATGCCGCTTATCGGCGGTGTGATGGGCAGTGCACTGGGTCTCGCAGTGGGTCTCTCTACAGGCGGTGCGATACTCTTGGCGGTTCTTGGCGGCAGTGCGTCCTACATTGCCGTGCCCGCGGTGATGCGCCAAGCCTTGCCCGACTCAAACCATAGCTTGTCAATTGGCGTTTCCCTTGGAATTACCTTCCCATTTAATGTGATACTAGGCATCCCCACCTATATGGTTATTACCCAGTGGTTTGCAGCGTAAACCACTGACACATTAAATGGAGTAGATCGAGTATGGCGGGCAAAGTTGCCGTGATAATGGGTTCGCAGTCCGATTGGCCTGTGATGCAGCATGCAGTAGATGTTTTGAAGGCTTTGAAGGTTGATTATGAAGCCTCGGTGGTGTCGGCGCACCGAACGCCGCAGCGGCTTTACGACTTTGCTGCCACTGCGCATGAGCAGTTCAGCGTTATTATTGCTGGCGCTGGTGGTGCTGCGCATCTACCGGGTATGACCGCCGCCATGACATGGCTGCCGGTAATCGCCGTGCCCGTCACAAGCAAGGCGCTCAATGGTGTAGATTCTCTCCTTTCTATTGTGCAGATGCCAAAGGGTATCGCCGTAGCCACTCAAGCTATCGGCGAGCCCGGTGCCTTCAATGCCGGCCTTATGGCGGCACAAATTATCGCTACGTCAGATGCGGATCTCCAAGAGAGGCTGGTGGCCTGGCGCTCAGCGCAAACGGAGGCCGTTCCTCAGGAGGTCTGCTAATGCATGTTGGCGTTATCGGCTGTGGGCAACTCGCCCGCATGCTCGCACTTGCGGGTATTGGGATGGGAATCCGTTTCAGCTTTGTGAACGACAACGGTGCACCTGACACTGCCTGCGTTGATGGCTTGGGTAAAGTGGTCGCTTGGAATTCTGGCGATTCCGCTTCCGAGTTATATGCAGCACTTGGAAAGCCAGACTGCATTACTGTTGAGAAAGAACAGGTTAGCAGCGAGTTGCTCGCGGCATTAGAGTCACTGTGCCCATTGCTGCCGAATCGGGAAAGTGTCGAGATCATCAAAGATCGTCGTCGAGAAAAAGCACTAGTTGTTGAGTCGGGTATTCCGACGTCTCGACATGTAGTGGGTGTCTCAGCCAATGAGGCGGTTGCAGGCTTGGGTTTTCCTGTTGTGGCTAAATCCTGCACAGAAGGCTACGACGGAAAAAACCAGTGGGTAATCCGCACAGAGCAAGACGCACAGCGGTTTGATGAAAGCGAAGATCCGCAGAATTATATCATTGAACAGTTCATACCCTTTGACAGAGAGGTTTCCCTGGTGGCCGCGCGCAATGCGAAGGGCGAGTATGCGGCTTATCCCTTAGCTGAAAACGGGCATGATCAGGGCATTTTACACCAGTCCATTGTTCCCGCGCCGGATATCAGCGATGCAATGTCGGAAAAAGCCAATGACTATATGCAACGCCTTATGTCGCATCTTGGATACGTAGGTGTTCTGGCGATGGAGCTGTTTGTCCGCGGTGAAGATTTGTTAGTGAACGAGCTCGCACCACGCGTACACAATAGTGGCCATTGGAGCCAGCATGGAGCCGACACCTGTCAGTTCGAAAACCATCTAAGGGCTATTTGTGGAATGACGCTAGGTAGCACCCGTATTAAAGGCTACACCGGGATGATTAACCTGCTGGGGTGTGAGATGCCCGCGCTAGAGTCTATTCCAGCTAACGCATCACTTAATTGGTATGGCAAAAGTGTGAGACCGGGGCGAAAGCTCGGCCATGTCAACTTTGTCGACGATGATCGCGATGCCTTAGTAAGAGCGATGAATGACTTCCGTTCGCAGGTATTGGGCGCATAGCGACATTAATCGTTTGCCCAATCAGGACCTATGCCCATAGTGAGAGCGGTGGATCGGAAACCGCACAGGCCAAAACATCTGTTCTAGAAACAATGCCTACGAGTTTGCCGCTTTCTTCAACGATAGGGATGCCAGGCAGCTCTTTCTCCACCAGCAGTTTTGCAATACGTCGTATGTCGGTAACAGGGTCTGCGCAGTACACCTTGCTGTCTTCTGTTAGGAAGCACTCTGAGAGTGTGGTTTGCGAGGTGTCTAGCGAAGGCCCGGCGTTCAGTAGGAAGCGATAGTAATCGCACCGAGAGAGTAGCCCGACCAGTACTCTTTGTTCGTCAACCACGGGAAACACCTGATAAGCATGGTCCTCAAACGCCTGGTTAGCCCGGCGCAGTGTCCACGCAGCTTGCAACGTAGTCACTCGATTGCTCATCGCCTGGTAAGCATGATGCACCGGCTCGCGTTGCCCACTCTTCTGTCTGTTTTGCGCGTAGGCCTGTGCGGCCTCGGCGTTTTCTTTATAACTTGTCTGTTGCGCGGACATAGCGCGATGGAGTTCATCTGCGTCGGCAGCTAGCGCTGCTTTGGCGCTGCTCGTTTCAGGGATTTTCTCCACCCGGCGAAGGTTCTCTAGCGAGCCAGAGAACGTTCGACCTTGTGGAGTGTATATCGCAAACATAGCCGCTACTCAGATTGAGCGAACCCAAGCAGGTGTAGCATGCTGGTGAAAAGATTGAAGATGGAAACAAAGAGAGTCACCGTTGCCATGATGTAATTGGTTTCTCCACCTTGAACTATCTGGTTGGTTTCATACACGATTAAGCCTGACATTAGCAAGACGAACATTGCTGATACCGTTAAAGACAAAGCCGGCATGCTAAAGACCACTGCAGCAATTCCAGCGAGGAAAGCAACAAGAATGCCAATAAACAGTGATGCTCCCATCGCGCTAAAATCGCGCTTTGACTTAACTGTATAGGCTGAAAGCCCCAGGAATACCGTAGCGGTGCCGAACATGGCCTGCATCACCACTTGTGGAGCCATCGCCCAGTACATGCTGACTATTGGCCCAAGGGTGAGCCCCATGAAGCCTGTCAGCGCGAATACGAAGAAAATCCCAGCGCTGCTGTTTCTAAACTTGGTGGTCAGAAAGAGTAGACCGAAGTATCCACCCAACGTCAGTAGCAAACCCGGGTGTGGCATGTTCAGCGCGACGGCGACTGAAGCGGTCGCTGCGGCAAACATCAATGTTGCTGCCAGTAACAGATAAGTGTTCTTCAGTACCTTCGTTTGTGAGCCGCTCTGCAGGCCTGCTTGTGTTGTCGCTTCACTCGCGGCCCCTACCTGCGACAGGGTGTCGGTTGTTTTAGTCGTTAAATCCATGCCTTTTTCCTCTCTGCATTGCTTCTGAAGTTGGATTGCTTGCGCTTGAGTTGTCTCGCTAGGCTTCTACTGGCTCTGGCGATGCCGCGATCAATGGCTAGTTTTAGTTCGCTCTGTTTTTCAACAACGACGATAGGTGCAGTGGTCGATGATCGAACGACGATCCGGCACTGTTTGTCTAATCCGCCCTTCGGCCCATTGATGTCGCTGAGGGTGATGGACGCGTCTTCAAGTGCGTGTTGCATACGGCCAAAGCCGAAAGAAAATCGTCGGTGAATGTAATCGGCTGTTCTGCTGTCAGCAGTGATGCGCCTGAAATTCAATCTTGGCTTCATGGTTCATTCTCCTTGGTTGCCTGTGGAGCTTCATTCTCAAGTTTTTCGATTAGACTCTCGGTTTCAATCTGCTCAGAAATGGGATCGACGATGATCGCCCCGTGTATGTTGTGCATTACATTGCTGGATGTGTGCGGCATCAGGCTCGAGATACAACCAGAATGCATAGTGGTTATGCCAGTCAGTGCAGGTGTGCCGCATTCGCCTATCGATGCGTTGGCCACGGAGCCGCTCATTGAGGGCACTAGCAATATGCCAAGCAGAGTGGCTTTGGCCAGCAGTCTGACCGTTACTGGCTTACTGGGTGTCTTAATCGTATGCACGGTGTTGGGCCCTCTGAAGTTGGCTTATTTGCTCCTTGAATGTAGTTATAGAGGCAAAGGTTTATCAATAAAAGACGAATAAATCTACTAATATCATCGAACAAAGTTTACTATTAATATTGATGAAAAATGGGAATCGCCATGCCGCAGCTCAACTACAATCACCTTCGCTATTTTTATGCCGTCGCTCGTCACGGGAGCATTGTGAAGGCTTCTGAGGCGGTTCATGTGTCACCGCAGACAATCAGTGGTCAGCTCTCACAGTTTGAGGATTATCTGGGCAAGACGTTGTTCGATCGCATCGGCAAGCGGTTGGTGCTCAACGATGCAGGCAAGATGGCCTATAGCTACGCAGAAGACATATTTTCGTTAGGACAAGAGCTACAGCAATCGCTGGGGGCTGATTACCCTGCGCAACAGTTCGTCTTCACGGTGGGTATTACCGATGTTATACCAAAAATACTGGCCTCAAATATTCTCAAGCGTTGTTTCGAATTGGCTGATGAAGTGAAGATCGTTTGCCGGGAAGGTGACTTCGAGTTCCTGATGGGTGAGCTAGCTTTGAATAAGGTGGATCTGGTGGTATCCGATAGGACGCTGGCGCCGGGAATGCCCATCAAAGCGTATAGCCATGAGTTAGGCGAAAGCGGCGTGAGTTTCTACGCGACTAAAGAGAAATCGAAGGCCCTGGTGAAAAATTTCCCTCAATCTCTGGATGGCGCCGATTTTCTTATTTGTGGTGACAAATCGAATCAGCGAATCAATTTGCAAACCTGGTTTGAGCAGGAAGGGATTACGCCGAACGTAGTAGCGGAGTTTGATGACAGCGCCTTAATGAAGTACCTAGGGCAGGCCGGATTGGGTGCGTTTTGCACGCCTACGACAATTGAGGCGCACGTTACGCGGCAGTATGCTGTATCGGTAGTGGGCCGCACTGAGTCTGTTACCGAGCGCTATTACGCGATATCCCCAGAGCGCAAAGTACGACACCCCGGAGTAAAGCTGCTGTTGAATTCTGCTCGCGAGATATTCGGTAGCGAAGGTGGTCAGTAGAAGTGTGTTGAGTAACGATTCAGTTACACGCCGGTAAAAAATGGTGCCCAGGAGAGGACTTGAACCTCCACGCCCTTGCGAGCACTAGCACCTGAAGCTAGCGTGTCTACCAATTTCACCACCTGGGCAGGTGAGATTGCATGAAATTTACCGAGCTGGCACCTGCAACCTGAGGGCGCGAACTTTACTTTTACCAAACCTCTTTGTCAATCCTCGCGTATACTCGCAGCACAGCGCATTCATGCGCTTCAACTAACTACGAGACCACAGAATTTATGGCGAAAAAAGGCAAAATTGCCGACCCTCATGCGCAGCGAGAGGCATCGCGCTACGAAAACCCAATACCCAGTCGCGAGGTGATTCTTGAATTACTGGCGGCTGCAGAAAAACCGCTGAAGCGCTCTGATATAGCCGAAGCGTTGGGCCTCTCTGAAGAAGAGCAGCAGGATGCTCTGCGTAAAAGACTTCGCGCCATGGAGCGTGATGGTCAGGTGATGGTCAATCGTAAGGGCGCTTATGGTCAGGTAGATCGATTGGAGTTATTGCATTGCCGAATACAGGGTCATCGCGATGGCTATGGGTTTGCGATTCCATTGGCAGATGGCGACGATGTCTACTTAAGCTCCCGCCAAATGAATTTTGTGTTTGATGGCGACGAGGTTCTAGTGCGAGTCACGGGCCTTGATCGTCGTGGCAGGCAGGAAGGCAAGGTCGTTGAGGTACTAAACCGCGCCAATCGCAGCATCGTTGGTAGGTATCAAGAAGAGAGTGGAATCGGGTATGTGATTCCCGACAACAGCCGGATCAGCCATCAGATTCTTATTCCGCCAAAAGAAAAGGGCGGTGCAATATCGGGTCAGATTGTTACTGCAACAATCACTGAGTACCCCACTCGCAAGCTTGGTGCTAAAGGCAGTATCAGCGAAATTCTTGGTGATCATTTAGATCCCGGGCTGGAGATAGATGTTTCGATTCGTTCACACGGTATTCCGTGGGAGTGGCCCGAGGCCGTGGTTGAAGAAGCGGGACATCTTGAGGGCGAGCCTACCGACGGCGACAAGCAGCAGCGAGTCGATTTGCGTAAGCTGCCCTTTGTCACGATCGACGGTGAGGATGCGCGCGATTTCGACGACGCCGTCTACTGTGAGAAGAGCCGCCTGGGCAAATGGCGATTGTGGGTTGCCATTGCCGATGTGTCGCATTATGTAAAACCTGGTTCGGCACTTGATATTGAAGCTGCTGATCGCGGTAACTCGGTGTATTTTCCAGAGCGTGTTGTGCCGATGTTACCGGAGGCACTCAGTAATGGTTTGTGTTCGTTGAAACCAAAAGTGGATCGCCTGGCTATGGTGTGCGAGATGAGTCTCGACCGAGCCGGTAATGTCACCGATTATCAGTTTTATGAATCAGTTATCCATTCTCATGCGCGCTTGACCTATACGCAGGTGGGCGAAGTGCTAGAGCAGGGCGCACACCCGGACGTGCCGAAAAAACGTGTTGCCGATTTGAAGCGCCTACATAAGCTGTATGAGGTGTTACGTAAGGCGCGGGAAAAGCGCGGTGCAATGGATTTCGATACGGTCGAAACTCGCATTGTCTTTGACGAGCAGCGCAAGATCGATGCCATCGTGCCAGTGGTGCGCAATGATGCCCACAAACTCATTGAGGAATGTATGCTGTGCGCCAACGTGGCGGCAGCGAATTTTTTTGAGGCTAACGCGCTTCCCATTCTTTATCGCGTGCACGAAGGCCCAACGGAAGAGAAGCTCGAGAATCTGCGCAAGTTTCTGGGCGAGCTCGGTTTGAATCTTGGTGGTGGGCAGCAGCCTTCTCCACTCGACTATCAGGCGCTATTGGAGCAAGTGGCGGAGCGCGATGATGCCAGCGTTATCCAAACTATGTTGCTTCGTTCGCTCAGGCAGGCTGTCTATCAGCCAGACAATGGCGGGCACTTTGGCCTGAATTACGAAGCCTATGCGCACTTTACCTCGCCTATTCGGCGTTATGCTGATTTGCTAGTGCACCGCGGCATACGGCATGTTGTGCGTTCTTCCAAAAAGGCGGTTGGGGTGCAGCGCGTAAAAGGTGCCAAGTCTATTCCAGCGAAAAAGATCTTCCCTTACGATGTGCAGACCATGGCCGTCCACGGTGAGCACTGCTCCATGACTGAGCGCCGTGCTGATGAGGCGACGCGCGACGTGATGGCATGGCTCAAGTGCGAGTATTTGCAAGAACATGTCGGCGATGAGTTTTTTGGGTTGGTGGCAGCTGTTACCAGTTTTGGTTTATTCGTAGAGCTTGAGAATCTCTATATAGAGGGCCTCGTGCATATCACGGCGCTGCCGGGCGATTACTATCACTTTGATGCAGCACACCAGAGGCTCACCGGTGAACGCAGTGGCCGTAGTTTTGCTTTAGGGCAGCGCGTGCAGGTGCAGGTAGCAAGAGTAGACTTGGACGATAAAAAAATCGATCTAGAGCTGTTGGGTGCCACATCGTCAGATAAACCCAAGCGATCATCAAAGACGAAGAAAACCACACCAAAAAATTCGAACGCTAGAAAAAAGAATCCGCGTAAGAAGCCAGCTAAAAAAAGTCAGGCCAAGAAAAGTCCGAGCAAGAAAAAGTCAGGGTCGAAGCGCTAGCTAACCATGAGCGGCCAATCTGCCAACAGTTTCGTTTATGGGATACACGCTGTGGACGCTCTATTGCGCCAGCGAGCGGCGGGTGTCCAATGCATAGCAATAGATAATCAGAGACAAGATAAACGTATCGCTGCGCTGGTTGAGCTGGCCAAGAATCAGGGGGTTGCGGTTGAGCGCTCTACTAAGCAGTCTCTGGATGAGAAGGTAACTGGCAGGCATCAAGGGGTGGTAGCACAGCTGCGTGAAGGGGCCTCCTCAGCGGGTGACAACCTTTGGAGCGAGTCGCAGTTATTGCAACATCTCGAGGCACTGCAGGCACAAACTGCTGCGCCTCGCCTGCTGCTGGTGCTGGATGGTGTGACCGATCCGCATAATTTGGGTGCCTGCTTGCGCAGCGCCGATGCGGCGGGTGTGGATGCCGTTATTGTGCCCAAAGACAAGTCGGCCGACCTAACCCCGGTAGTGAGCAAGGTGGCCTGTGGCGCCGCAGAGACCGTGCCGTTCGTTAAGGTGACTAACTTGAGTCGCACGCTGCAGGCATTGCAGCAGATTGGCTTTTGGGTATTTGGTACCGACGGCGAAGCAGAAAAAACGATATATAACAGTGACATATCATCTTCCGTTGCCTTGGTTATGGGTGCGGAAGGAAAAGGCCTGCGGCGGCTGACCAAGGAAAACTGTGACCACCTTATTCGTCTGCCGATGGCCGGGTCTGTCAGTAGCCTGAACGTTTCTGTTGCTGCGGGGATCTGCTTATTTGAGGCCGTGAGGCAGCGTTCAGGCTCCTGAGAGCCGCGCGGTTTAGTCTGCTGCCTGGCCAAGACGCGCCGCTGACAGCGCTGCGGATGGGGTTACTGGTTAGGTCGCATGCCCAGACGCTATATGCGCTTGTTAGTTAGGCCTAAACTCTGTAAGATTCGCCGCTCAAAATTTGCCCGGCTACACAGTGGCCGATCCTCCTTGCTACACCGCCAATTTTTGGAGCGGGTAGCATTAACCCGTAAGGAGCTTCTCGTATGCGACATTACGAAATCGTATTTATGGTCCATCCTGACCAGTCCGAACAAGTGCCCAGCATGATTGAGCGCTACACCTCTGGTCTGGAGAAAGACGGCGGTAAAGTGCATCGTCTTGAAGACTGGGGCCGCCGCCAGTTGGCCTATCCCATCAACAAAATTCACAAGGCGCACTATGTCTTGATGAATGTGGAAGCCTCTAACGAAGCGTTGGAAGAGCTAACCACAACATTCCGCTATAACGATGCTGTTATTCGCAACCTTGTGATTCGTCGCAACGATCCGGTAACCGAGGAATCCTTCATCATGAAGGCCGAAAAGGAAAACCGTGAGCGTAAGAGCCGCTACGAAGAACGTCAGGCAGCTGAAGCGTCTCGCTCTAGTGAAGCACCGGCCGAGAAGGCCGAAGAGGCATCTGCTGACGCAGCAGCCCCTGAGGCCGCTCCAGAAGCTAAAGAAGATTAGCTGCAGCGCTACTGATAACGGTTTGATCAACAGAATTTAGAAGGAGAGTCAGCATGGCACGCTTTTTTCGTCGCCGTAAGTTTTGCCGCTTCACCGCGGAAGGCACCATAGAAATTGATTACAAAGATCTGGAAACGTTAAAAGCATACGTTTCTGAAACAGGCAAGATTGTGCCTAGCCGTATTACCGGCACTAAGGCTAAGTATCAGCGCCAGTTGGCAACAGCCGTTAAACGGGCTCGCTTTCTAGCGTTGTTGCCTTATTCGGATTCGCATCACTAGATCAATTGCTAGTTTGTTTGTTAGCAAAGCGAATCTTTGAATACCGCGCAGCCCCAGCGAGCAAGTAGATGAAGGGCCTAGCAGCCTTTGCAATGCGTGGGCGCCTGCAAGCGCTCGCCATAGCTGTTGGTGGTGCGGGAAGTTTGTTGTTTTGTTGGATCAGCGCGGCAGTGATAGCGCTGGTTACGTTACGTAAAGGCGCTGGAGAAGGTTTGTGGCTCTTTGCGTGGGCCGTATTACCGGCGGGTGTGCTGTTCTTTGTCTTTGGTGACAGTGGGCCATTGGCGCTACTTATCGGTACTTTAGTATTGGCGTTAGTGTTACGGGGCACTGTCAGTTTAGCCCTAACGCTACTAGCCAGCGTTTTGTTGGGCCTGGTCATCGGCGTAGCATTGCTGGCGCTTGGTGGTGAATACCTACAGCAGCTTGTGGATCTTTTTGGGCAGTTTCTTGCCTCGCTTGCCGAACAGGCAGCGCAAGGTAAGCAGGCAGTTGAAATAACGCCGCCTACGGTCAATCAAGTAGCAGGCATGTTGGGCTCCGGAACGGCGGTGCTGTCGGTGCTGAGTTTGCTGTTAGCCCGCTATTGGCAGGCAAGTTTGTACAACCCGGGAGGGTTTGGGGAGGAGTTTAGAGCCCTGCGCTACCCGGTTGGTGTCACTGCGCTTCTGGTACTGAGCGCATTTGGGCTGGGTAGCCTTGGTGTTGAGTATCGAACGTGGGCAATGATTTTAGTCATCCCCCTGAGCTTTGCTGGCCTTGCTCTGGTGCATGCAAGGGTAGCGGCCAAAGGGCAAGGTACAGGGTGGTTGGCCTGGTTTTACATAGCCTGGGGCCTGTTGGACCCGGTGAAGCTGGCAGTGGTGATGTTTGCCGTACTGGACAGTTGGATGAATTTTCGAGCGCGATGGAGCGAGCCTCCTGACTCGACCAAAAATCAAGACAATGATTAATAGAAAGAAAAGAGGGAGCGAGCTCCCCCAACAGAGGTAAGTAAAATGGAAGTCATATTGCTGGAAAACATCAGTAACCTGGGCACACTGGGCGACAAGGTCGATGTGAAAGCAGGCTACGGCCGCAACTTTCTCATCCCTCAGGGCAAAGCTGTACCTGCCACTGCAGGCAACGTTGCCGACTTTGAAGCACGCCGTGCTGAGTTGGAAGCTGCAGCAGCAGATGTGCTCGCGGCCGCTCAGGCGCGTGGCGATTCAATTGAAGGCCTTGATACGGTAATCATTCCGGCCAATGCTGGTGACGAGGGTAAGCTTTTTGGCTCCATTGGCACACGTGATATCGCCGATGCGATCACCGCCGCTGGTGTTGAAGTAGACAAATCTGAAGTACGGCTTCCAGAAGGCGCCTTGCGCGAACTGGGCGAGTACGAGATTGCTATTCAGGTTCACGGCGAAGTGACCTCAACCGTTGCCGTTTCGGTTATTCCTGAGTAATACCTGGGTTTGCTACCTCTTGGAGGTGGCCTACCTACAACAAATGCACCGGCTGTCATGGCGGGTGCATTTTCGTTTTTGGATTTGTAAAACCCAGCGCCAGGCTGGAAATCCGCTTGTCCTACCTCCCATTTTTCGCTCATTTCCTATACTCTGATCGACCGACAAGAAAGCAGCTCGCCAATGGCCGATCCTGACTACCCCACGAACGTCTCAGAACTTCCATATCCATCGGACGGTGAGATTTCGCGCATTAAAATGCTGCCTCACTCTTTGGAGGCAGAGCAATCGGTTCTGGGTGGTTTGTTGTTGTCGGCGGATGCCTGGGACGCTGTGGCCGAAGCCGTCACAGAAAGTGACTTCTATCGCCCTGATCACCGCGCCATATTTCGCCAAATTGCTCAGTTAGCCGAATCTCTGGAGCCTATCGATGTCATTACGGTGGCAGACAAGCTGGAGGCTAGAGGTGAATTGCAGGGCTCTGGCGGGCTCCCTTATTTGGCCGAGCTGGCGCAGAACACGCCCAGCGCGTCAAACATACGCGCCTACGCACAGGTGGTTAGAGAGCGCGCCAGTCTGCGCAAGTTGATTGAGGCGGCGCAGGAGATCGCTGACAGCGGTTTTATGCCCGAGGGGCGTACCTCTGATGATCTGATCAACGAAGCCGAGCGCCGCATCATGCAGATCTCGGAGCAGGGTCCCAAAGCCGGTGGCCCGCAGGGCGTTAATCCGCTGCTGCAGGCCGCGGTAGGTCGTATTGAGGAGTTGTTCAATTCCGGTGGCGATATCACTGGGCTTACGACGGGCTTCAAAGATCTTGATGAAATGACTTCGGGTCTTCAACAGTCAGATTTGGTGATCGTCGCCGGCCGGCCATCAATGGGTAAAACCAGCTTCGCGATGAATCTGGTGGAAAATGCGGTGCTGGCGCAAGAAAAGCCCATACTCGTTTTCAGTATGGAGATGCCAGCAGACTCGCTGGTTATTCGTATGTTGTCTTCGATAGGGCGCATAGATCAAACGCGCATTCGTAACGGTAAGCTGGAGCAGGAAGACTGGCCGAAGCTTTCAACCGCCATGAATAAGCTAAAAGATGTTCCTCTGTTTATTGATGACACCGCAGCACTTACGCCCACTGAAGTACGCAGCAGAGCGCGCCGCATATACCGTGAGCACGGCGGCCTGGGCATGATCATGGTTGACTACCTTCAGCTGATGCAGGTGGCCGGCACGTCGGAAGGGCGTACTGCAGAGATCTCTGAGATATCCAGAAGCCTGAAAGCTATCGCAAAAGAATTTGAAGTGCCTGTGGTGGCGCTGTCGCAGCTCAACCGCTCGTTGGAGCAGCGGCCCAATAAGCGGCCGGTGAATTCAGATTTGCGGGAATCGGGCGCAATTGAGCAGGATGCCGATGTCATTATGTTTATCTATCGTGACGAGGTGTACAACGAAGAGTCACCGGATAAGGGCACGGCTGAAATTATTATTGGTAAGCAGCGGAACGGGCCTATTGGGACTTGTCGGCTGGCCTTTATTGGGCAGCATACGCGGTTTGAGAATCTTGCTCGTGGGTCTTATGACGAGTATTGATTGGCAAGAATTTGGTTAGATTGCCGGTGGCTGGTGGGCCAACGTGTCGAAAAAGGGCACAGCGCATTCACTGCCGTTGGCTGCTGCGGAACTCGACAAAAAATCGCGTAGCGATTTTTCTGGACTCGGACAATCCTCGCAGAAAGACTCCAACGTCAGTGAATGCGCTAAGCGTGCCCCAATTTTTTCGACACGTTGGCCCACCAGCCACCTCCTATCGCGCAGACTTCCAGTCAAGGCTAACACTCACTATCGAGATAGCGTCCAAAGTGCGACGGTAGGTACAGCGAGGGAGCACAGTCTCTGGAGCATTAGGCCGCGGTTAAGCCTGCCCGATCCTTCGGGAGTCTTTCTGCGAGCACTGTTCGAATCCCAGTTTTTTGCGCAGCAAAAAATGGTTGAGTTGCGCAGCAGCCCGAAGGATAGGGCAGGCTTGCGGTCGCTCCAGAGACTGTGCTCCCTCGCTGTACCGGCAGCTCACCTATCGGCCAAAGCCATTAGTGCTTGCTGTGTAACGATACGACTAACTAGAGCCCCATTTCGCTTTTCAACTTAGCCAGCTCCCCAAGTTGCTCCTCACGAGAAAGCGGTTCCGAGGCCTCCTGCTCAATCGCAGCAGGTTCAGGAATTTCCAGCTGTTCACCGCGCAAAACTTGCGCGCAATAACGCTGATAGTTCGCCTGAAACAGTGGCCATGTTGTGCGCTCGGCATTGTTCGCGAGAAAAAACCAATCCGTATCTTTGCCGGCCAGATAGACCGCAGGGTGAGACCACGGCTGAGCAGATTTAGGCGAGGGCATTTGGCAGGCTTCAAGATACGCGTTGCGCGCCGATGGAAGCCCTAGTTCCGAGAGACCTTCCGCAGCGCTCTCCAACATGCGCTTCAGGGTAGGGAGGTACTCGCTGTTCTCGATAGCATGTTTTGCGCCTTTGAGAATTTGCTCTACGGGGTAATCTGCCAATGCTTCCAGCCACAACTTTTTAATCTGGTTTAGCTGCTCGCCGTCAGGATACGCGGCGTAGTATTGGTTGTGATAATTGAGGCGGAACAGCGCAAAGACCTGATTGATGGCTTCAATGTGGCCCTCGCGAGCCTGCGCGGCGTCTTGTTTGGCTTGGCTGGTTTGCTTTTTAGTCCGCCCAGGAGGTGTCGCTGAGGTCTTGCTCGAGGCTTCGATCTCGCGTCCTGCCTGTGATACTAGCTCCCTGGTGTCCCGCATTTTGATTATCCGCCTGTGGCAAGTGGTGGCGTTTCGCCCAGTGGTATTTCACATGTTGAAGAAACTTGCTGTTCCAGGATGTATGAGCCTGGTTGCTGTCTTTCCAGTATACGATGAATTCTGGCAGTAGTGTTCGCGCAAACTCAATATCGATATGCGAAAGCCTCAGAATGTCGAATACGTCTTCCGAGGGCTGCCAATGATCTACGATTCGCTTGGGTTCGGTGCTGTGTTCAAGGCTGGATGTGTATTTTGCCCACTGGATGCGGATGTGTTGAATGAACTTGGAGTTCAGTTCTTTGGGTGCCGCGCCGCGTTCTCGCCAGTACAGAATAAACTCAGGCACTGCAGCATCGATAAAACCAGCATCTATACCGCTGCGGGCCATTATCTCCAGCGCATCGACTGAGGGTCGCCAGTGATTGTCCAGCGCCTGTGGCTGGTTTGTCATGAATTGTTCTGCTTGCTGTTGCTGGTGTCGGCGCCAATTGCTCAGCACGGTTTGGCGAAACTTGTTTTCCCAGGCGGCGCTTGTTTCGCCGCGCTCGCGCCAATAAAAGATGAAATCTTCCAGTTGGCCCAGAGCGAACTCGCGAGATATGTTGTGGTTTAGCATGAGTAACTGCAACAGGTCTTCACTGGGCGTCCAATGCATGGGCAGTAAGCCGGCGCTGCGGCGAGTCGGTAGGGGTTGATCACCCAACGCAGGCTTACCGGAAGTTGGAGCGTAGGAGGTCGGTTTTGCCTGAGAGTGTGCGGTACCGTGGCTGCTGGCGGTTGATCCCGGCGGTGTTGTTTCTCTGGCTGGTTCGTTCATTGCAAATACCAGCAGCTCACTGGTATGCAATGGAGGTGATTCCATCAGCAGCACGCCCTTATCGACCAGGCTACGAGAGATTCGATGCAAATCTTCTGGGTTCCAAAAGGGTAGCGATTGCAGCAAGTAGGCGCGTTTTATTGTTAGCCAGGCAAAGCCTCCGCGTATTTCTGCTTTTTGCTGAGTAAAGAGCGGGTGCAGGTGCTGTAGTAAAATCGCCTCTTCCAGCCCGATAGTCGCAGCCAGGCCGGGCGAAAAAACCAGCTGGCGTTCGGGAATGAGTGAGGAGTCAGACATCGTATTACCGAAAAACGTGAAGCAAGTTTGATAGGATAACGTATCCGCTAAGGGTGCGCCCACCGCTTTAAAAAAAAGCGGATAAAAATGTCAGAATCTAGCAAGAAACCCACTAGCACGATCGGTACAAGGACAGCCTGAACAGTATGGCAAAGCAAAAAACAGCATTTGTGTGCAACGAATGCGGCTCTGATTATGTGAAATGGCAGGGCCAGTGTAGCGATTGTAACGCTTGGAACTCGCTCTCGGAAATCAAGCTAGGGCCCGCCAAAGGCAGTGGCAGGGCGGGTGCTGGCGCCGGGGTGAGTGGCAGTGTCAGTGGCAGTCGCGTGGGTTTTGCTGGAGCGCTTGATACCGCCAAGGTGCTCAAAGATATCAACTTAACAGATCTACCGCGCTTCAGCGCCGGCGCTGAGGAGTTTGATCGTGTGCTGGGTGGCGGCCTGGTGCCCGGCTCGGCGATTCTCGTGGGTGGAAACCCTGGCGCCGGTAAGAGCACGCTACTGCTCCAGACCATGTGCCATTTGGCCGGTGCAATGGAGGCGCTGTATATCACCGGCGAGGAGAGCCTGCAGCAGGTGGCCATGCGCGCACAGCGCCTGCAATTGCCTACCGACAAGCTCAAGCTAATGTCAGAGACCAATGTAGAGTCCATTGTCGCAGCGGCCCAGGAGTTCAAGCCCAGCGTGCTGGTGGTGGATTCCATTCAGGTGGTGCACACCGATGAGATTACGTCGGCGCCGGGCAGTGTTTCGCAGGTGAGAGAGTGCGCGTCTTATCTCATTCGTTTCGCCAAGCAAACGGGGATGGTGCTGTTTCTGGTAGGCCACGTCACCAAAGATGGCTCGCTGGCAGGCCCCAAAGTGTTAGAGCACATGATCGACTGCTCCATTTTGCTTGAGGGCACAGACGATTCGCGTTTTCGCACGCTGCGTGGCCAAAAAAACCGGTTCGGCGCGGTGAACGAGTTAGGTGTTTTTGCGATGACCGAGCAAGGCATGCGCGAAGTCAAAAACCCCTCCGCGATTTTTCTGGACAGAGGTAGCGAACAGTCATCTGGCAGCGTGGTAATGGTGGTTTGGGAAGGCACCCGGCCACTGCTGGTAGAAATTCAGGCGCTGGTGGATGACAGCCAGTTTGGTAACCCTCGCAGAGTAGCGGTTGGGTTAGAGCAAAACCGCTTGGCGATGTTGCTGGCTGTGCTACATCGCCACGGGGGATTACAGGTTGGCGATCAAGATGTTTTTGCAAATGTGGTTGGTGGCGTGAAAGTGTTGGAAACCAGTGCTGACCTGGCGCTGCTGGCCGCCATCGTTTCTAGCTTTCGCGACAGACCTTTGCCTCGCGATATGGTTATCTTTGGCGAGGTAGGGTTGTCGGGCGAAATCCGGCCCGTTCCCAGCGGACAGGAGCGATTAGCAGAAGCGGCTAAGCATGGGTTTACGCGGGCTATTATCCCCAAGGGCAATGCCCCAAAATCGACGGTGAAGGGCATGCAAGTGATCGCCGTCACCAAGCTGTCTGAGGCACTGGCAGCGCTGGATGAGTAGTAGATCTTGAGCTACAAAGAATACTAAAACTGCGAGGCTAAAGATGACAAATACCGGCCCCATCGATTTAAGTACAACACCCATTCATATTGGTAGCGTTGCTCAGGGCGCGCAAGGTTTTGAGCCGCTAGAGTGGTTTGGATTCGACGGGGAATCCTTTGGCAAATATGTTACTGAGCATTGCTCGAATGAAACCCCCGGGCGATTAGTCATGATGGAGACCATGGTGTCTGATTGGCCAACGTGGGAACGGCACACCGAAGGTGATGAGCTGGTGATTGTGGTCGAGGGGGCGGGGATATTCCATCAAGAAATAGAGGGGCAGTGTGTTAGTAGTCCCTTTAGGGCGGGCGATACTTTTTTAAACCCGAAGGGGGTTTGGCACACTGCCGATGTGGTGGAGCCGATGCGAGCGGTTTACATTACGCCTTGTCCTGGTACTGAGAATAAGCCTCGGGGTTAGCGTTGTCATCTGGGCCGATCATAGGTCTCGAACTGGTCCGATTATAAGACTCGATCCGGCCCGATTGTGAGCCTCGATCCGGCCCAATCATAAGCCTCGATCCGGCCCAAAGGCGATAAGCTCTACTAGCTCAGCGGGCTGAGATATTCGCTTGTAGAGCTTATCGCCTTTGGGCCTGTGTGCATCCGCTCTCGACTAGTTCTCGAGTAGTTTATGAGTGGTTGATGAGTGGTTGATGAGTGGGAGGTTAGTCTAGCTGTTGCAGCTCTTCTTCAAGCGTACTTAAATCCATGTGCGCTTCCAGCACCATTCTCAGTGGCTCAATGTTAGCCGCGTCGACATGCTCTACGGCAAAGCCCAGCCGGCCTGATTCTACATGTTGTAGATAGGCATGTAGTTCCAGCCGAGTATCTTCATCTACAGCGATAGCCAGCGTAAACGGCTCGTTGTATTGCGCGTCCCAGACGTCGGGCTGATCAGTGGCAACGCCTGATAGCGAAATATCAATTAGGCGTTGATGCCATACGCTGCCACCTTGATGAACCTCCACGGGCAGTGCCATCTCTACGCGTGTAAAACTACGTTTGTCGTTTTCTGAGCTGCTCATGCAAGCACTCTTCCACTTATTATTAGCTGATAAAACTATAGCGCCCGATTGATCGTAATGCGAGTAGCTGCGCTAGATCAGCTTGCGATATTTTACCCGCTGCGGTTGTTCTGCAGCGGCACCCATGCGCGCTTTCCTGTCTTCCTCATAATCGCTGTAGTTGCCTTCATGAAACACGACACCGCCGTCATCTTCGTAGGCCAAAATGTGCGTAGCGATGCGATCAAGGAACCAGCGATCGTGCGAAATGACCATTGCCGACCCCGGGAAGGCCAATAGGGCATCTTCCAGCGCTCGTAGTGTTTCGACATCTAAATCGTTGGTAGGTTCGTCAAGAAGTAGCACGTTTGCGCCCTGCTTTAACAGTTTGGCCAGGTGCAGCCGATTGCGCTCACCCCCAGACAAATCTTTCACAAACTTCTGCTGATCCGAACCTTTAAAATTGAAGCGGCCCAGGTAAGAGCGCGAGGGGACTTCATAGGTACCTATGCGAATAACATCGTTTCCTTCAGACACTTCTTCCCAGACGGTTTTTTCGCCGTTGAGGTCATCGCGGGATTGATCAACGTAGCCCAGTTGCACTGTCTCGCCGACGTTAACTTCGCCGGCATCAGGTTGTTCAACATCCATGAGTATTTTGAAGAGGGTCGATTTGCCCATACCGTTGGCGCCGATGATGCCAACGATGCTGCCTTTTGGAACCGTGAAGCTCACGTTGTCAAATAGCAGCCTGTCGCCGAAGCTTTTCGATAAGTCTTTCACCTCAACGACGTTGTCTCCGAGCCGTTGCCCCGGTGGAATATAAATTTCGTTGGTTTCGTTGCGCGTTTGGAATTCTTGAGATTGTAATTCTTCAAACCGCTGCAAGCGTGCCTTGCTTTTTGCCTGGCGACCCTTGGGGTTGCTGCGCACCCACTCAAGCTCGGCCTTGATCGCTTTCTGGTGCGAGGCTTCCTGACGCTGCTCCTGGCCTAAGCGCTGCTCCTTGGCATCTAGCCAGTCAGAGTAATTGCCTTCATAAGGAATGCCTCGACCGCGATCGAGTTCTAAAATCCAGCCCGCAGCATTGTCCAGGAAGTAGCGATCGTGCGTAATGGCTACCACCGTGCCAGGAAAATCCAGAAGAAAGCGCTCTAGCCAGCCAACACTTTCTGCGTCCAGGTGGTTGGTTGGCTCATCAAGCAAAATCATGTCGGGGTTGGACAGCAACAATCGGCACAGTGCAACGCGCCGCCGCTCGCCACCCGACAGGGTTTCTACGTTGGCATCCCAGGGGGGTAGACGTAGTGCATCGGCAGCGACCTCCAGCTTGTGGTCCAGGTTATGTGCGTCTGTCGCCTGAATGACGTCCTCAAGGCGTGCCTGCTCCTTCGCCAGCGCATCAAAATCTGCATCTGGCTCCGCATAATCTGTATATACCTTCTCTAAGCCAGCCAGAGCATCCAGCGCTTCTTGAACACCTTCCTCAACGTTGCCGCGGACATCTTTATCGGGATCCAGCTGAGGCTCCTGCGGCAGGTAACCAATCTTGATTCCTGCCTGCGGGCGAGCTTCGCCCAGAATGTCGGTGTCGATGCCGGCCATGATGCGCAGCAGGGTGGATTTACCTGAGCCGTTCAGGCCGAGAACACCGATTTTTGCGCCGGGGAAAAATGACAGTGAGATGTCTTCCAGGATTTTCTTTTTCGGCGGCACGACCTTGCCGACGCGGTTCATGGTGTAGACGTATTGAGCCATGGGTTTTTCTGCCGTTTTTTCGCTGGGG
>JBGCFE010000087.1:0-12824 GCA_045106775.1 Halioglobus sp.
AGAAAGCCGCCGACGAAAGCGCCAGCAATGCCCAGTACCATGGTCATTAGCCAACCACCGCCGTCTTTCCCGGGCATGATGAGCTTAGCCAGTGCACCTGCAACCAGGCCCAGTACAATCCATGCCAGAATACCCATAACATTCTCCTCCGTAGGCAAGTAGTGATATAGCCATTGCTGCACCTACAACTGCAAAAGCCTTTCCACCATAATAGCAGCCGATACTCCTAAAACAGACTCCACGGACGGTCAGGAACACACCACTATGAAAACAATCTGTAAACTCTTAGCAATATGCGCTGTTCTTACGAGTTTAGGCTTTTCAGGCGGCTGCACCTGCGGCTTTGACTGCAGCAGTGACGACGACGAATCCGGTGCTCAGGTCTCGCTGACGCTGCTGTTCTCTGGCTCGGTGCCTGATCAAGTGCGCGAAGTTGTTCTCAGCGTCGACAGCATCGAGTTTGTCCGCGATGACGGCAATATCACAACAGTCGATACCTTCGAAAACGCAGAGACATTCGAAATCGACTTGGCGGCTGTCAATGACCAAACTCCTTTCACCGCATTCAGTGACCTTGAACTGCAACCTAATTTCTACGACCAAATCAACGTGCGTATCAATGCAACAACGCCCACTGCATCCTTCGTGCTCGACGAACAGGGGGAGACTAAATCGCTAACGGTGACAGACAATGTCCTGAGTTTGAATGGCAGAGAATTTAACAGCGGTAATCAGGAATTTGTGATTCAGTTTGGTCTGGCTCAGGCGCTGCAATTGTTAAGCGATGAGGAAGGCTATAGATTAAATATCGATGGCTTGCGCCTCCAAAACACCGCTTCGGCGGTCAACCTTCAAGGCTCGATCAGCTCTGAACTGCTTGATACCACGACAAACTGCGCTGCTAAAAGTGACCCGCTAGATTTCAACCGTGTTTATATTTATGCGAACACCCCTGAAGAGGAAGCACTGGGTGACGTATTCACAGGAGACAGCAATACAGCAACAGAGGGCATTTTCGCTCCGTTCGCGGTAGCCAGTATTGAAGCGACTGACGCTGCAGACGCACCGTTAGAGTACTACTTTAGCTACCTGCCAACTGGTGACTACCTGCTGGCGTTTGCCTGCAACGCAGAAGATGATGACCCCATCGAACTGGACAGCATCATTATTGCCGAGCCTGCTGAGCAGATATACCCGCTGAGCCTGCCGACCGCCGAGGAGACCTTCGTCTGCGACCTTAACAATGATGTAGATTGCGACCTCTGAGCTGAAGCAAAATTAAAGAACCCAGTGGGACTAGAAAAGCCCAACAATTCAGAATTGTAGTTCCCTACAGAATCCAGTAGCGTTACAACAAGCCTACCGGTAACTGCACATGCAACCGATATTGCGCCTGGACATTGCTGGCCAGCCCCGCGGCTGGATCAGCCTACACGAAGCGATCACCGCCTATGCCAAAGGCGACGTGGTGTACGGCATTGGCGATGTGCTGCCACCGGTTTATGGCGGCATTCAGCGCATTAGCGGCAACCGTTCAAAAATAGAGCTCCAGCCTATCGTCGCTCTCGCGGGGAAAATCCCTGCCGGATTTGTGGCCCCACTGTGTAATCGAACGCTATTCAAGCGCGACGATCACCGCTGCCTGTACTGCGGTCAAAAATACGCGCGCTGCGACCTCACCCGCGATCATGTATTGCCAAAATCCCGTGGCGGCACTGACCGCTGGGAAAACGTTGTTGCTGCGTGCAAGCGCTGCAATTGGCAGAAAGACGATCGCACGCCTGAAGAAGCCAAAATGCCATTATTGGCCGTACCGTTCAGCCCAAACCCCTGGGAATGGCACTTTCTTGCCAAAGATAGAATTCTCGCCGACCAAATGGACTACCTATCCCAACGCTTTCGTGCAAAACGTGCCTGGGCGAACTAAAAACCCACACCGTTGAGCGCTATACTAGCTCTCTTAGCGCCGGCACATGTCGTGCAGGCCCAGTAGGAGAGCACCCACTTGTCCAACGAGTCTCTTGATGCAATTTCTTCTATGACGAAACAGATGGGTCAGTCTGTATTGGGTCAGGAGGAAGTGACCCGCGCATTAACACTGGCGCTTCTGTGTAACGGCAACGTGCTGCTAGAAGGTCTACCTGGCACGGCAAAAACGCGCTCTATCAAAACCCTGGCACAAGTACTGCAGGCAACGCTGGGAAGAATTCAGTTCACGCCCGACCTACTGCCTTCAGACGTCACTGGAAACGAAATCTATCTTGAGAAGAACGGCAAAGCGGAACTCCAGTTTCAGCCTGGCCCGCTGTTTAATGAGTTAGTGTTGGCAGATGAAATCAATCGCGCGCCTGCCAAAGTGCAGTCGGCCCTACTTGAAGCAATGGAAGAGCGCCAGATTACTGTTGCGGGTAAAACGTATCCCATGCCAGAACTGTTCATGGTGCTTGCAACACAGAACCCGATTGAGCAAGAGGGCACCTATCCACTGCCTGAAGCGCAAGTCGACAGATTTCTTTTAAAAATTGCTGTTGAGTACCCGGGCCCGGATGCCGAGCTTGAGATTGTACGATTGCTCCAACGCGAAGAAGAAGCAGCGCCGTCCAAACTAGAGCCCATCGCGCAGTCACACATTCTCTGCGCACGCAAGGCGATTCATGAAATGCCAGTATCGCCTGCCGTTGAGCAGTACATCGTTGATTTAGTGATGGCGACACGACAACCGCAGAAATTTGGTGCACAGCTCTCGCAGTGGATCGAAACAGGCGCTAGCCCAAGAGCCAGCATCGCGCTGCACCGCGTTTGTCGCGCTTGTGCCTGGCTTGATGGGCGCACATACCCAACCCCAGACGACGTCCGCAGCGTCGCCCACGCGGTACTTCGCCACAGAATGATTCGCACTTACGAGGCAATGGCTGATGGCGTAGAACCCGATGCCATCATCGACGAGATTCTCTCTCAAGTGGCGGTAGGTTAAGACGCCGTGAGTGCGCTAGAAAACGAAAACGTTTATACCTCTGTCGCAGCGCTAACACGGTTACGGCACTCCGGCGCTGCCTTTAACTATTTGCCACACCAGCGGGTAGGTTCACTGTTAAGCGGCCGCAGGCACTCACGGCTGCGCGGGCGCGGCCTGGACTTTGATGAACTGAGAAATTATCGGCCGGGCGATGATGTCCGCAATATGGACTGGCGCGTTACCAATCGAACAGGCCGGCCACACGTGCGTGTTTACAACGAAGAACGTGACCGCCCAGTGCTTACGATTGTTGATCAGCGAATGCCGATGTTTTTTGGCAGTCAACTGAACATGAAATCAGTTGTGGCAGCTGAGGTTGCCGCTCTTACGGCATGGCGCGTTTTGGCGGTAGGAGACCGCATCGGCGCTCTCCTGTTTAACGATTCGCAGTCAATAGAAGTCAAGCCAACAAGAAGCGAACGTAGAGTCGTGGGTTGGCTGGGCGATTTAGCCAAAATGAACAATGCCCTGTCTGCAAAAAACCTGGAGCCGGCAAACGCCAGTGCGCTTGATGCAGCACTGCAGAAAGTAGAACACAGTATTGGCCACGATCATTTAGTTATTTTGGTATCTGACCTGTTCGGCTTCAGCAATGCAACGACAAATAGCATCAAACGCATACGCGCCCATAACGATTTTATCTGCATACAGGTATGCGACCCGCTAGAGCGCGATATTTCCAACGCAGATTCGCTGGTTGTAAGCGACGGCGAACGCCAACTTCAGCTGAGCCCTGCCAAGCAGGGTCTTGGAAAAAAATTTGCTGCCAGCTATGACACGTCAATGACACAGATGCAGAAAAAAATGCGCCACAACGAGATCCCACTGCTGACCGTGAACACCACTGAGCCAGTGCCCGGGCAGCTGCAGCAACTTCTGAGTGGCGCAAAGCGCTCCCTGTGATACGCACGTTGCTGCCTTCGCTGCCTGACACTTTCGGCAACTATGCTCTGGGAGACTTTGCCGAACTGGCTGCGCCTGAGAGTATCAGCTGGTGGCCAAGCACAATCGGGTGGCGTGTGCTCGTCTTGATATTAGCAGTAGTCGCCGCAAGCGCAGTGTGGAACGCAGGAAAGCGTTGGCATGCAAATCGATACCGCCGCGAGGCTCAACACAAATTGCAGCTACTTAAAGCGTCACCATCGCCAGAGCATTTCCTTCACGAACTCAACAAACTCCTCAAGTTAACCGCAATCGTGGGTTATTCGCGCGAGGAGGTTGCCGCTTTATCAGGCGCGTCCTGGGCAGAATTTCTAAATGCTGAGTGTGAATCGCCACCGTTTACGGCAGAGCAGGCGCAATGGCTGGCAGAAGGGCCCTACAGGGCTGATGCACTAGATACCCAGGAATACGCAGCGCTCACCGCTGCGTCCGCGGCCTGGATCAATGCACACAGGGGGCGACCAGATGCTTGAACTGGCACACCCATGGCTTCTGGCCATGTTGCCCTTGCCGATAATAATGCAGCTACTGCCGCCCTATCGCGAAAGCCGAGAGTCAGTGAAAGTGCCGTTCTTTAACAAACTGGCAAGCTTGTCGGAGATAGAGCCAACAAGGGGCTCTCTCATCCTGCGTCGAAATCGGTTACAACACGTCCTCATAGTTTTCATGTGGGTTTGCCTTATTGCGGGTGCCAGCAAGCCTGAATGGGTCAGCGCCCCGTTAGAGCAGCAAAAAACCGGCCGCGACCTGATGCTCGCAGTAGATCTTTCCGGCTCCATGGCAACACAGGACTTTGCACTTCCCAACAAAGAAACACTCAATCGCCTTCAGGCTGTAAAGAGCGTCCTACGCGAACTGGCTTCTGAGCGCCCATCCGATCGTCTAGGACTAATTGTATTCGGCAGCAGTCCCTATCTGCAGTCACCGTTTACCGAGGATCACACTATTTGGTCCTCTCTCCTGGAAGAAACAGAAATCGGTATGGCAGGCCAAAGCACAATGTTCGGCGACGCTATTGGTCTGGCAATCAAATTGTTTCGCGAAAGCGATTCGGATAATCGCGTGCTCATTATTCTAACGGATGGAAACGATACCGGTAGCGTTGTACCCCCTATCGAAGCGGCCAAGGTCGCGGCAGAAAACAATGTCCGAATTTATATTATTGCGATCGGCGACCCTGCCACAATCGGTGAAGATGCGCTGGACTTACAAACAATAACCACGGTAGCGCAAACCACCGGGGGGGCGCATTTTCAGGCCTTGAACCAGCGCGAGCTAAATACCGCCTACGCAACTATCGCTGAGTTGGAACCTAACATCTACGAAACCATTAGCTATCAAACTCGGCAGAGTCTGCATTGGCTACCACCTGCGCTAGGCCTGTTTCTTTTTACGCTCTACCACTTAGCCGCCGCATGGCGATTCAGTACGGCGAACAATCAGAGGGTGGCTTGAGTGCTCGGTGACTGGGAATCGCTTGCACACTTTCACTTTTTGCGCCCCTGGTTTGCATTCTTTTTACTGCCGTGGGTAGGGCTGGTTTTTTTGAGCAAAAAACAGCGGAACAGTCGCGAAACGTTTCAAGGCATTATTGCACCACATCTACTGGAACACTTGAGACTGCGCCCCAAGGTGAGAAAGTGGCTAAACCCGCGTGGAGCCGCATCCGTTTTTGCGCTAATCGTTCTCATCGTGTTAATGGGGCCTAGCTGGCGCCAGCAGGCTTCACCTCTACACGAAGATGAAGCAGCTCTAGTGATTCTTCTGGACATGTCTAAGTCTATGGAGCAGACAGATATACAACCCAATAGACTTCGCCGATCGAAACAAAAAGTCTCTGACTTGCTTACAATTAGGCCGGGAAAGAAAGCTGCCCTGGTCGTCTACGCCGGTTCTGCACATACTGTGCTTTCACTAACCGCTGACGCCGAAATTCTAAATCAGTACTTGAGCGCAACCACTCCCGCAATCATGCCACGCACAGGAAAATTTCCTGAGTATGCACTGAAAAATGTCGAGAGCATTCTGAAAGAGACTACTGCGCCGGCGTCTATTGTTCTTTTTACAGACGGCCTTGGAGAAAACAGCGCGAACGAGTTTCGTCGCTTTTTCAAAAAACATCAACATCAACTGCTGGTTATAGGCGTGGGCTCAAAAGACAACGAAAACGCTACAATACCCCTGGAAAAAGCCAGCCTACAAGCGCTGGCTAGAAATGTTGGCGGCTACTATACAGACTTGTCCATCGACGACAGTGACATTAAGCGCATCAATCGCCGCATAGAGAGCCATTACGTGGTCTTAGCGGACAGCGCCTTGCCCTGGAAAGACAGCGGCTACGCATTACTCTTTCCAGCGATATTCTTATTCCTGCTATGGTTTCGCGAAGGATGGACAGTGTCATGGTCTGTGAACAGCATGTCATTGGCGCTGCCGTTCATTATTGCCGCTCAACTTTTGACATTACCCAATCCTGTGCAGGCTAATAAAGATGTCGTGCTGCGCCAGCAACACAGCTGGTTTTCAGATAACCGCGCAATGGACTGGTTCGCATCGCTATGGCTCACACCTGATCAACACGGTCGACTGCTTTTACAAATGCGCCGATATCAAGAAGCCGGAGAGCGCTTTGATAACCCTCTCTGGAAAGGAACCGCTTACTACTACGCCGAAGAATTCATGCGGGCAGCAGAGTACTTTTCCCGTAGCGACACTCCCGACGCGTTGTTCAATGAGGCCAATGCAAGATCTCATGCTCGCGACTATGTCAGAGCACTCGCTCGCTACGACCGATTACTGAAAAGAGAGCCCGACTATCCAGGTGCCAGGGAGAACCGCCAAAAAGTACAAGCACTCGTTGACGAAATTAATTTGCTTAGCGAAAGTCAACGTCAGGAAGCCGGCGTTAGCAGCGAAGAAAAGCAGCGCGACTCAGACGACGCAATACCTGCGCAGGGCGCCGATGAAATCGCCTGGGAGACAGCGCAACAACAGCAGCTGACTGCGCAAGAGTTACTGGCAAATCCAGAGCTAACGCAACTTTGGCTGCGCGGTATCAGCCACGACCCTGCCAACTTTCTTGCCGTAAAATTCTCAATGCAGCTGAACAATCGCGAAACGAGTAGCAATCCATGAACTACGCTTCGCTAATCGCAGTAACGACTGTTTTCTGTGTTGTAGCCGGGTCCACCAATACAATGGCTAAAACGCACTCAGACCAAAGTGAGGCTTTGAGCAGCAATCAAATTTTCGAGGTAAACGCGTTTATAGAGCCCGCAAACACTATCGTTGCTCGCCAGAACGTGAAACTGATTATTGAAACGGCAACCAGCGGGTGGTTTACCGGCGGTACACACATAGCAGTTCCAGAGGTCACAGGCTTATTGATACTGCAGAACGAAAAATTCGCCAGTAATGCCAGCGAACGCCGAAAAGGCGACACCTGGGTGATTCAGCGCTGGACGCTAGACGTGTATCCGCTGCAGAGCGGGACCTATCAAGTACCACCGATGACGTTGCAGGTACAACTAAAGACGTCAGAAGGCATTGAAGTACGCGGTGCGGTAACGACACCACCCATTGAGCTTGCAGCTGGACTTCCTGCGCCCCTGAAAACTGCGAAGCATTGGGTGTCAGCGCCAGAGTTTACGGTTAACCAATCCTTTGATCGCTCACTGGACAACTTGACCGTTGGTGACGCGATAGAACAACACATTCAATTTGAAGCGTCTGATGTTATGGCAATGATGCTTCCGGTTTACGAGCCCGTGGCTTTCGATGGACTAGCGATCTACGCAGCAGAGCCCGTGGTTAAGAATACACGCAATCGCGGTCAGAACAGCGCTGTGCGCTCCGAACGCATCAGTTACATTGTCGAGAAAACGGGCCAATTCACTCTGCCAGCGCAGGATTTTTTCTGGTGGAATACCCGCTCGCAGACGCTGGAAGTAATCACTCTACCGGCCGTTACTTTGATTGCCGGTGGAGCACCAGTTAACGCTGACACCAATCAGGTTCTCCCATTTAAGACGTCAACACCGGCAGTGTGGATAGGCATCGCTACTCTATTTTTCGGCCTGCTGGGCGTGGGTCTCACTTTTTTGAGTAAAAAATATCACGCCATAGCGCTAGTCAGGCGGTGGTCGAGACGAGCATCCAGAGCTGTCCATAGATTTAGAGCCAACGCACTACCGGAAAAGCTAAACCCCTGAAAATTTCCTAACCGCGAAAATATCGCTGTTTTATAAAGGGCATTTTGACAACCGTAACGTCTACCGGTTTATCGCGCACGAGAACTGTCAGCGCCGTACCTGGCTCACTGTACTGGCGTTCAATATAGGCCATGGCAATCGGCCCGCCCAGGCTTGCACCAAACGCCGCAGAGCAGACTTCACCAATTTGATCACCGGCTTCGTTACACACCAACTGGCCATCTCGCACGGGCCGTTTGCCTGTGACCGCCAAACCCACGCGGGCCCGCGCAGGTTTGTTCTGCATGCGTTCAAAGACACGTTCAGCGCCAGGAAAGCCGCCCGCCCTTTCGCCATCGGCGCGCCGGGGCTTACTGATAGACCATGTCAGCCCAGCGGTGACCGGATCAATCGTCGGTGAAAGCTCGTGCCCATACAGACACAAACCGGCTTCTAGCCGAAGAGAATCACGGGCTCCCAAACCAATCGGTTCAACCTCTGCATAGGAAAGCAGTTGGCGCGCAAAGGCTTCAGCATGCTCTGCAGACAGCGAAATCTCATAGCCATCTTCTCCCGTGTAACCGGAGCAGGTGATGTGCATAGGCACACCCTCTATATCCACATGGGCCGCTTGCATGAACACCATATCGGCTAGATCAGGATGCAGCCGCTTCATCACTGAGCGCGCTTTCGGACCCTGCAGCGCCAACAATGCCTGATCTTCGAGAACCGTTAACGACTGACCTGATAACTTTGATGTTAAGTAAGCAATGTCTTCAACCTTACAAGCAGCATTCACTACGAGAAAGAATTTGTCATTACTCCAACGCGCGATCATCAGGTCATCCAAAACACCACCTTGCTCATTGGTAAGCAACGCATAGGCTTGGCGGCCAATCTCTAGCCCCTTTATATCTACGGGCACAACACTCTCGAGCATGTCCACAGCACCGGAACCTTCTATAACCAGCTGCCCCATATGCGAGACATCAAACAAGCCTGCTGCTGCTCGGGTGTGTTGATGTTCTTTTATGATTCCCAGCGCATACTGCACCGGCATATCGTAGCCCGCAAAGGGAACCATTTTGGCTCCCAATTCTACATGCAGGGCATGTAATGATGTTTTTAACATGAGCTGAAAGACCTCCAGAAACGGTAAAGCAAACGCTGCGCCACTCTAACGAGGGTATCGAATATCCGCAAGGCAGCGAACTGCCCGTTACTGCGCGCACTAACATGTACGCGGACACGTCCGGACGCTCGAAAAAGCGGCCAATGATCTTCAAACACCCCGCAAACCTAGCAAAAAGGTCGGACAGAATTGGCATTCAAATTGCTTTAGTGAATACAAGCGGCCCGTCAGCAGCGTAGTCATTTACCAAGGACGGTGATGACAGGGATGTGGACTACACTGCTCTAGACACCAAGGATGGTGGCGGGTCGCTACTCATTTTTCAGAATCCTTAAAACAAAAATATGCGGAAAACTGACAAAACAATTTCATTGTTCCCCTACAGTAAATTTGATTTACTCCGCTGAAAAGGTAGCTGCATAACAAAAAATTAATCTGCCTTGTATCTAGAGATAAGTCATCGGGAGGTGGTTTATGGGGGAACGCAATCAAGAACCTGCATCGCAGGATTCACTTGAAGAGCTATTTGAACCGCTGTACGGTGATCTGTCCGAAGAGATGTTTCAGGAGATGGAGCCGGTGTCCACTGAGAAACAGAAACTTGTTGCGAAGCGGCGCCTTGCAGAAAAACGGCTCGAAGAAAAACGCCTGCGCGATGAACTTGGCGATTACGATCTGGAGTTTGACGACGGGTAAGCATCGCTTGCTGGCAATGTCCCGCAAATAGAATCGCTACTGCTATCTTTGCTGGTGCTATCTTTGATCATGCTATGTCAAAGTGGCGCCGAATCCGCTAAATTGCATTGTCTAGTTTTCTTGTGCGGAGCCATCTGTTTTGCAACGTCCCGTCTGGCTGTTGAGCATGGACTCCGATGAGTTTCAAGCTCCTCCCACCACCACTGCAGCTCTCTGCGCCTACTATCGCCAGTACGGTGCTCTGTCTGAATCCACCGATATAGAACTGGTGCACTTTCAGCAATCACAAGAGATTGATCCATGGCTAGGCCAATGGAAGTCGCAGTGGCATGAACACTCTCAAGAGAACACCTCCAATACCGCTGATAGTTTGGGCAGCCTGGCACAGGCACCGATCATTGGCTTTTCCTTCTATACCTGGAACGCAGCTGAGTTTCTTGAGCTGGCAAGAGATATAAAGAACATTGCGCCCGAGGTACTCATCATCGCCGGTGGCCCCCATGTACAGCAGGCTCAAGATTATTTGGGCACCGAGTGCATAGATGTGATTTTTTTGGGCGAAGCCGAAGTGACTTTCCAGGAGTTTCTTGACTGCTCAAACGCGCAAGATTGGAAGAACATTGCAGGGCTTAGCTACCTCAACGAGGGAGAAATCGTTGAAACCACTACACGAGACCGCTGCAAAGACCTCGACACATTCCCCTCACCCCTTGATGTACTGACGCTGACCGATCAACAGGGCGAGCCGCTGTATACCTCAATAGCCTACGAAACCAGCCGCGGCTGTCCTTTTAAATGTGCTTTCTGCGAGTGGGGAACGGGCGCCATCGGCACTAAAATGTATCAGTGGTCGATGGATCGCATACGCAGCGATTGGGAAAAAATTGTCGCCGCCGGAATCAAAGACATTTGGTTGGCGGATTCAAATTTCGGGGCGTTAAAGCAAGACATCGACAAAGCGAAACTGCTGGTGGAGCTGAAAGAGGAGACCGGCCTACCGGTTTCTTTCGCAACTTCATGGTCTAAGAAACATAGCCGGCAGGTTCAGGAGATTGCTTTACTACTGCATGGTCATCAGCTTCTACCCCACTACCAGCTGGCGCTACAAACACTCACTCCCGAGGCGCTGCGCCTCAGCCATCGGCAGAACATGAGCTCAAACGAATACGAGCCCATCGCTAAGAGCATGTCTGAGCAGGGTGTGCCGATTGCAGCAGAGCTGATTTGGGGCCTGCCCGGTGACAATCTTGCCGATTTCGAAAAGAATCTGGACGAGCTTCTTTGCGTTTTCCCCAACATCAATATCTTTGGCTATACCCTTCTACCGGGCACCGAGTTTTATCGCCGCCGAGACGAATACCAGATTCAGGCAATACCCGTTGCCGGTTACGGCAAGGCAAAGGGCGAGTATGTCGTGGGGTGTCACACCTTTGATCGTGCTGAGGGTGAGGAAGGCTACTTTCTTATTAGCGCCCACATTTTATTGGTGCACGGCCATATCATGCCACTTACCACACGGCTACTCGCATTGCATGGAGCAACAGCAGTGTCAGAGCTGTTTCGCGAGATATTACGCGAACTCACGAAACAGCTTGGCGCATCGTTACCGGCGCTGGATATCAACGATCGAATGTCAGTGTACGAGCAACGCGATCAACTGTATCTGGCAGCAATCGCCAACGAGCAGCTGGTCTATCACGAGATAGCACGCATATTGGAGCGCCGACTGGCAGAGGATCCCTTGGTTCTGCATGACGCATTGCGGACGCTTAAGCTGGATCAGGCTCTGTGCCCTCGTGCGGGAAACGAGCATGAATTTACCGAGGTATTCGATTTCGACGCACAGTCTGTTTACGATTCGCTCAGTGCCATGGAGTTACCCGATTTAACCGAAAGTACACTACACAGTTTTGAAGTGCAGATACGTCAACCTGGCGGGGTCGGTGATATCTTAACTGTGGCTGATGGGGGCTCCTGGTTGCGCGGCGTCATTCTAAGCGCTACAAAAATCAACGGCAGCATTCAGAACGATGACGACCAGCGACTGATAGCGATAGCTTGAATGGCTTGAATGGCTTGAATGGCTTGAATGGTTTAGTTGACCTAGACAGCTGCGTGCAATTGCGCCATGCCCCCCTCACTGGTCTCAAAGCTTCCGTGCTCAGTAATCAAAGAACTCACCAAACTCGCCGGTGTCACATCGAACGCCTGATTTAATGCAATACTTTCACTCGACGCCAAGCTCACTTCGTGCAGCTCGCCCTTGGGATTAACACCTGAGATGGATAAAAGCTCTGCACTATCACGCTCTTCGATGGGAATCTGATCACCGTTCGGGCAAGCCCAGTCGATGGTTGAGAGAGGGAGAGCAACATAAAATGGTATTTTATTGTCGCGGGCGGCCAGTGCTTTCAGGTAGGTTCCTACTTTGTTGCAGACGTCGCCGTTAGCAGCCGTCCGATCACTACCCACGATAACCCCATCAACCCTGCCCTGCCGCATAAGCTGACCGCAGCTGTTATCAGAGACGATGGTACAGGGCACACCAGCGCGCTGAAGTTCCCAGGCTGTTAAATTTGTGCCTTGATTGCGTGGCCGAGTCTCCGACACCCAAACATGTACATTTATGCCACTTTCGTGTGCTTTGTAGATGGGGGCCAACGCGGTTCCCCACTGGATCGTTGCCAACCAACCGGCATTGCAATGAGTCATGAGGTTCAACGTTTCGCCGGTATACAGCGGACGCAGCAGATGCGCACCGTGAATACCAATATTTTCACAATGTGCAATATCTTCTTTGCGCATGTTTATTGCTTTTACCAGAGCGGCCGCCGGGCGTGCCTGCGGG
>JBGCFE010000088.1:0-9089 GCA_045106775.1 Halioglobus sp.
AGCTGCAAGGCGTCATCAATCGATAAATGCGCCAGCGCAGACCGATAGCCGGCAACCGTATCGTGGTCGGTAATGGCAAATATCTCTATCCCAGAGCGACGCGCTTGCTCAAGCAATTCCTGCGGTGAAAGTTCACCATCGGATGCTGTGCTATGGGTGTGGAAGTCGATCAACACAATCTTTACACTGGCCTACACAATTTTGGCTGCTCTGAGGTTTGTTGAACCAAACAAAGGGGCAGCACACTTTTATTAACTTTCAAGAGCGGCCCTTAGTTTAACAGCCGGAGCATCACAGAATCCATGAAGCAGTTACTGGCACGATGAAGCAATTATTAGAGATAGTCCCCATTGTTCTGTTTTTTGTCGCCTATCAGATGGACGGCAAAGCTATTGCTCTTGGTGGCTGGGAGCACAACTTCGACGGCATTTTTTCAGCCACCGCGGTGCTAATGATCGCTGCGACCGCTGGCTTCGTACTCACCTGTGCGCTGGAGAGAAAGTTTGACAAACGCGCCGCGTGGATGCTGCTGGCCATTTGCGTCTTTGGCGGCGCGACGCTGCTGTATCGCAATGAAGCCTTCATTCAATGGAAACCTACGGTATTCAACTGGGCAATGGCAGCTGCCTTTCTTGGCTCGCAATTCATCGGTCAGAAAAACCTCATCGAACGCGCGCTGGGGAGCCAATTACATTTGCCCAAACGCGTCTGGAAAACTCTGAACCTGGTGTGGGTGGCTGACTTTTTTGCAGTGGGAGCACTCAACCTGTTCGTCGCATTCAACTTCAGCGAAGAAGCCTGGGTAGACTACAAACTGTACTCTGCCATAGGGTTCACGCTGCTGCTGATGGTGTTAACCGCTATCATCATCAGCCCCCATCTGGCTGAAGACGGTGAAGGAAAACTGCTAGAGCCCGATGAGCCTGAGGCTCGCTGATCCATCCAACCGCCCTACTAGATTTAAACAGGAGCACACGTGTACTACGCGATCATTTGTGAAGACGTTGCAAATAGCCTCCCGCTTCGTCAGTCCGCAAGGCCAGCCCATTTGGAGCGGCTGCAAGCATTGGCAGATGCCGGGGCATTACTGGTAGCCGGGCCCCACCCTGCCATCGACACTGAAGATCCAGGTGAAGCCGGGTTTTCAGGTAGCCTTGTGATAGCCGAGTTCGAAAGCCTAGAGGCAGCACAAGCGTGGGCAGATGCTGACCCTTACGTTACCGCTGGTGTGTTTAGTCGCGTTGTGGTGAAACCCTATAAGCGCGTTTTGCCCTGATTTTTACCCTATTCTGCGGGTGACATGCGCCATAGCTGCTCGCTAAAATGCTGGTCTCTTGGGCAGTTTTAGCGCACCAATTTCTACGATTTGCTGCGGTTTACCACGATTTGCTAAAAACGTTACAGCCTATTACGCCTACACACTCAGAGGCCCACACAAGCAATGCTGACACAAACACCAATCACAAGCGCTAGATCTGCACACTACTCGCGCGCTCCTGCGGCAGCGCTTTTGCTGGCCCTACTTGCACTGCCGGCGATTTTCAGCCCGCTCGCACAAGCTCAAGACGTGCGCTACGTAAGCGATGAAACGAAAGTGCCACTGCGCAGTGGTGCTGGCAACGAGTTCAGAATCGTTCACCGAGGGATACCCTCAGGCACACGCCTAACCGTTGCAAGAAGCTCGATAGACGGCGTCTGGTCAGAAATCACCACTGATCGCGGCACATCCGGCTGGATTCGCACTCAATATCTGATGAGCGACAAGCCAGCTAAATTGAAGCTCGATGCCGCGGTAGAGCGCGCGGCCAATGCCATGGAAAAAAGCAAGGCGTTGTCAGAGGAATTGCAAACCGTGAAAGCGGAGCGCACAGCGCTCGTGAATCAAATGACCTCCACCGGCGGCGAGCTCGATAGCGTCTCCACCGAACTGAGCAAGCTCAAGCAAATTTCAGGCAAGGCGGTGCAGCTGGACATCGACAACCGGCGGCTCATCGAAGACACCGAGAACTTGCGCGGTCAAAACGACATGCTTGAAGCCGAGAATCAACGCTTGCGCGACAAACTCAAGAGCGAAGATTTTTTGAATGGTGCGCTAGCCGTTTTATTGGGGGTGATCATCGCACTGGTTGCACCTCGCCTTGTACCGAAACGACGTAAAAACACTGGCTGGGCTTAAAGGACTTTTATCGATGATTACTCGTACACTACTGCTTTTCACTGTATTACTCAGCCTAAGCGCTCACGCTAGTGAGAACGCGAAAGACGCTGCAAGTGCGGCTGACACCAAACCCGCCGCACCCGCTAGCGTTATTGTCGTTATGAAAACCACCGAGGGCGACATCACCATTGCACTCAACGCGAAAAAGGCACCGGTTACCGTTGCCAACTTTTTAAAATACATCGATAGCGGGTTTTACAGCGGCACTGTCTTCCACCGTGTCATTCCAAACTTCATGATACAGGGCGGCGGTTTCTTGCCTGACATGACGGAGAAAGCCACGAGCGATCCCATCATTAATGAATCGCGCAACCGCCTCCACAACACACGTGGCACGATCGCCATGGCACGCACCAGTGACCCAGACTCTGCCACCTCCCAGTTTTTTATCAATCAGCGCTCTAACCTACGCCTCGACTGGGCACCTGGCCGCCCGGGGTACACTGTCTTTGGTGAAGTGATTAGCGGCATCGATATCGTAGATTTCATTGCCACTGCACCCACTGGCAGGTCTGGGAGAATGAGTGACGTCCCGGTCAAGCCTATTGTGATTAAAGAGATAGTGCGCCAGGCCGCGCAATGATCGCGCTGAGCGTAAATCTCAACAAAATAGCGCTTATTCGGAATTCTCGCGACACCACCAACCCCGATGTCGTGGAGCACGCCTGCATGTGCATTAGCGCAGGCGCTGACGGCATTACTGTGCACCCGCGGCCAGATCAACGCCATATCAGAGCGCAAGATTGTTTTGATCTAGCATCTGCGTGGGAGCGCATTTCAGACGGTAATCCAAACATCGAATTCAATATCGAAGGCAATCCCATGACAGGCCCAAGGGCCAGTGACAGGGCCGGCGTAGGTGACTACCCCGGATTTATGGAACTGGTGCGCGCGATACGCCCCGCGCAGTGCACTCTGGTGCCCGATGGTGACGACCAACTCACCTCCGATCACGGCTTTGACTTGAAGAAAGATGGCGATGCTGTGGCACCGCTGGTGCAAGAGCTAAACAGTTTAGGCATACGCGCTGCGCTGTTTATGGACCCGGAGCCAGACCAAATTCGGCTGGCCGCCGCTATCGGCGCCGATAGAATTGAGCTGTATACCGAAAGCTATGCTGCCGCGTGCAGAGACAACCAGAACGTTGAGAAGGTGTTCGCTAAGTTTTACGAAGCAGCAGAAAGCGCTGCCGAAGTGGGGCTGGGCATTAATGCGGGCCACGACCTCGATCTCCACAACCTCCCTAAATTGGCCACTCTTCCGGCATTGCTCGAAGTCTCTATTGGGCACGCGCTAACCGTGGATGCCATTCGCATGGGGCTGGCCCCGACCATTGCCGCCTATCAGGCTGCGCTGGGAAACACAGCATAGGAGAAATCCATGAACGAGCCTTTAGACCCGCGAATACAAGAGCTCTTAGACAAACAAGCCGTCACAGAGCTAATCCACCGGTACTGCAACGCGGCCGATCGGCACGACCATGAAAAGATGCGCGATCTCTACCACGAAGATGCGATCGACGATCACGGCTCATTCTTTAAGGGCCTGGCGATGGAGTTTATCGACAAGCTGCCCGAGATACAGGCGCCTATGCTGATACTGCATCACAATGTGACAACGGTGAACCTCGCTTTCGACGGAGACTATGCCGAGGGCGAAGTCTACATCCTGGCCTATCATCAGGTTGCCACCGAGGGCGAACCCATGGATTTGCTGATTGGCGGCAGGTATTTCGACAAGTACGAGAAGCGTGACGGTCGCTGGAAGTTCAGCTATCGCGCGGTTGTTGCCGACTGGGCAAACGTAAACACGCCTTCAACCACGCGGTTAGACCACCCCATGATTGAAGGCTCTTACATTGGAACGCCTGGCGAAGCAGACCCCTCCTACCCGTTCTTCCGCTTGCTAAAACGCGGCAACGCTTAAAACACTCTGTGCAACTTGTTTCGACTTAGTGCAACTTGTTTCGACTCACTGCAGCCCAATGTCTAAGGCATCTGCCTCAGCGCTCGCTAGCACCATTTTATTTCGGCGGATAAATACCCGCTGACCACTGCTTCTGCCGAAAATACCAACGCGTGTGAAATGCGTTGGTAAAGTCTTTTCGGCGCACAAGATGCTCAGAAGACGTATCGCGAATTAGCTTGCCGTATTTTTGCTTTAGCACGCTAGAGAATGCCTCGGCCATCGCTGACTGATCCAATCCCGGCTTAAAATACACGCCTATCCAGGTGAGACGCTTACCCTCGTTTTCAGTATGAAACTCAACCCGCTCGACAAAATCCAGAGAGGCATCAACTGCACCGTAATCCGATACCTTGCCAGACAAGAGCGCCAAACCGGGATAGTACTGCTCAAGCTGCTGTAGCGACGTCGTTTGGGTAAAGTGCATGAGAGGCGCATTGTCTAAAAAATGTAGGAGATGCTCCGCCAATACTTCGGCCCCCTCCTCTGGGCCAAGAGCGCTTTTGGTGGGGGCTGCCGCCTGCCCTTTAGGAATGACCACTGGTTTGGGGCGGTGGGCTGCATCTTTGGGCCCTACGACTATTTTCCAGTGCAATTTCCTTCTCGATGTCGATGCTTCTAACGAGCTCCCATTACTATGTGACGCAACGACCCCGACATCGCGCTGGGTAATGACTGAGTAGCCTACGCGCTTCGCTGCAGCAGCTATCGCCGCAGACGAACTCAAACCTTGACGCAAGGTGACGCGAGAGCTGGTCAGCTTACCTTCGTAAACGGTAAACGCGATTTGCTCAACCATAGCGTTCTTCGGCTTGCGCGTTAAGTAGGTAAAAGCCTCGTCGTCGTAGACTAAATCCGGATACGTTTTTTTCAGGTTTTCCAGACTAGTGCCCCTATCGAATGTAAACACTGGGCTCTCGGTGAACAGCTGCTCAACTGAAGCCGTAAGTGCAGGCATAGAGAGTGTCGCTAAAGCTATCAAAGCCATGCACTGCCCCACCGCGCTAATCCAGTGGCGTAATTGAATAAACATATTGTTAACTCCTGAGGTTTACGGACAAGCGTATTCGGTATCGCATGAGGCTCCCGGCGGCAGGACGACACCCACCTGACACGCGTTCGCAGCCGTATTGGCCAGAGCGCAGGGGGGCGTTAGCGTCGAAACCCGCATAGGGACTCCGCTATTGTTGCTGAAGTTCTGAGAGCCGTTGACGATGACCACGCTACCGCCCTGCGGATTCGACAGAAAGGACTGCGTGGTACCCACCAGCGCATAGACTTTTGCCCCTAGGAGCAACTCGCCAACCGCGACGGCAGAGACCAGAAGTACTGCACCCGTTAGAGACGAGCCTGGCGGTCTATTCCTTAACGCGTAGGCACCCAAAATTGCCAGCGTGATGGATACAGCAAGATAAAAGGCAGTAGACCCTACCGGTATCGAGGCTAAGTTAGGTGAATAGATCAGATTGCCAGTCTGTGAAACTGCCGGAGTTGAGACGAACAACAGGGCACCTCCGAGCGCCATCGCAAGCGTGGCCATTGGCCTCACACCCGGTTGCGTGGAAGCCTCACGTCGATGGCGAGCGCCCGCTGGCAGCAAAACTTTTTTCCCAATCAAAAACATGGTTGATATCCCCTTAACATTCGATTTTTTTTGTCATTTGATGTGGTGCGCTTTTCAAAGAGCTACCGACACCGCCGGCTTCGATTTGTATGCATTAAAACGAAAAGAAAGCGACATTGGTGGCTGCCCCATAACGCACCGCCTTAAACTCTAGCGGCGTGAAAAAATCGTCTCAATAAGTATTTTTTTTCGGCCATACCAAAGCGGCGGTTCGCGCATTTCGGCACATCGAATTATTTTTTTCGACTTATTATTCAGTCAGTTACTTGGGTGCCAGCCAACTGGAGGGCTAATGAAAGACAGCATTTTTCTTTCAATTTTTTTTGGATTTTGCGGCAAATTTTGTCGAGCGTGCATTATTCGAATGACCGAATTTACTCGGGGTAGATTGGAGACGCTTGTGGAGGAAAAAAAGGCTGTTATGGCGGCGTTTTTCGCTTGGTTACCCGCACAGGTTTTGAGTAATATACGGCGCCTGTGATAACCCGCACACTGTCAACTAGAGAACGTCCGTCCAAGGAGGACAACGCTTGAACCTGTATTTGCTTATCACCCTGGCTGGACTAATCGTAAAGCTCTGGGTTTCAAGGGGGCTAGTCTTTAATTTCCCGCAATGGCACTCAGACATAAAGCCAGAATTACTGATCTTCGTGTTCATGTTCATGATGTATTCGCTGATTCAAATTCTACTCTTTGGCCCAGAACACTGGGCCACCGCCATACATATGGAACGCATTTTCGTTATTCGGCTCTACTACTATTGGGATGCCACCAGCCTGATCGCAGGCGGATATCTACTGCTAAGCATGTTTGGAATGCGTTTCCACAAGCGATGGCCCGCAATGAGTTTTTTGTTGATGTTCCTGGTGACCATCGGTTACTTCACTGTGTTTACCGATCACCTTATAGACGGCGTGAGGCCCGGGCCTCGCGACATCATCACACTCAGTGCGCCAGCCAAATACGCCTTTCTTGGCCAGGCAATGCTCTACCTCTTCACCCTGGCCATAGTGATTGGACTGTTCAGAGCATATAGATCGGCTAAATCAAATGAAGCACAGATCAAGAATGTGTACGCACTCGCCGCAGCGCTGGTTTATGCCACTAGCTGTCTGCTAGGGCTGCACCTAGCCTGGCCCTTCTTAATGGCGACACGGGGCATTTTGTTTTACGTGGTGGTGATGCTGATTGTACAGCGCAATAGTTTTTTCGATATTCGCCCCGTGGCGGCGGTCACCGCGGAGGCAAATACCGTGCGTGAATTCTCGAAAATCTTCAGAGAATACGCAGGCGAGGACGTCGGTCACCGCGAATCGCTGCGCCGCCTCGAAAGGTGCATGGTCGCCTACAAGCTGGAAAAGGTAACCGGGTTCAAAGATGGTACGGGGTCAAGCTTGCCGCAGGTCGCTCAGAGCATGGACGTTAAGCTAAGCTCACTGTACGACATTCTCAAGCGATTAGAGTTAGACAAACCACCAAAACAGAATGCGTAGCGTTTCAGAAACCGCTTAACCCAGCGCGCTGATTTTTTCACGTACAGCCTCGTCTACAGTACAGGGCTTACGGGTTTCTGGATCCCACTGCACCATCACCGCCCTGCCCTCAACCGTCTGCCGCTCACCCTGAGCCATGGCGCAATCAAGCGTCAAGGAAGTACGGCCTACCTTGGCCTGCGTGATACTGGCCATCACGTCCTCTCCGTAGAAGGTTTCTCCCCTGAAATCAATATGCACAGACGCGAGCGTCCAGTTCTTGCCGTGAGCAGGGCCGCCTTCTACTAAGGATTCGAGAAAACGTACGCGCACAACCTCAAACCACGCGGCGATTGAAGCATTATTGATATGGCCCATAACGTCGGTTTCATAGAGTCTGGGGGTAAGCGTAATCGTAAATGGTTGCAAAAAAACTCTCCTAGTCGGTTTTAACTTGATCAACTGGCGACGCTAACGCTAGAGCCTGCGCTTATTGCGCCTGCTCAAGGGGCGCAGCCAAGGTTAGGGCCGCCGGTAACGGCGTTACTGCCATGTCGTCGCCTGCGGCAATGCTGACTCGCTGTCTAATTTTCTCTAAACGCCGCTCCGAGTTTGGGTGCGTTTGCGCAAACTCAAGCCAAAGCGTCTCATCTTTGCTATCGGCCATTGTTTGAAAGAACTCATCGGCACCCAAATAGGTTTTATAGTGAGCGTTCAGAATGTTCAACGCACGCGAATCTGCCGCCGCTTCCATATCGCGATTGAAACTCAACAGCGCCAACATGCTTGAACCCGACAGCAAACCGCCAATGGGGCCATCGCCGGAGCCGCCCAAAAGAGCATACAGTGCCAACTGCAAAACCACTGCGCGGCTGGCGCCAGAGATGGGGTGTCGATAGCGGATGTGCGCTATCTCATGAGCAACAACCATCGCAAGCCCATTTTCAGAGGTTACCTGCTTCAGCAGCGCGTCTGTCACAATGATATGACCACCCAGCGTTGCATAGGCGTTTGCCACGCTGCTATTGATCAGGTGAAAGTGATAACCCTCTCTGGGCACACCGCCGTTTTTTTTAGCCCCTGCGCCAGACGCATCTAGCGCAAAGCTGGCGTCAACCAACTTCGCTCCCAGGTCCGCCAGTGCCTGCTGCGCCTCTGCCGGAGGCGGGGTCTCACCCTGCTCCAGATATTGTGCAATGAGCGGTGCCGCTTTGTCCTCCCATGAAAAAGGAACGTAGGGCGCCATCAGGTCGATCACCAGCACAATAACCAGCAGCACTGTGGCAGACGCAATCAACACGCCAGCCAATAGTTGCAAGAACTCAGAAAATGGGTTTTCGTTTTTGACGTTGATTCCTTCGGGAATCCTGGGGTTTTCGTCAGGTAGATTTGTCACATCAACCCCTAAGCGGCTTTCAACCGATTCGGTTCACGGAGCGCAGTGCCATAGGCCAACACTTCGACGGAACCGATCGACTTATCAGCATTACCGGAGACGCGACTAGTTTCAAACTTCACATTAATAATCATAGCCGCACCCATAGCATCGGCCTGCGCCTGCATACGCAACAAGGCCTCCCGCCGGGCTCGATCAATCAGCGACTCATAGGCACTGATGTTTCCACCCACCAAATTGCGCAACGCCGCCACAACTGTTTTGAAGTAATCGACAGACACCACTACTGATCCAGTGACGAGCGTAGTGTCACATGCCGTTTTCGTAGCCGGTGGAAAGCGCTCGCTCAATACCACAACGTGGCGCAACGCATCTTCACGCTCAACAATACTGCGGTAGTGTTTACTTTCTGCT
>JBGCFE010000089.1:0-77743 GCA_045106775.1 Halioglobus sp.
TATTCGGTTTTACTGATACTCATGCGGAACTACTCTAATGAATAGAATGATTTTCAGGGGCTACATCTTCGTCGCGCTGTGCAATACGGATATCCATATAGACATTAAGTGTTGCAAAGCGAACGTACTCTACTAACTCCCAATAATGCGACTCAGCTTCATCTTCTTCGCCATCTTCCTCTTCACTCATCGACGCTTCTGCCATAGCCGCCATGTCAGAAAGAATCTCACTGCTGTCGGTTGAAAGTGCGCTCGATTGCTCCGGCGTTTTCCCATTCTGCTGAGCAAAACCCAGCAGGAAGCCGGCACTCCAATCTGCCAGGGCTTCAGTGCGAACGTCTAGCGCCTCTTCATCATCGGGCAGCAGAGGGTGAAATTCGAACTCTTCATCTGCCAATGCGCCGGCAGTGACGGTATAGAGCTGCATGATTTGCTCGGCAAGCTCGCCGTACGCAGACACCTCAAGTAAATGCGAGGCAGCATCTAAACCAAGCTCGGGAATAGGTTGTGCTCCCGCCGATAGCAACCCCGCCAGCATGCCGTGCAGGCGCGCCGGCGAAACAGCACTGCCTTGTTCTAACAGCTGATTGGCCAGCTCTTCAAAGTCGAATACACCGACTGACGGTGTCAGCTCATCAAACATGAACCATTCTCCATTTTTAGCCCAGAGCTAAGGTGATGCTCACCGTTATTTATTGGGCTGCGTATCGCAATCGGCACACACTTACACCGATGGCTAAAAAAACCTTGGCAGGCTATTGAAATAGTTGAGTTTTGTGACGTTGACCTGAATGCCAACCAACACTATAGTTAGGTTCCAATAAAAACCTGCCCCAGTATACCCGCATGGCCGAGAATCAAGTGAAAGAGCTCGAAAAAAAAATCGACGAGCTCATCAACCTGTGTCGCGAGCTCAATCGAGAAAATCAGTCCTTAAAGGCTGACAGTTCCGGGTGGCATCAGGAGCGGCAGGATCTCATTGAAAAAAACGAACTCGCGCGGACCAAGGTTGAAGCCATGATCCAGCGCCTGCGTGCCATGGAGTGAAGCCAGTGAGCCAAGCCAATACTGTAACAGTCCATATTCTCGACAAAGAATATCAAGTGGCCTGCCCTGAAAACCAAGAGTCAGAGCTGGCGTCTTCTGCCAAATACCTGGACAAGCAAATGCGCTCTATCCGCGACACGGGTAAAGTCATTGGCCTGGAGCGTATCGCGGTCATGGCCGCACTCAATATCAGCTTTGAGTTACTACAGGCCTCCACGCAGAGCAATTCGGCTCAGGGCAGCAATGGAGCGCTCAAGCAGCTGAACAGCAAGCTGGACGATGCGCTATACGATTTGCGCCAGCTTGAAATTGGCTGATTCGACGAATTATTACCGCCTGTTTGCCTTTTCCTGAGTGCGCGCTAACCCATCAAACTGGGCTATACTCCCTACGGGTCCCTGGCGTATGCGCCAGACTTATAGTCCACGAGCCGATAATTGGTACCCGGAGGTTTCTTGATACTGTTGGTGTGCATGTCCGGCCTAGACCGGAAAGCCTAATACGGTACAAGAGCCACCACCTTGAACCGTCGGGTTCACGGGCTGTCTTGTCAGCGGTATGTTGGGAATCCTTTCTTTTTTTTGCGCATTCACTGCGCCGACAACTCGGGTAGAACATCCGTGGAAAAGGCCAAAGAGCGCGAGGCCGAACGTAAAGACTTACGTACAACAGTGCGTAAAGATCTGCGTAAAACGCTACGCGAACGCAGAAACGCTCTCAATCGAGCGCAACAGGCGCAAGCGGCTCTCGCTATTGTCGACACTGTCGCCGCACTACCCCAATGGCAAAACGCCAAACGCATAGCACTCTACTCTGCCTTTGATGGCGAAATCAGTACGCTGCCGCTGGCCGAGCATGCTCGACGCTGCTCAAAACAAGTCTATCTGCCCATCATCAGTTCCCATGAAGCGCTGATGTTCGGGCTTTGGGGTGACGATGCCATTTTGGATGAAAATAACTACGGCATTTTGCAGCCAGGCAAAAGCGCAGAGCCTCACAGTATCGCCGCCATGGATATCGTATTTATGCCACTAGTGGGCTGGGATGAAGCCGGAAATCGCCTTGGCATGGGCGGCGGCTACTATGACCGGGCTCTAGCCAACCAACAGGACACACTCAAAGTAGGTTTAGCCCACAGCTGCCAGCAGGTTCCCGCTATCGAGCCGGCAACGTGGGATATCAGGATGGACTATGTGGTAACGAATGCCGGCCTACATCGATGTAGTGTGGGGCATTAACGGCACCCACTGGACAACCCATTAATCATCAATGATAACGCCAGCCTGCAGCTCCGAGGCGGGCCCCGCGACTGTATCACTCGCTGCCAGAGGTAAAAGCGCCGTTAGCAATACGCCCACAGCGAAGGCAGCAATCACAAGAAGTACTAAATCGGGCTTACGTGTCATGGCGGAACTCTCAGAAAACAAGCTCTATTTTTTGGTAATTTTTAACATTTCTACCAAAATACTAGCTCAGGCTGAGGGAATTGCAACGAACAAGCAGGCCAATATGCGCAAATTCAGCTGCTTTGACCCAAATAGAGCTGGTAGGCGCGATTTTCAGTTTCGTCCCAGAAGGGGTAGTTAATCTCATCGAGCACCGACTCTAGGGCTTTTTGGTCCTGCGGATCTACGGTGATCCCGATCAGAATGCGCCCATATGCGGCTCCGTGATTGCGATAATGAAACATTGAGATATTCCAGCGCTGCCCCAAACCTGCCAGAAACTTTAGCAGGGCACCTGGGCGCTCAGGAAACTCAACACGATACACGCGCTCATTCTGTAAGCCCGCCGGGGCGTGGCCACCCACCATGTGGCGAATGTGCAATTTGGCGACCTCATTATCGGTGAGGTTTTCTGTCGGATAGCCGTCTGCCTGCAAATCCGCCATTAACGTCGCAAGATCATCCGGCCCGGGGGTCACACTAAGCCCTACAAAGACTCTCGCCTGTTGAGCATCGGCGTAGCGATAGTTGAACTCGGTGATGTTACGGCGGCCCAGCGCACTACAAAAACGCCTGAAACTACCCGGGCGCTCAGGCACCGTCACGCTAATCACGGCTTCCCGCTGTTCACCTATCTCAGTGCGTTCTGAGATGTACCGGAGGCGATCGAAATTGGTATTCGCACCACTGACAATCGCCAGTAAATCCTGGCCAGTAGCATTTTCTTTTTCTACATACTTTTTCATGCCCGCGAGGGCCAGCGCTCCCGCTGGCTCAGCAATACTGCGCGTGTCTTCAAAAATATCTTTAATGGCCGCGCACATCTCGTCGGTAGAGACAGTAATCACTTCAGACACCAATTTTCGAATCACACGAAAAGGTTCTTTGCCAACTTGGGCCACCGCACAGCCGTCGGCAAACAGCCCTACTTCCGGCAGCGTGTCTCGCCGACCACGCTCCATCGCTAGCTTCAGGCACGCGGCATCTTCAGGCTCGACGCCAATCAATTTCGTTTTTGGCCAAACATACTTGATATAAGCAGCAACACCGGCAAGCAAGCCGCCACCACCTACGGGCACAAACACAGCATCAAGGGGCTTTCGTTGCTGCCTGACGATTTCCATGCCAATAGTACCCTGCCCGGCGATAACATCCGGGTCATCAAACGGATGTACAAACGTGAAACCTTTCTCAGACTCAAGCGCTTTCGCTTTAACCGCAGCTTCATCAAATGAATCCCCATGTAACACCACTTTCGCACCAAGATTACGCACTGCATCAACCTTTATTTGAGGCGTAGTGCGCGGCATGACAATAGTAGCTTTAAGCGCCAAATGCTGGGCCGCCATAGCAACTCCCTGCGCATGATTACCCGCAGAGGCTGCTACCACGCCACTTGCGCGCTGCGCCTGACTCATACGTACCATTTTGCTGTAGGCGCCGCGCAACTTGAACGAAAACACGGGCTGTAAGTCTTCACGCTTTAACCACACGTGGTTGTTCAGCCGCGCAGACAAAAGGTCAGCAGAATGAATCGGTGTTTCTCGCGCCACGTCATACACACGCGCATCGAGAATTCGTTTGATATATGACTGGGGCATTGGCAGTACGCCGTAGGTGGCCGGTGAATGCCCCATCTTAAAGCAGGCCATCGGCATTTACAGCTGCCGTGAACCAGCAGCGCCACAAAGAACAGAAACAGTTTACGATCGCGCGGTGTTTTTGATGATTGCTCTGGGGCGCTGCACTATACTGCTCTCTACCCAACCGCAGGTACTTCCCATGACTCAGGACGAACTGAAACAGGCTGTGGCCGAAGCTGCACTGGCCTACATTCAACCCAAGTTAGAAAGAGACACTGTGCTAGGCATTGGCACCGGCTCCACCGCAAACCTGTTTATCGATTGCCTGGCGGGAATAAAAGGCCAACTTAATGCAACAGTTGCCAGCTCAGAGGCTTCCGCCGAGCGGCTCAAAAGCCATGGCATTCCTGTCTACGAGCTCAACACCGTAGATAAAGTAGATTTCTATATTGATGGTGCAGACGAAAGCAACAGCGCACTGCAGCTTATTAAAGGCGGCGGCGCCGCACTCACCCGCGAAAAAATTGTCACGGCTGTGGCAAAAGAGTTCGTATGTATTGCTGATGAGAGTAAGTTGGTGCACACACTCGGTGGTTTCCCACTGCCGGTAGAAGTCATCCCTATGGCGAGAAGTTACGTAGCGCGAGAGCTGGTAAAACTGGGGGGCGACCCGATTTACCGCGAAGGCGTCGTCACCGATAACGGCAACGTGATTCTAGACGTTTACAACTTTTCAATTCCTCAGCCATTGGGTACGGAAGAAAAAATTAACAACATCACCGGCGTTGTCACCAACGGCTTGTTTGCGCTTAAACCCGCTGACGTGTTGCTGCTGGGCACCACAGAAGGTGTTCGTACTCTGTATCCAAAATAAGCCATGGCATTGGCTTTTATTGCTCATTAAGCGTCGAAGATTTTCCCTGGGTTCATAATGCCACTAGGGTCAAACACGGCTTTAATCTGGCGCATTAGTGCGATTTCTTCCTCTGAGCGGCTGTAGTGTAGATAATCTTTTTTCAACAGACCAACACCGTGCTCTGCAGACACACTGCCTTCGTAACGCTCTACGATCTCAAAAACCCAACGGCTAACTTCGCCACAACGCGCCTGAAATTCATTCAACGATAATTCTTCAGGTTTCAAAATATTCAGATGCACATTGCCATCACCAATATGGCCAAACCAGATAATTTCAAAATCGGGATACTGAGCGCTTACCACAGTTTCTACATCAGCTAGAAAGTTCGGTACGCGAGAAGTCAGGGTAGAAATATCGTTCTTGTAGGGTGTCCATGCGGAAATGGTTTCAGAAATATCTTCTCTTAAGCGCCACAGTGATTGCGCTTGTGCAACGCTTTGGCTAATCACGCCATCGAGCACCCAGCCTTTTTCTACACATGACTCAAACAGCGACATCGCTTCTTCAACAACGGAATCATCTGTCTGTTCAAATTCAATCAATGCGTAGTAAGGTGCCGCTGTTGCAAAAGGCCTTTGTAAACCCTGATGCGCAATGACTTTTTGCAAAGCAGGTTCTGAAAAGAACTCAAAGGCCTGCAGGGCAATTTTCCCGGAGAACGCTTCCATCACAGACATAATGGAGGTCATATCCGGCGTGCCAAGTACGAGCACAGTGGGGTCTTTCGGCGGGCGCGCTAAACGCATGGTCGCTTCGACAACCACTCCCAGCGTTCCCTCCGCGCCAATAAACAATTGGCGCAGATCATAACCCGTATTATTTTTAGTGAGGCCTCGATTAAGATCAAGCAGCTCGCCACTACCAGTCACTACTTTCAACCCGGCTACCCAGTCGCGCGTCATGCCGTGCGCAATAACCTTAATGCCGCCGGCATTCGTCGAAACGTTGCCACCGATTTGACTTGAGCCGCTGGACGCAAAATCCACCGGATAGTAAAGCCCCTGCTCAGTGGCAAATGTTTGCAGTTGATCTGTAACAACACCCGCGCCGCAGCGAACGGTGCGATCGACTGGGTTAAAACCCTCTATGGTGCAAAGCCTGTCTAATGCCAGTACCAATTCTCCATTGGCAGCCACGGCTCCGCCACTGAGGCCAGTGCGCCCTCCAGAGGGTACGATCGCTACTCCATGCTGCGCCGCCAGCTTCACAACAGCCTGCACCTGCTCGATATTCGCTGGCAAAACTATGGCAGAGGGCTTTGGCGTGTAGGCACTTGTCCAATCTCCGCCATATTTATCAAAGGCAACATCATCGACCAACAGCCTGTCCGCGCCGACAATTGCGATAAGCGCATCAGCAATTGCAGGTTGAAGTTCTTGCACGGTTACCTCCTCCGGTAATTTTCACAGGCCGCAGTTTGAGCGGGCGCGTATGATAACATACGCCGCTTTTTTACGGCCGGCCTACATCACAGGAGCGTGCTGCAATGGCGCAACAATCTCTGCCCAAACACAAAATCAAATTTCTTTTGTTAGAGGGCGTACACCCCTCGGCGATTGAAACCCTCAAGCGTGCTGGCTACACCAACATTGAAACGCACCCCAAAGCACTGCCTGAAGAAGATCTTAAAACGGCCATTAGCGATGCGCATTTCGTCGGAATTCGCTCGCGAACAATGCTCACGCGTGAAGTACTGGACGCTGCAAAAAAATTGGTGGCGGTAGGATGCTTCTGCATTGGCACCAATCAAGTGGATTTGCAGGCCGCCACCGAAAAAGGGCTAGTGGTGTTCAACGCTCCCTTCTCGAATACCCGCAGTGTGGCCGAGCTAGTGATTGCGGAAGCCATTTTGCTGTTACGAGGCGTGGCCGAGAAAAATGCTGCGGCTCATCGAGGCGTTTGGCTCAAATCGGCTGCCAATGCCTTTGAGATCCGTGGCAAAAAGCTCGGGATAATTGGCTATGGCAATATCGGTATGCAGCTTGGTGTGCTGGCGGAAAGCCTAGGCATGAAAGTGTCCTTTTACGATGTTAACAACAAGCTTCCTCTGGGCAACGCTATTCAGGTGCCTACAATGGAAGCGCTACTCAGCGAATCCGACGTGGTCAGCCTGCATGTACCCGACAACGCCAGCACCAAAGAGCTCATTGCCGCCGAGCAACTAGCGCTGATGCAATCAGGCAGTATTTTGATCAATGCTTCCCGCGGCAGCGTCGTCGATATTGATGCTCTGGCTGTAGCGCTTGAAAACAACGCGCTGGGCGGCGCAGGTATCGATGTTTTCCCGGTGGAACCACGATCTAACGATGACGAATTTGTGTCGCCGCTGCGCCAATTCGACAACACCTTCCTCACCCCGCACATTGGTGGCAGCACAATGGAGGCGCAGGAGAATATTGGCTCTGAGGTTGCAGAAAAGCTAGCGCGATACAGCGACAACGGCACCTCTACTTCGTCGGTGAACTTCCCTGAGGTCGCCTTGCCAGAGCACGCCGGCAGCCACCGGCTGCTGCACATACACCGCAACGTACCGGGCGTAATGGGCGCAATCAACAGCGTGTTTTCCGACAACCACATCAATATTTCCGCACAGTATCTCCAAACCAACGAAACCGTAGGCTATGTCGTCATCGATATCGACGCCGAATACAGCGATTTGGCACTTGAAAAGCTCGCCGCCGTGGACGGAACTCTGCGCACTCGGGTGCTGTTCTAACACGCAATATCTGCCCGTTATAACTACCCAAAATGCGCCTAAATGAGCCGATCAAACGGTATTTTTGCGCAACTTCGAACGTATCCTGCCTGCTCTTGCAGATGATAAATTACCTTAGGTAAATAAAGGTGGTCTCTTTCTGCTAGGGAAGCTGAGGCGCCGCCTAAGGCACAAGCCGACTCGATCCACAGGGATGCGATTTTTCATCTGGAAAATAGACGAGCTCGAGCGGCTACATCCGCACATGCATTACCGCAAACACTAGGGGCGAACATGAAGACAAGCATGAAGACAAAACCAAAGTTTCAGATCAGCGCACTGTCAGCTGCCATAGCAACCACTCTTTTCTCAGGCTATGCAGTAAGCCAGCAGAGCGGTTCCGGGCCAATGATCCGCGAAGAAGTGATTGTTACGGCGACTCGGCGCGCAGAATCTATTCAAGACATTCCCATCAACATCAACGCAATTAGCGGCGACATGTTAAAACGGGATCGCATCACCAACCTGTCTGACATCGCTAGACGCGTGCCAGGCCTGATTGTTGTTGATCAGGGGCCACGCTCCGGTAATACGCTGACCGTGCGAGGCTTGAGCGTCGATTCCATCGCTGCGAATGATGGTTCAAACAACGGCGGCGATACTGTTGCTACTTATTACGGAGAGATTCCTCTCTACATCGATTTGGTGCCAGTAGATCTTGATCGTGTGGAAGTGTTGATTGGGCCACAGGGCACATTGTACGGGGCAGGTACATTAGCCGGCGCAGTACGTTACATTCCGCACAAGCCACAAACTGACGAGCAATCACTGGAACTGCGTGGTGACATTTACAGTCTTTCGCATTCGGATTCCCTTGGCTACGAAGCTGGTGTCACGCTTAACCTGCCGATCGTAGAAGACAAGTTTGCGGTAAGAGCCTCTGTGGATTACCTGGATGACCCAGGATTCATCGACTACAACTTTCTGGTGCGGGAAGTCGGCGTTTCAAATCCTGAGCCTAACTTTAACGACCCCATGGACGTCAGGGCGAACCTGAAACAGAAAGAAGATGCAAACACACAGGAAACAACCGTTGGAAAGATTCAGTTTCGCTACACCGGCGACTGGCTCGATGCGACACTGGGCTACATGATTCAGGATCAGGAAATTGGTGCGCGGCAAATTAACCACCAAGTAGCTTTTGGTACAGGGAAATACGAATCTGCGATGCGCTTCCTGGAGCCCAAAGATCGGAAAAATGAATTGTATTCATTGGACCTAGTCTTTGATCTTGGCTTTGCGGAGATCACATCTGCCACAGGCTTTTCTGAATACAGTGATGAAGGTGTGAGAGACCAAACTGACCTTCTAATCACCTTCGACTATGGCTACGACGCCTTCCCTAGCTTTGCTGCGTTTACTCGCGACACACTGGATGAAGAAACCTTCACGCAAGAGGTCCGTATGGTTTCGACCGGCGATGGGCCACTAAGCTGGATCGTTGGCGCCTTCTATCGTGAGTACGAGGGCGAATCGTTATCATTAGAGTTCACACCCGGGTTTGACCAATTTGCAGTCGATAATTTTGGAGGGTTTGGTCTGCGCCCAGATTCACTTGAGTATTACTTCTCTACGGACCAAGAAATCACTGAATTCGGCGTATTCGGTGAAATCGGTTTCGAGATAACTGAAGACTGGCAAATCACGCTGGGCGTGCGTTACTTCGAATATGAAGACGAACTGCTTACAGGCCTTGCTTTGCCACTATTTGATACCGTCTTTGATGGTGCGGCGCCTGACGCACTGTTCATTACAGAGCAGAACCCCGAAACTAAAGATGATGATGTGATTTTCAAGTTCAATACGTCTTATCACATCGACGATGACATGATGGCCTATTTGACCGTCAGTGAGGGCTTTCGCCTAGGTGGCGTTAATCCAGTGCCTCCCTGCCCTGAAGATTTAAATCCCGCTGAGCAGAACGTCTGTGCGCTACCCGATGAGCTGCTATACACATCAGACAAAACGCTGAACTATGAAATTGGCCTGCGCTCTGAGCCAGGCGAATCGGGCATTTTGAACGCGTCGATATATTACATCGATTGGGAAGACACGCAGATAAACACCGTCACCTCTAATGGCGCACAGCCCATTACTAGTAACGTGGGCAGCGCAGAAAGCTACGGTTTAGAGCTTTCAGGCCAATTCAACATCACGCCTAATCTGCAGATTCTTGGCAGCTATGCTTGGAACACAGCGGAACTGTCGGAAGACGTGGGTGACGTTCTAGATGGTGATCCTTCGCTATCAGATCCAACTCAAATCACACCTGAAGATCCTTCCGATGTGTTCGACGGCGACCGCCTCCCGGGCTCACCAGAGCACACTGTGTACCTTGGCGCACGGTACGGCTTTGACCTGAACGACGGCTCTACGGTAGATCTGGACTGGTCAATGACAGCAATCAGCGATGTGCTCACTAAGATCGGTGAGCGTGCAGATGGTGAGAACTTACGCGGTTTTGCCACACACAATGTGTCGGCAAACTGGGAAAAGGACAATCTAACTGTTCAGCTCTATGCAACTAACGTGTTTGATAAATACGCCGTCACCGGTGTGCGATCGGACCTGCGTCGTACTGGTCAATTTAACGACGTTACCCTGCGCCGCTACTATCAAAACGTTATCCGTCCTCGCCAAGTTGGTATAAGCCTCAACTACCGATTCGAAGACTAATAACAATCTGCTGACACTAACAAACCCGCATCGAAAGATGCGGGTTTTTTTTGGCGTGTACCTTTAAACTAAGCCCGAGATGACAGAACCTAATACAAACGTTAAAGACGCCTTCAATGCAGCGCGCGGCGCAATGCAGGCCGAAGACTACAGAACGGCTCATCAACTCTGCCTGTCTATATTAAAAGCCGACCCAACGTTTGCCGATGCCTGGTTTTTTTGCGCAGTCATCGCCGCCAGCAATGGCCTGCCAGCCAAAGCAATCGAGATTCTTGATCGCGCGCTTGGGTTAGCGCCCAGCAATCCCGAGTACCATGCTGAGAAAGGCAAGCACCTGCTGGCGCTCCATGAGCTGGAACAGGCAATACACCATGCAAACCTTGCCTGGAAAGAAGCCCCCGAACAACTTCCCGTACTGAATACCTTAGGGACTGTTTTTAGTCGCGCCGGTGAACACGCATCAGCCTTACTCTGCTATGAAAAGGCTATCCATTTGCTTGGCCATCGCGAAGGGAAGTCGAGCCTGCCACCACAATGGATTGCGGAACTTCACTTTAATCACGCAGCGTCTTTGCAGTTTTCAGGAAGGTTCGCCGAGGCGCAGGAAAGCTATGAAGCCGCCATCACACTGGCACCAAACTACTTCAAAGCACACTCATCGCTTTCAACTGTTCGGCACCAATCGGAAGACGACAATCACCTGGCTCGCCTTGATGGACTGAAAGATGCAGCAAAAACGCCACAAGATCAGCTGCATCTCGGGCATGCAATTGCTAAAGAGTTAGAAGACCTTGGCCAATACGAGGCTGCGTTAGACTCACTAATCTGGGCCAAAGAAAAACAAAAAGAATGCACGGGTTATCACTTTGATGAAGACCTGGCGCTCTTTAGCGCGATAAAAGAAATCTATTCTGTACAAAACTGCCAGCCTTTCGAAGCAACATGCTCCTCCAGCGAGCCCATATTCATCGTGGGAATGCCACGCACGGGCACAACCCTGGTAGAACAAATTTTAGCTAGCCATTCAAACGTCTTCGCCGCTGGCGAGCTACAGAACTTTCCGCTGCAAGTGAAAAAAGCAACGCAGACAACATCACCCGACGTGCTGGATTTAGAAACGCTCATCACATCAGAAAAGATCGATAGAGCAAGCCTCGGCGATGCCTATCTTCAAAGTACGCGACCAAGAACCGGGCATACAAAGCACTTCATCGACAAACTGCCCATTAACTTTATGTATCTGGGTGCCATAGCCCGGGCGCTTCCTAACGCAAAGATCATCTGCTTACGCCGAGACCCAATGGACACCTGCTTAAGCAATTACCGCCAACTGTTTGCTCTCGACTTTAAGCACTACCACTACAATTATGATCTGCTGGCCTGTGGCCAGTATTTCGTCGAGTTCGATAAGCTAATGCAACACTGGCAAACAGTTTTGCCAAACCGCATACACGAAGTGCAGTACGAAGAGCTAGTGAATGCGCCAGAACAAACGGCGAAAGCGTTGGTTAGTCATTGCCAACTGGACTGGGAGCCGGCTTGCCTGGAGTTTCATACGCGCAAAACGGCTGTGGCTACGCCTAGCGCCGTGCAAGTGCGGCAGGGAATTTATCAGTCGTCGGTTAATCGCTGGCAGCGCTACGGAAATGCGCTTGATCCACTTTACGATTTGCTGCGCTCTGAGGGTTTTTACAGCCGGTAAACTATGCTTTCCCGCCCAACGGTAGGCCGCGCTCCGCTAAATAGTGTTCCACTTTCGCCAAGTAATGATCGCGAAGCGCTTGCGACTCGTTTGCAAGCTGATGTCCGGCACCCGACACATTCTCTATGGTGCTCTCTGGAAACAGTTGTGCGAGCTTAGGAAGGTTGTACTGCCAATCTACTGTGCCGTCGTTGTCCCCCTGCACAATAAGTGCCGGGCCAACGCCCAAATCTTCAAAGGCCAAATCGCTCAACCAATTGCGCAGCGCATCCACCCAACGCAACGACGTATGCTGGCTTTGCAGCGGTTCAGTTTTTAAAAACGCAAGAAAATCGCTATCAGACGAATTGGTGGCAAAGTTGCGAGGAATTCGTTTCGTAAAAACCCGGACAACTCTCTGCGCAATATTTATCTTGTTCCAACCCATGGGGCGTATTAACGGCGCCAGCAACACAGTTGCCGCGAAGGGCCAGGTAAAATGTCGGGCATACTCCACCAGAGCCGCGCCACCCGTACTCTGGCCCATTGCCAATAGCGGTAAGTCCGGTAACTTCACCGCACGCAGAACATCATCGATCGCCTGAGCGTAGTGTTTAAAATCAGTAATAGACGCTTGCTCGCCCGTAGAGAGGCCGTGCCCGGGTAGATCAAAGATGAGTACATTACAGTTCTGAGAAACTGCCCACTCAACAAGTTTGCCAAAAATACCCGTGTGATCGAAGTAACCGTGCACCAACAACAAATTGCAAGTGGCTTCAGGTTGCGTCCATTGATGAACAGCGAGGGAGTAACCGCTCGATTCGACGCTGCCCAACTGATAAGTCAGTGATGGAAATCGCGAAGAAAAGTCTAGCCCGTAAAAATCAACATAGCACTCGATAAGCGCTAACTGCGATGGCTGATGGCCAACCGCCGTGAGGCCAGAGCGTAGAGTATCAAGCTGCTCTGGCGTCACTGGGTAAAGCCTACCTAGTTAACCTGCGGTTCCAACTCACCAGCTGCATAGGCCGCCTGCATCAAATCAAGGGAGCGCACTTTGATTTTGTCGGCATTGCCAGCTGTACCAAAAGACTCATACCGATTTATACATATTTCTTTCATGCCCTTCACGGTTTCGGCCAGGTATTTCCGAGGGTCAAATTCTGAGGGGTTCTCGGCAAGGAAGCGACGAATGGAGCCGGTAGATGCAAGGCGCAGATCAGTATCAATATTCACTTTGCGCACACCGTGCTTAATACCTTCTTGAATTTGCTCAACGGGCACACCGTAGGTTTCAGGTATTTCACCACCGAATGAGTTGATTACCGCCAGCCAATCCTGAGGCACGGAAGACGAGCCATGCATCACCAAATGCGTATTGGGTATACGAGCATTAATCGCTTTGATGCGATCGATAGCCAGAATGTCGCCGGTAGGCGGACGCGTAAACTTGTAGGCACCATGACTCGTACCACAGGCAATGGCCAATGCATCAACACCCGTTGCCTTAACAAACTCGGCGGCTTCCTCCGGGTCGGTCAACATCTGCTCCTGCGTCAGCTTGCCTTCTGCGCCAATACCATCCTCTTCACCGGCCTCGCCTGTTTCCAAAGATCCAAGGCAACCTAGTTCCCCTTCCACTGAAACGCCGCACGCGTGCGCCATGTCTACAGCAAGCTTCGTTACCTGCACGTTGTAATCAAAATCCATTGGAGTCTTGCCATCTTCACCCAAAGAGCCGTCCATCATCACCGAGCTAAAGCCCAGCTGAATAGAGCGCTGACACACGCCGGGGGACACACCGTGATCTTGGTGCACTGCAACGGGGATGTGCGGAAACTCGTTCATCGCCGCTTCCATCATCGCGCGCAGAAATGGTGCGCCCGCATATTTGCGAGCGCCGGCACTGGCCTGCATGATAACGGGCGAGTTGGTGATATCTGCCGCTTCCATTATCGCGCGGGTCTGTTCCAAGTTGTTTACGTTAAAGGCAGGTACGCCGTACCCGTTTTCCGCTGCATGATCCAACAATTGTCGCAGGCTAATAAGTGCCATGGTCTAAACCTCTTTTATGTATTTTTTTCTGCTTATTCAGTGTGCTGTGCGGCTCTTCACTGCTCGCTGGCGCGCTGCTCTAAAATGGCTACCGCAGGAAGCGTTTTGCCTTCAACGTATTCCAAGAATGCACCTCCACCGGTAGAGATGTAGGAGACTTTGTCTGCGATGTCGAACTGGTCGATGGCAGCCAGTGTATCACCGCCGCCTGCCAGGGAAAATGCTGGGCTTTGAGCGATTGCATCAGATAGGGCCCTGGTGCCACCGGCAAAGGCAGCAAATTCAAAAACGCCCACTGGCCCGTTCCACAAAATAGTGCCGGCATCTGCCAATATTGCCGCAATGGCTTCCGCTGATTCTGGGCCAATATCAAAAATCATATCGTCTTCTGATACGTCATCGGCAGATTTCAATTGCGCCGGCGTATCTTCGGCAAACGCTTTGCCTGTGACTACATCAACAGGTAATGGAATGCTGGTTTTTGCTAACAATGCTTTGGCTTTGGGAATCAAATCATGTTCGCAAAGTGAATTGCCAACAGGCTTACCGCTGGCGGCCAAGAAGGTGTTTGCAATACCACCTCCCACGACAAGCTGATCAACTTTCTCAGACAGTGTTTCTAACACGGTGAGCTTGGTGGAAACCTTAGAGCCGCCCACAATCGCTACCATCGGCCGCTTGGGTTCCGACAGCGCTTGCTCCAATGCTTCGAGTTCGCCCGACAATAAAGGCCCCGCACAGGCAACCGGAGCAAACTTTGCAACACCGTGAGTCGAGGCCTGCGCACGGTGCGCCGTACCAAACGCGTCCATCACAAACACGTCGCAAAGTTGAGCGTAGGCCTTGGCTAAAGAATCATCATCCGCTTTTTCGCCGACGTTAAATCGCACGTTCTCTAAAAGCGCCACCTGCCCTGCTTCTATCTCTATCTTTTCTCGCCACTCTTGGATGAGTTGTACTTCTTGTCCCAACAGCGTGGACAAATGCTCGGCGACCGGTGCCAGAGAGGCAGCTTGATCAAACTCTCCTTCTGTTGGCCGCCCCAGGTGCGACATCAATAACACTTGCGCGCCGGCATCGATCGCCAATTTAATGGTGGGCAGTGCAGCGCGAATGCGAGCATCACTAGTCACGGCACCCTCTTTTATTGGAACATTCAGATCTTCGCGGATTAACACCCGCTTGTCTTCAAGTTTCAAATCCCGCATCCGGTGAACATTCAATGTCATCTTGCGTCCTTCACAAACTGCCCCAGTACCGTGCAACATCGAGCATGCGATTTGCATAGCCCCACTCGTTATCAAACCAGGTGAGTACTTTCACCAGACGTGATCCGCTAACGCGCGTCTGGCTTGCATCAACAATGCCGGAACTAGGGTCATGATTAAAATCACAGGATGCCAGAAGCTCTTCGGTGTAGCCAAGTACACCGCTGTAGTTTGCCTGGGCCGCACTACGCAAAATGTGATTCACTTCACGCTCAGTGGTGTCGCGGCGTGTTTGTATCGTTAAATCAAGCGCGGAGACGTTCAGTGTTGGCACGCGTAACGCCTGCGCAGAAATGCGCCCTGCCATGTCTGGCAAAAACCGTTCTATGCCTTTTGCGATACCGGTATCAACAGGAATGATCGAATGGCCCGCTGCGCGGGTTTTACGTAAATCGGTGTGATGGTAACCATCCAGAACCGGCTGATCGTTCATCAGCGAGTGAATGGTGGTAATTGTGCCCGCCTCAATACCTAGAGCCTCTTCCAGTGCACTGATCACAGGGATGATCGCATTCGTTGAACACGCCGCATTGGAAACGACACGATCAGCTGAAGTTAGCGTTTGATGATTGACGCCAAAAACCACGGTGTTGTCGACATCAGATTGAGCGGGCTGAGAAAAAAGCACTTTCTTAGCACCCTGCGCCAAGTGCTGTTCTGCTGTGGCACGATCGGAAAACGCGCCGGTACACTCTAAAACAATATCTACATCCAAGGAGCGCCAGGGTAGTTGCGCAACGTCTTCGTGATTGAATAAAGGAATATGATCACCATCCACGATAAGTGAATGATCATCCCCCTCAAGCGGCAAAGCGAAACGTCCGTGTGTTGAATCGTACCGCGTAAGGTGTAATGCCGTGCCCGCATCGGCCAACTCATTAATTGCGACAATCGAAAGCTCACTGCGCAAAGAGCCTTCGTAAAGTGCACGCAAAATACTGCGACCGATACGGCCATAGCCGTTTATTGCCAGACGCAGCACGGCGAATACCTAGCTCAACAACTCTTCCAGCACGGTCACAACGTTTTCAGTTGTAAAGCCAAAGTGCTGCATAAGTTCGCCAGCAGGCGCTGACTCACCAAAGGTCGTCATGCCAACAACGCGGCCATCGATGCCCACGTACTTGTACCAGTAGTCGGCATGCGCTGCTTCAACGGCAACACGCGCCAGCACATCACTAGGCAATACAGACTCACGGTAACCCGCGTCTTGCTGCTCAAACAGCTCAGCACAGGGCATAGAAACAACACGCACCTTTGCCCCTTTACTGTTTAAAGCATCTGCCGCGGTAATCGCCAGCTGCACTTCAGAACCAGTCGCTATAAGAACGGCCTCTGGGTGCCCATCACAATCTTTGAGTACGTAGCCGCCACGCGCCACATCGGCCAACTGCTGTGCAGTGCGTGGTTGGTGCTGCAAACCCTGACGGGAGAAAATTAGCGCTGCTGGCCCATCGTTGCGCTCTAGCGCGGCCTTCCAGCTAACGGCAGACTCTACGGCGTCACAGGGGCGCCATGTATGCAGGTTAGGCGTGGCGCGTAATGCAGTGAGCTGCTCAACCGGTTGGTGAGTCGGGCCATCTTCACCCAGACCAATAGAATCGTGGGTAAACACAAAAATGGATTGCTGCTTCATCAGCGCCGACATGCGCACCGCGTTGCGCGCGTATTCCATAAAGATCAGGAACGTGGCGCCGTAGTTGATAAAGCCGCCGTGCAAAGCAATGCCATTCATAATGGCAGCCATACCAAACTCGCGTACACCGTAATAAATGTAGTTGCCGCCTGCGTCTTCGGCGGTAACTGGCTTGGAATCGCTCCAAATAGTCAGATTAGAGCCTGCAAGATCTGCAGAGCCGCCAATCAGCTCCGGCAAAAGCGGGCCGTAAGCATTCAGACAATTTTGCGAGGCTTTGCGAGAGGCAACCGTCGCGCCCTCTTCCTGGCATTGCTGCACGTATGCGGCAGCCTTCTCGGAAAAGTCAGCGGGCAATTCGCCTGCAAGCCGGCGCTTTAGCTCTGCAGCCAGCGCGGGGTGCGCTGACGCATAGGCATCAAACGATGTCTGCCACGCGGCTTGTTGCTCTGCGCCTCGTGCTTTGGCGTCCCAACCCGCATACACCTCCTGAGGAATATCAAAGGGAGCATGCTCCCAACCTAGAACATCGCGGGTCGCCGCTACTTCGTCGTCGCCTAGCGCAGCACCGTGAACGGCACCGGTACCCGCTTTGTTAGGTGAGCCTTTACCGATAATCGTTTTAGCGCATATTAGCGTGGGTTTCCCAGTCTCTGCCCGCGCTGCTTCAATAGCCGCCTTTATGGCAGGTGCATCGTGGCCATCAACGTTTTCGAGCACATGCCAGCCATAGGCCCTAAAGCGCGCTGGCGTGTCATCTTTAAACCAGCCCTCTACTTCACCATCGATCGATATGCCGTTGTCGTCATACACGGCTATCAGCTTACCCAGGCCCAACGTACCCGCTAGCGAGCACACTTCGTGGGAAATGCCCTCCATTAGGCAACCATCGCCAAGAAAGGTATACGTATAGTGATCGATCACCGCGTGTTCGGGGCGGTTGAACTGGGCGGCCAGCACTTTCTCTGCCAGCGCCATACCCACCGCGTTACTCACGCCCTGACCGAGCGGGCCAGTGGTGGTTTCAATGCCAGGCGTGTAACCATATTCGGGGTGGCCCGGCGTCTTGCTGCCCATTTGGCGGAAATTGCGAATCTCATCCATCGGCAGGTCATACCCACTCAGGTGCAGCAGCGAATAAATGAGCATCGATCCGTGGCCGTTAGAAAGCACAAAACGGTCGCGATTAGGCCAATCAGGGTCAACTGGGTTGTGAGACAGAAAATCGTTCCATAGCACTTCGGCTATATCCGCCATGCCCATGGGCGCGCCTGGGTGGCCGCTATTCGCCTTTTGAACGGCGTCCATACTGAGTGCGCGAATGGCGTTGGCAAGCTCTAGGCGAGGGGCAGACATGGTATCTCCAGGGTGATGGAACGATGAGTCACTACCATGACCGAAACGGCATGGAATTTTGCGCGCCATTTTCGCGTAAGCGTGCCGCAACAGCAATCAAATACCCATGTTTATTGGCCTGACGACTTATTCTCCGGCCGTTCTTGGCTGGTAGAGGCCCAGTTAGTGCAGTGTGATCTCGCTCACACTTTTCTATATCAAAATATTTTGATATAGTTTGGCGTCACTGCTAGACTTCTTCGCCTATGCTCTCCAACAACTCTGCCTCTTTGGCTGCTTCTGAGCCCGCTGTCTCGACCCCGAAAGATACGCCTACCCCAGAAGAACAGCTCAGCGCCCTGACTGCACTTTGCAAAGCCAGCGCGGACTCGCTGCGGCTGCTAGTTTTACGCGTGCTCAGCCAGGACTCTTTTGGCGTCTCCGAGCTTTGTTTCCTGTTCGAGATACGGCAGCCGGCACTGAGCCACCACTTGAAGGTACTGGCCAATGCAGGCCTGGTGGCCGCCAGACGCGAAGGCAACTCAATTTTTTACCGACGTGCAGAACTTGGCCAGCAAGCTGCTCTAGACGCCTTGCAACACAGCATTTATGAGACGGTAGACACCATCCCCCTTCCACCCAGCGTCGCAAAGCGTCTCAAGGAGCTTCACCAACAGCGCGAAGCAAATTCCAGCAGCTTCTTCCGCCTCAATGCACAAAAATTTCGGCAGCAGCAGGATCTCATCGCCAGCTACGAGCAATACGCTGACGTAGTAAGCGAAGTGCTCAAAGATGCGCCACTAAAACACTACCGCACCGCGCTTGAAGTTGGGCCTGGCGACGGTTCTTTTCTGGCTGAGCTGTCACCCGTATTCGAACAGGTTATCGCGCTAGACAACGCGCCTTCTATGCTCCAGCAGGCGCGAGAGAAATCGGCCTCTGCGCGATTACACAACATCACTTTTATAGAGGGCGACACTCGTCACCCTCGAATCGAGAGTCTGCAGGCAGATTGTGTCGTGATGAACATGGTTCTACACCACACCCCTGCCCCAGGTGCAGTGCTACAGGATGTGGCGTCCTGCCTCGCGCCTCAGGGCGTCCTACTGGTCACCGAATTATGCAACCACGATCAGGGTTGGGCCCGGGAAAATTGTGGCGATCTTTGGCTGGGTTTTGACCCGCAGGATCTCGCGCAGTGGGCCACCGAGGCAGGCATGACTGATATAGCCAGTGTTTTTCTGGCGCAACGCAACGGTTTTCAAGTACAGGTGCGGCTTTTTGGCCGCCCCTAATTTTTTCGCAATAAGGATAAGACTATGAGCAAGACAACACTTTTTACATCTGAATCCGTGTCCGAGGGGCACCCCGACAAAATGGCGGATCAGATTTCTGATGCCGTATTGGATTACATTCTAGAGCGCGACACCGAAGCACGCGTAGCCGTAGAAACAATGGTCAAAACAGGCATGACGATTGTTGCTGGCGAGGTAACCACCTCTGCAACGATGGATCTGGAAGAAACTATCCGCCAAACGATTCTGGACATCGGCTACAACGATTCCGACATGGGGTTTGACGGTGAGTCTTGCGCGGTACTAAACGCGATCGGCAAGCAGTCACGCGACATCGCCATGGGCGTTGACGACAGTGCCGATCACGAGCAGGGCGCCGGTGATCAGGGCCTGATGTTTGGCTACGCCACCAACGAAACCTCAGTGTTGATGCCTGCCCCTATTTATTACTCACACCTTCTTGTTGAGCGTCACGCGCAATTGCGCAAAGACGGCACTCTTCCCTGGGCACGCCCCGATGCGAAGAGCCAAATTACACTACGTTACGAAGACGGTAAGCCTACCGCCATCGATGCCGTTGTTCTGTCTACACAACACAGTGAAGACGTCAGCCAAAAAGAAATTCACGACCAGATTTTAGAAAAAGTAATCAAGGACGTGTTGCCAGCAGAATGGCTACACAGCGACACCCTGTACCACATCAACCCAACCGGGCAGTTCATCATCGGTGGCCCAGTCGGTGACTGTGGTCTAACAGGCCGCAAGATCATCGTTGATACCTACGGCGGCATGGCGCGTCACGGTGGTGGCGCATTCTCAGGTAAAGACCCTTCTAAGGTCGACCGTTCAGCCGCATACGCCGGCCGTTACGTTGCCAAGAATATTGTTGCTGCCGGCCTTGCTGAGCGCTGCGAAATTCAGGTGTCTTATGCCATTGGTGTAGCAGAGCCAACATCAATCACGATTGAAACCTTTGGCACCGGCAAGCTCTCTGACGAAAAAATTGAAGAGTTAGTTCGCGAGCACTTTGATCTTCGACCCAAGGGCCTCATTGCAATGCTTGATCTGAAGCGTCCAATTTATCGTAGTACTGCAGCGTACGGCCACTTCGGCCGCGAAGAATCAGATTTCACCTGGGAAAACACTGACAAGGCTGACGCCCTGAAAGCCGCGCTGTAAAAAGCGCGCCCAACACACTTTTTAGCAACGCACATTTTTGTACAGGGCCAAAAGCCCGGAGGAAGCACCATGAGCACAGCAGCAGAACTGGCAACCACGGAAGATTACAAGGTTGCAGATATTTCATTGGCCAATTGGGGTCGTCAGGAACTGGGTATAGCCGAGGGCGAAATGCCTGCACTGATGGCGCTGCGTAAAAAATACGCTGGTAGCAAGCCATTGGCCGGCGCGAAAATTCTGGGTTGTATACACATGACGATTCAAACCGGCGTGTTGATCGAAACGCTGATCGAGCTTGGCGCCGAAGTGCGCTGGTCGTCTTGCAATATCTTCTCAACGCAGGATCACGCCGCAGCAGCAATCGCCGCCGCTGGCATCCCGGTGTTTGCCTGGAAGGGTGAAACCGAAGAAGAGTACGACTGGTGTATCGAGCAAACCATTTTGAAAGATGGCCAGCCCTGGGATGCCAACATGATTCTGGACGATGGCGGTGATCTCACAGCAATGCTGCACCAAAACTACCCACAAATGCTTGATGCGATTCACGGCATTACCGAGGAAACAACTACCGGCGTACACCGTCTGCAGGAAATGTTGGAAGAAGGTTCATTGAAAGTACCTGCAATCAACGTGAATGATTCCGTCACAAAATCGAAGAACGACAACAAGTACGGCTGCCGTCATAGTCTGAATGACGCTATCAAGCGTGGTACAGACCACTTAATGGCGGGTAAAAAAGCACTTGTGATTGGCTACGGTGACGTAGGCAAAGGTTCTGCTCAATCGCTGCGTCAGGAAGGCATGATCGTAAAAGTTGCTGAAATTGATCCTATCTGCGCAATGCAAGCGTGCATGGATGGATTTGAAGTAGATTCCGCTTACAACAATGGAATCAACGACGGCACAGAAGCTTCTGTGAACCGCGAACTTTTGCAGAACACCGACATGGTTGTTACCACTACCGGTAACTTCAACGTGTGTGATTCCAACATGCTGCGCGCTCTCAAGTCTGGCGCTGTGGTTTGTAACATTGGTCACTTCGATAACGAAATCGATACCGCCTACATGCGCGAGAACTGGGAATGGGAAGAAATCAAGCCGCAGGTGCACAAGGTATACCGCGACAAAGCAAGCAATGATCACCTGTTACTGCTTTCTGAAGGCCGTTTGGTAAACCTGGGCAACGCAACAGGTCACCCTTCTCGGATCATGGATGGCTCGTTCGCGAATCAGGTACTTGCACAGATGTACTTGTTTGAGCGTAAGTTTGCAGACCTTGAAGAAGCACTCAAGCCTGGCGCGCTCAGCGTTGAAGTACTACCGAAGAAGCTTGATGAAGAAGTTGCGGCTGACATGATTGGCGGTTTTGGCGCCGTGTTGACTCAGCTGACCAAAGAACAAGCGGAGTACATCAACGTAAAGGTAGAAGGCCCTTACAAGCCAGACACCTACAAGTACTAATCAACACTCAGTACTCATACGCGTAATAAAAACCAGCGAAAGGTGTAACTAGCAATGTCAGAGCGCAACACACGTATCAGCTTCGAATTTTTCCCGCCGAAAACAGAGGCGGGAATGACAAAGCTGCTTAACGACGTCACGCCTGCACTCAACGACTTAGGGCCGGAGTTTTTTTCCGTCACCTATGGCGCTGGTGGCAGCACGCGAGACACAACGTTAGACGTGGTGTCGTCGCTAAGTGCGTCAGGCATCGATGTCGCTCCCCATCTCAGTTTTGGTGGCGACGACGAAAATGCCGTAGAAACATTGCTAAACACCTATCGCGAACGCGGTATCAAACGACTGGTAGCGTTGCGCGGCGATATGCCCTCGGGCATGGGCGGCGCAACGCATCTGGTCTACGCGAATGAGCTGGTAGAATTTATCCGCAAAACCAGCGGCGATCATTTTGAGATTGAAGTGGCGGCTTATCCAGAAATTCACCCTGAAGCGCAGGGCTATAATCAGGATATTCAATTTTTAAAAGCCAAATTTGATGCTGGCGCCAATAGCGCAATCACGCAGTACTTCTATAACGTTGAAGCCTATTTTTATTTCCTTGATCAATGCGCAGCTGCAGGAATAGATAAACCCGTCTACGCCGGCATCATGCCCATTACCAATTTTCAAAATCTCGTTAGATTCTCTGCTAAAAGCGGCGCCGAGATTCCCCGCTGGATTCACCAGCGTGTAGCCGACTTTGGCGATGATCAAGAGAGCATTACCAAATTTGGTATTGAGGTGGTTACGCAACTCAGCCAAACACTACTGGAAAGTGGTGCCCCGGGAATTCATTTCTATACGATGAACCAAATCGAACCCACGCGGCAAATCTACAAGAACCTGGGCCTGTAACAGCTCAAGTTTACAGGCGAGGTTCGACATGCGCGTTCCACGTATCTATTCAACGCAACGTCTCGATACTCCTGTCATAGAATTGGAGCCAGAACCTAGTCGTCATGTAGCCCGTGCGCTGCGTATGACTCCGGGTGATGCCCTCACCCTTTTCAACGGGTTTGGTGGCGAGTATCGATGTACCATTATCAGCATCGACAAGAAGTCTGTTCGCGTCTCTATAGACTCCCACGAGGCGGTTAACAATGAATCGAGCCTACCTGTTCATTTGGGAATCGCACTATCACGGGGCGAACGTTTCGACTGGGTCATTCAAAAGGCAACAGAGCTGGGTGTATACGCCATTCATCCGCTGTTTACCGAAAACACTGGCGTTAAATTGGCTGGCGATCGCGCCGAAAAAAAACATAGGCATTGGCAGCAAATAGCCATCAGCGCCTGCGAACAATGCGGGAGAAATACGCTACCGTCGATAGAGCTGCCAAAGCCCATAGGCACTTGGCTGGACGCCTCATCTGCAGCTTTAAAGCTTGTAATGCACACTTCGGTCAAAAACTCACTGAGCACCTACTCGGTACCCGACAGCATTGACCTGTTAGTTGGGCCTGAGGGTGGTTTTAGCGAAAACGAAATTAGCGCTGCAGAGGCGAAGGGATTTAACGCGATTCAATTTGGGCCACGTATCTTGCGAACAGAAACCGCACCCATAGCTGCGCTTGCCGTTTTACAGGCGCAGTGGGGAGACTTTAATAGTCTCTAGCAGGCGCAACCGACCTTGATAAGCTTATGATGCTTGATCGCGCACCCACGTAGCATGCGTCCATTCTAAAAATCGACCAACAGCGTTAATCGTATGCTCTACCCGAAGTGAATGAAAAACTTCGTACGCGTGTTGCGCGCCTGGCAGTTCGGCATAGGCCACCGGGTTTTCAGCGACTTCTCGCAAAGCTGCCACAAACACTCGCGCTTCTTCCACCCAAACTAACGTGTCGTGCGTACCCTGAATCACAAACATCGGAGGCGCGTGTGGGCCGACATGGCTTATCGGCGAACCCGTATCCCAAAGCTCATAGTTTTCATCGGCTGTGCACTTCATTACTTTTTCAGCCAGCATTTTGTCCATCGACATATCGCCACGAATGCGAGACCGATCAAGAAAATCGTAAACACCATAGATCGGCACCGCTGCCTGCACGGTCGTATCAACCTCCTCAAACCCCGGCTGAAACTGAGCGAGATTGGGCGTTAGGGCCGCCAACGAACTTAAATGGCCTCCGGCCGAGCCCCCAGTAATAGCAATGTAATCTGGATTGCCACCATACTCTGCAGCATTTTCTTTGATCCAGGCAATGGCCTTCTTAACATCAATAATATGTGCTGGAAAAGCGTCGTTAGGGCTGAGCCGGTAGTTAATCGCCACGCACATCCATCCGCGTGCCGCCATGTGGTACATAAGCGGCTTACCCTGCTGCTGTTTTTCGCCGATCATCCAGGCGCCGCCGTGCACCTGTAACAAAATCGGGAAACCGCCTTCACGTGGCTCCTGCGGGTGATAGACATCCAGCAAATTACGCTTTCCTGCATCGCCATACGATAGATTGTGATGCTCGCGCACCCCGTCGCGTTTAAAGTGGAAAGGCCGCAGCCATTCGCGGGTATAGACGTCGTCTTTCAAATGCTGCTGCCGGTCTGCGGGAATATCTGCTCTGAAATCAGCCCCCAGGGCCTCACGTAAAGCGGGCCGTAAATGGCCAGCTGTTTCCATTGATTGCAGGTGCAGGTAAACAAGCCCAATCCAGGAAAGCGCAAAACACCAGAGGCCGGTTTGCGCTGCTGAATCAGAGAAAACTCCAAAAAACGCCAACAGTGCAGTAAGGCTCAGCTGCCAAAGCAAATGAATCAAAGCTAACTCACCGCACAACCAGGCAGACATAAAGTAAATTGGCACAAACCATCCAATACGACGTGCCTGAACAATGGCAGTAAACGTGCAATAAAGACTGATGATTGAAAGGACGAGGTAAAAGGTGGCCATTGTGGGCGGCTCCAGAGTGGGTTCTTACAGGTTAAGCCACCTATTCTAAGCCAACAGCCCCTGCTCCAGCAGCATTAACTTTTAGTCATGCTCGCGCTCCACTGAAGACACGATCAACTTGCACGGCCAACGGCCATTGCGTAAGTTAGCAGCCCTCTTTAGATCAATTAGGAATGAAGCTATGGCAATCTCCATTGGCGTGGTCATGGATCCAATAGAAGCAATCGCCTACAAAAAAGACGCCACCATGGCGATGCTCTGGGCGGCCAAAGACAAAGGTTGGGATCTTTTCTATATGGAGCAGAGCGATCTTTATCTGGATCAGGGAGCGGCCTATGCCCGCATGGCGCCACTGCAAGTTTTCCGCGATCCCCAAAAGTGGTTCGAGCGTGGCGAATATCAAGACAGGCCTCTCGCCGAGTTAGACGCCGTATTGATGCGCAAAGACCCCCCCTTTGACAACGAGTACATCTACAGCACTTATATTCTAGAGGCGGCGGAGCGAGAGGGAACCCTGATCGTTAACCGCTGCCAGAGCCTGCGCGACTGCAACGAAAAAGTCTTTGCCACGCAATTTCCACAGTGCTGCCCACCGGTATTGGTAAGTGCCGATATGGCGCGGCTGAAAGCGTTCCATGGTGAGCATAACGACGCCATCTTTAAACCATTAGACGGGATGGGGGGTAGCGCGATTTTTCGTGTCAAACCAGGCGACTCCAATATCAATGTCATTTTGGAAATCCTCACCAATGAGGGCAAACAGACCATCATGGCACAGAAGTTCCTGCCGCAAATCAAAGCCGGCGACAAGCGGATACTTATCATCAATGGCGAGCCTGTACCCTATTGCCTCGCAAGAGTGCCTTTGGCCGGCGAAACAAGAGGTAACTTAGCGGCAGGTGGGCGCGGTGTCGCACAACCCCTTTCAGAGCGCGATTGGGAAATAGCCAACACCGTTGGCCCAACGCTTCGCGAAAAAGGTCTACTGTTTGTTGGGCTCGACATCATCGGCGACTACTTGACCGAAATTAACGTCACTAGCCCCACCTGTATTCGGGAAATTGACGCAGCATATGATCTGGACATTGGCGGGCAACTCATGGATTGTATTGCTGGGGAACTTGAAAAAAAGCGGTAAAAACCGCACTAGGGGCTTATGTACTACCTCGCCGAGGGGGCAGAAAAACACACGCGTTTCCGCAATGCAGTCCTTATGGCGCTGGTTGCACATGCCGCCGTCGTGCTGGGTGTTTCCTTTGAAGCCGGCGACATCGCCTCTGCCCCGCGCCAAATAGAAATTACGCTGGCCACACGCCCCAGCACAATCGCTCCAGAAGACGCCGAGCGACTGGCTCAGGCGAACCAAACAGGCAGCGGAGACACAGCCGAAGAAACGCAAATCATGAGCGCGATGAGTCCGCCATCCGTGGCCGCTATGGCGCAGGAAAACCCCACTGAGTCACGCGATCAGCAATCTTTGGATGCCTCTGAGATAATCACCACATCTGGTGAAGCGGCTCGCGCGAAACCCAGCGATACTAAACAAGAGATGCAGAGCGAGCTACAGGGTATCAGCCCGGAAGTCGATCGCCTCAATCAGGAGCTGGCAAACCTGGAGGCAGAGCTCAACCAGCAAACGCAGATGCTTGCGCAAGAGCCAAGGGTTCGCAGGCTCACAGCCGCTTCTGCAAAACAGTCTGCAGATGCTGCCTATCTGATGGATTGGCGGCGTCGTTTAGAAGCCGTCGGTAACAAGTATTATCCCGAAGCATCAGTGCGCTACGGTCTGTACGGCAATGTTCGGCTTCTGGTTATCATTCGCAGCGATGGCACTCTTGAGAACGTTAAGGTCTTATCGTCTTCGGGGTTTGCTGTTCTGGATGAAGCCGCAATCAAAGTAGTAAGGATGGCAGCGCCCTATTCTCCCTTCCCCGCCGCGTTACGCGCCACCACCGACAAACTCGAAATTGTGCGGACATGGCAATATCTGGAAAACCAGCTAAGCTCAGCTCAACGGTAACGTTTTGTGAATACGGGAGATACAAATACGATGGGACTGAGGAGTGGCATCAATACATCTCACAGCAGTGACAGTTTGCGAGATCATTTTTTGCTGGCTATGCCCGGTCTGTCGTCAGGAATATTTTCTCAGAGCATTACCTACATCTGTGAGCATGGCGAAAGTGGAGCCATGGGTATCGTCATCAATCAACCGCTAGAGCTAACGGTTGGCGAGATTTTTGAACACCTGCAGATCAACATCATTAATGACTATTCCGATACACCAGTACTGGCGGGTGGGCCCGTACAAATGGACCATGGGTTTGTATTGCATCGCAATGGTGAAACGCGGTGGGAATCGACACTCAAAGTCACCGATGAAATCATGCTCACTACATCTCGCGACATATTGCGAGCAATTGCAGGCGGCAAAGGCCCGAAGGATCACTTGATCGCACTGGGTTACGCCGGATGGGCTGCTGGGCAATTAGAGCAGGAACTCGCTGACAATGCCTGGCTCACGCTACCAGGCGATTCCGATATCATTTTTTCCACCTCTTCCGAAGAGCGCCTCGGTGCCGCCGCAGCACTGCTGGGTATTGATATGAACCTTATTAGTGGGCAAGCCGGGCACGCTTAAACCCTCTCTTAGCATCCCCAATCTAATGAAAGAAAAATACAACAGCCTCATGGCGTTTGACTATGGCCTACGCCAGATAGGTGTTGCCGTGGGCAACACTCTTTTGGGCACCACCCAGCCACTGAAAGTCCTAGCGGCAAGAGACGGGGTTCCAAATTGGGAGGAGCTCGAAAAGCTAGTAACAGAATGGCAGCCACAACTGTTGATAGTTGGCGATCCGCTCAATATGGATGGCACTGAAAGCGAGCTCTGTTTGCGAGCACGAAAATTTTCCAGACGCCTGCACGGCCGACTGGGCTTACCAATAGAAATGATGGATGAGCGGTTGACCAGCTTTGAAGCAAAGCAATTGGCCAAGGAAGAAGGCCATCAGGGCGACTACACAGCAGAGCCTATTGATAGCCTTGCTGCGCAGCTAATCCTCGAAAGTTGGTTTAATCGGCAGAACAGTTCGGAACCCTAAACGCGTCGAAACTAGCGCTTAGCGAGCCCGACCGTGAAAGTTTGAACCTTCGGTTGGGTCATCATACGCAAGCCCAAGATCATCGCCAGTACCAAACCCTGAACGATCATGAAGTTTTATCTGCAGTCGAACATCGTTTGCAGAATCAGCGAATCGAATCGCTTCGTCTTTCGTAATTAAATCGTCTTTGTAAGCCTGCACCAGAGACTGATCCAGTGTTTGCATGCCCATTTCGGTCGACTTAGCCATCAAGTCCTTAATCAGGTGCACTTCACCTTTACGAATATATTCTGCAACAAGCGGTGAATTGAGTAATACCTCTACAACAGGCGTCCGACCCTTACCGTCTTTCCTCGGAAGCAGCTGCTGTGCCACCATTGATTTGAGATTCAACGACAAATCCATCCAAACCTGATTGTGCATCGCGGCTGGGAAAAAACTTTGAATTCGATCGAGCGCCTGGTTTGCGTTATTGGCGTGCAACGTGCATAAGCAAAGATGTCCGGTTTCGGCAAACGTCAACGCCTGCTGCATGGTTTCGGCTGTTCGCACCTCACCAATCAAAATAACATCGGGTGCCTGACGCAACGTGTTTTTTAGCGCAACATCAAAGGACTCAGTATCCATGCCCACTTCACGCTGGGTGATAATGCAACCGGCGTGCTCGTGAATGTATTCAATAGGATCTTCGATACTAATAATGTGGCCACGGCTATTGTGGTTTCGATAACCGACCATCGAAGCCAGAGACGTAGACTTACCCGTACCCGTAGCGCCCACGAAAATGACCAGGCCTCGCTTAGTCATAGCGAGCTCTTTGATTATCGGCGGCAAACCCAACTCATCTACGGTGGGTATTTCGGTCTGGATGCGACGAACAACAAGCCCGGCTTTGCCACGCTGCACAAACGCACTTGCACGAAAACGCCCAAGTGATTTGGTTGCCAATGCGTAGTTACATTCATTGTCTTTTGTGAAGGCCTTCTGCTGATCAGGCCGCATAGTGGAAAGAATCATCTCCAGCACAAGCTTGCCGTCCAGTGGCTCTTCGCTGATGGGATAAATCTCGCCATCTACCTTAATACTGGCAGGGGCGTCTGCTGTGAGAAAGCCATCGGAAGCACCCTCCTTCACAATACGCTGTAGCAATTCCTCAATCTTCATCCATCAAGCTCCAATCATTTTGCTCGGTGGGCTTTTACTGTAAAAAGCACCGCTCTTAGAAGTTCTCCGGCATACGAGCCTTTTCACGAGCCACATCGCGCGTGATGACGCGCTTATTCACCATATCTTCCAGACATTGATCCATCGTCTGCATACCCAGCGCGCTACCCGTTTGAATCGCCGAGTACATTTGCGCCACTTTATCTTCGCGGATCAGGTTTCGTATCGCAGAGGTGCCACGCATAATTTCATGCGCCGCAACACGGCCACCGGTGCTGCGTTTCAGTAGCGTCTGCGAAACAACGGCCTGCAATGATTCAGACAACATGGAGCGAACCATTTCTTTTTCTGCCGCGGGGAATACATCGATTACCCGGTCGATAGTTTTTGCAGCCGAGGTAGTGTGCAGTGTGCCAAATACCAGGTGACCTGTTTCTGCAGCCGTCATGGCAAGACGAATCGTTTCAAGATCTCGCATCTCGCCCACTAGAATAATGTCAGGGTCTTCACGCAAAGCTGAACGCAGTGCCTCAGCAAAGCCGAGTGTGTCGCGGTGAATTTCCCGCTGGTTCACCAGACATTTTTTACTTTCATGAACAAATTCAATCGGGTCTTCAATGGTGAGTACGTGCTCATACTTATTGTCGTTAATGTAATCCATCATGGCTGCAAGCGTAGTAGATTTACCCGAACCCGTAGGGCCGGTTACCAACACCAAGCCACGTGGCATCATCGCTATATCGCGGAACACCTGGCCCATACCCAAATCTTCCATCGTTAAAACCTTTGAGGGAATGGTACGAAACACTCCGCCGGCGCCACGGTTTTGGTTGAACGCGTTAACACGAAAACGGGCAACGCCTGGCACTTCGAAAGAGAAATCTGTTTCCAGAAATTCTTCGTAATCCTTGCGCTGTTTGTCGTTCATGATGTCGTAAATTAATTCATGTACCTGCTTGTGCTCCATTGGCGGCAGGTTGATACGACGAATATCGCCGTCTACACGAATCATGGGAGGAAGACCGGCAGACAAGTGAAGGTCAGATGCCCCCTGCTTGGCGCTGAATGCCAGTAGTTCTGTAATATCCATGTTTCATTCTCCGGTGGCCGGTCTATGCCGGCTGAGCCTTTATCGAAGGCAGCGAATCCCCACTCACAACTTTCGATTGATATTTTTCTGTTTCGGCCAACAAGATGTGAAGCTGCTTTGAATCAGCTAACATCAAGGCATGAACGAACAAGAGCTCAATGACAATATATCAAAGCTGCTGCAAAGAGTAGGACGCAGTGCACAAAAAAGCCAGTTTCACAATAGTGACATACTTGCACTCGCCGCCAGCAAAACCCGTAGTGCGCAAGAAGTTGCAGCCGCCTACCGCTGTGGCTTGACCCACTTTGGGGAGAGCTATCTCCAAGAGGCCGTAGAGAAAATTCTTAGCCTGAGTGAGCTGGCAATCACGTGGCATTTTATCGGGCCGATTCAGTCGAACAAAACCCGCCAGATAGCTGAGTATTTTGACTGGGTTCACAGTATTGATCGCCCAAAAATTGCCACACGGCTCAGCGAGCAACGGCCCGAGCATCTTCCGCCACTGCAGGTCTGTATTCAGGTAAATATTTCACAAGAAACAAGCAAGTCTGGCGTGTCATTAGAAGAATTGACCGCGCTAGCGCAACACATAGAGCAGTTACCTAAACTGACACTTCGCGGCCTAATGGCAATACCGGCCCCCAGAGAAGGCCTGGACGCACAACGCGCCGAATTGGCGCCGCTAAGAGAAGCGCTACGCGAGCTTCAGAAACAGCTGCCGCACTTAGACACGCTCTCGATGGGCATGTCTTCTGATCTGGAAGCGGCGATTTGTGAAGGCGCCACGATTGTTCGCGTCGGTACGGATATATTCGGGCCTCGGCACAGGTGATTTTAGCGCGGCCCGAGGTGTATACTGCCTGCCTGTTTCCTGCTTTGACTAACGCGAGCCAGCGACAATTACAGGTACTCGTGCACGTGCTCGGTTTGTCGCGGTAAGTGCCTAACGCAATCCGAAACTCTCTGGAACTATTTTGAATACACCAAACATCGCTTTCGTTGGCGCTGGCAACATGGCCAGCAGTATTGTTGGAGGTCTAATCGCCAGTGGCCACCCCCCGAGCGCGATCACCGCATCTGACCCCTACCCTGCCTCTTTGGATAGCCTGAAAGCTGCGACATCCATCGCTACGTACAGCGACAACGCCGAAGCTGTCAAAAATGCAGACGTAGTAATTCTCGCAGTAAAACCCCAGGTGATGGCTGATGCTACCGCTAGCATTGCTTCGGCTGTTCAAACAAATAGTGCGCTTGTGCTATCCATTGCCGCGGGTGTTACTGTTGCCGCAATGGAAGCACGGCTGGGCACTGATGCGGCTATTGTTCGATGCATGCCCAATACCCCCGCCTTACTTGGTGAAGGGGCCAGCGGTTTATACGCCAACAAGAATGTTACTGCAAAGCAGCAAGATTACGCCGAGCAGATTTTGTCCGCGGTTGGAATTACGTGTTGGGTAAACGAAGAGTCAGCACTGGACGCCATTACAGCTTTGTCTGGCAGTGGCCCCGCCTACTTCTTTCTGTTTACGGAGGCTATGATTGATGCTGGCGTTTCGCTGGGCCTTGAACGAGAAGTAGCGTCCAAACTGGCGCTGCAAACCGGCCTGGGTGCGGCGCGCATGGGTATCGAAAGCGACGTCGATCTAGCTGAGTTACGTAAGCGAGTAACAAGCCCTGCCGGCACCACTGAGAAAGCCATAGAAAGCTTTGAAGCCAACCACTTGAGAGACACCATTACCAAAGCCATGCAAGCTGCTGCGCAACGGGCAGAAGAAATGGCAAGGGAAATGGGTTGAAACACTAGGAGAACAAAAGATTATGGGCGCCGCAAACGAGATTACACTTTATCTAGTACAAACCGTACTCAGCCTGTTTTTGATTGCTGTTCTTTTGCGTTTTTTACTGCAGTTAGTCCGCGCTGACTTCTACAACCCAATTTCACAGTTTTTGGTAAAGGTAACCAATCCTGTTCTGATTCCCCTTCGCAAAATTATTCCAGGGCTCGGCGGGCTCGACTTCGCCGCAATCGTGCTTGCACTGCTCGTTCAATTGATCGCGATTGCAGCTGCAATTATGCTTGCGGGCTATAAGTTGCCCGCTGTGGGCATGATGCTGGTCTGGGCGGCGCTGAGTCTTGTTGGAGTACTGGTTAATATCTACTTTTTTGCGCTTCTGGCAATGATCATTCTGAGCTGGGTAGCGCCGGGCGGGAATAACCCGGTGCTATTTTTGCTGCATCAAATTACAGAACCGGTGATGGCGCCTTTTAGAAAGATGCTGCCAGCTATGGGGGGAATAGATTTTTCTCCGATACTGCTGTTCATACTGATCAACATTATTCAAATTGCGCTGCGCCACATGGCGCAAAGCGTGAACCTACCAACACAATTCGTGTTTGGCATATAGTCGGAAGTAAGCGTGCCGCACACTGACAAACATTCCGTTGGCATAGTGACACCGCAGATAGCTCGGTTTGAAGAGCCGCTGCAACTCGCCTGCGGCCGCGCGCTATCCCCTTACGAACTGATCTACGAAACCTACGGTTCCTTAAACGAAACGAAATCTAACGGCGTGCTAATCTGTCACGCCTTAAGCGGCCACCATCACGTTGCCGGCTACCACAGCCCTGAAGACAAAAAAGCTGGATGGTGGGACGACTTCATCGGGCCAGGCAAACCGATCGACACAAATCGCTTTTTTGTTGTCAGCCTCAATAACCTTGGGGGCTGCAGCGGTTCTACAGGGCCTACTTCAATTGATCCTGACACTGGCGAGCCCTGGGGTCCCGATTTTCCTCCAATGCGAACGCGCGATTGGGTAGAAAGCCAAGCGCGGTTAGCCGACTACCTTGGCATCGAGTGTTGGGCGGCGGTTATTGGCGGCAGCCTGGGTGGCATGCAGGCTATGCGCTGGTCTATCGATTATCCTGACCGCCTCAAACACTGTGTCGTTATTGCTGCGGCCTTGAAGTTAAGTGCGCAAAACATCGCATTTAATGAAGTGGCACGCCAGGCAATACAAAAAGACCCTGATTTTTGCGACGGCCATTACCTCAAGAACAATAAGGTGCCCGCCGTAGGCTTGGCACTGGCGCGAATGATCGGCCACATCACGTACTTATCTGACGATGCAATGGCTAATAAATTTGGCCGCGACATACGCTCAGGCACATTAGATCAGGGCTCTGAAAGCGATGTGGAGTTTCAGGTTCAAAGTTACTTGCGCTATCAGGGCTCGCAGTTTTCTACCAACTTTGATGCCAACACGTACATCCTAATGACACGTGCACTGGATTACTTTGATATCGCTTTGGATTTCGATAATGATCCTGTCAAAGCCTTCAAGAAGGCGAAATGCAGTTTCATGGTGATTTCGTTTTCTACAGACTGGCGATTTGCGCCGGAACGGTCCCGAGAGATCGTCGACTCTCTCATAGAAGCAGACAGACCCGTTTCCTACACAGAGATTACAGCCAAAGAAGGGCACGATGCGTTTTTGATGCCTATTCCAAGATACTTAAACGTGTTTCGCGCGTATATGCGCAGAGTGGGAGCCTAGCTAGCTATGCGTCTGGATTTCTCCCACATACAACGTTGGATAGAACCCGGCTCAAGAGTGCTTGATTTGGGCTGCGGCGATGGCGAGTTTCTAGAGTACCTTCGCGATAATCTTGACGTGCGCGGCACAGGCCTTGAAATTGATCTTGGCAATATCACAACTGCAATTTCTCGCGGCCTGAATGTCGTCGAACAAAATATGGATGAGGGGCTTTCAAACTTTCCCGATCAGAGTTTTGATACGGTGGTAATGGCTCACGCAATACAGGCTGTACATTACCCTGACCGAGTGCTCGATGAGCTGCTGCGTATCGGCCGAACCGGCATCGTATCATTCCCCAATTTTGGCCACTGGCGCTGTCGGCTGCATCTGGGCTTGCGCGGCCATATGCCAGTATCGGGTTTTATTCCCTATACTTGGTACAACACTCCTAACATTCACTTTTGTACGGTGAAGGATTTCGAGAACCTCTGCCGCGAGCGCCGCATTCGAATCATCTCACGCGATGTTGTCAGCAATAATTCTTTAAAGCCGCTGCTGTCGAGTAAGTGGCCCAATTTATTCGCGACAACCGCCATTTACCACATTACGCGCCAATGACTTCTGCCTATGCTAAAGCGTTTGTCTTAGGGTGCATGCTGCTGCTCGCCTGGTCCTCGCAGGCGCAACAATCCGAGACTTTCGGCGATTACGAATTGTATTACAGCGTGGTAAACACAACCTTCCTTGATCCAAAAGTTGCCCAGAGCTACGGCATCAAGCGTGGCAAGAACAACGCTATTTTGAATCTGGCGGTGCGCGAAAACCAAGAGGTAGGCAGCACTCCCAGGCCAGCGCTTCTGAAAGGAAAGACGTGGGATTTGATTCAAAATCAAACGCTCGAATTTCAAGAAGTTCGAGAAGGTGAGGCCATCTACTACATTGCTGAATTCAAATTTATCAATGAAGAATGGCGGTTTTTTGAAGTTCTTTTCAGACCCGAAGATGCTTCTGAAACATTCACCTTCAAATTTAAACATCAGTTGTATATCCATTGACCCAATCTAGCCATGTTCCAAGAGATGTTGTACTCGCCAGCGGCAACGCCGGTAAATTGCGCGAGCTCAGCAAAGTACTGTCGGTGCTAAACGTAAAGTTGATTCCTCAAACCGAGTTGGGCGTGACAGACGCCGATGAGACGGGCTTATCGTTTATCGAAAATGCAATTATCAAAGCGCGTGCTGCTGCCAAAGCCACAGGGCTTGCCGCAATCGCTGACGATTCAGGGTTAGAGGTTGATGCGCTGAATGGAGAGCCAGGCATCTATTCGGCGCGCTATTCAGGTGAGGGCGATAAAGCCAACAACATAAAGCTCTTGCAAGCGCTCTCAGGCGTAGCTGAAGCTGACCGTACGGCTCGTTTTCAATGTGTTTTGGCCTATATGCGTCATGCTACAGATCCAACGCCCATTATCTGTGCTGCCAGTTGGGAAGGCCGCATACTTGAAGCGCCCTCTGGCGACCACGGCTTTGGGTATGATCCAATTTTTTTCGTACCAGAGCACGGCTGCAGTTCAGCTGAACTCGATCCACAGGTTAAAAACCGTATCAGCCATCGCGCTGCAGCGAGCGCCCTACTTTACCAGGCCCTTTCAACACTCTAATGACTCTGCCTCCACTGAGTGTTTATGTCCACCTTCCGTGGTGCGAGCGCAAATGCCCCTATTGCGATTTTAATTCTCACGAAACCCAGTCGCTGCCCGAAGCCGAGTATGTTGAATCTATTCTGCAAGATCTGGAAGAAGATCTGCAGTTTGTTGAAGGCCGAGAAATAGTATCTATCTTCATAGGGGGCGGCACACCTAGCCTCTTTTCGGTCGAAGCAATCGAAAAAATCGTTCAAGGTATTGGTGGCAGGCTGACCTTAGCGAAAGAATGTGAGATCACAATGGAAGCAAACCCAGGCAGCGCTGAAGCTCGCAAGTTTGAAGGGTTTTTTGCCAGCGGCGTTAACCGATTATCATTGGGTGTTCAGAGCTTTAACGACGCGCACTTAGGAAAATTGGGCCGCGTGCACAGTGCTGCTCAAGCTCACCAGGCCATAGAGTATTTACACGCAGCAGGCTTCGAAAACTTCAACCTCGATTTAATGCATGGCCTGCCAGGGCAAACGCTTAACGAAGCAGAGGAGGATCTTAAACAAGCGCTTGCGTACAAACCAACGCATTTGTCGTGGTACCAACTGACGATAGAACCCAACACCGTTTTTTATTCTTCGGCGCCCACGCTGCCTGAGGAGCTAGAACTCGCTTCTATCCAAGACAGTGGCGAAGCTCTACTCGCTAGCCACGAGATGCATAACTACGAGGTGTCTGCCTATGGAAGGCTGGGAGAGTTCAGTCGACACAACATAAACTATTGGTCATTTGGGGACTACCTAGGCTTAGGCGCTGGCGCTCACTCAAAAATTACACATGCCAGCGGTTCAATTCGGCGATTTTCTCGCTTGAAGCAGCCGGAGAGCTACCTTCGCGCTTTACCCACAGAACGCCGCAGTAATCAGCGCGTGCTAACGGAAGAAGATAAGGTTGGCGAATTCATGTTAAACGCACTTCGACTCACAGACGGCTTCAAAAGGGATTCCTTCGAGAGCCGCACAGGCATTAGCTATAGCCTCATTGCAGAAAGAGTTGATTCGCTGGTTTCAAAAAATTTGCTAGATAGTACACAGGGCAACGTCAGCACAACGGTAATGGGAAGACGATTTCTCGACACAGTTGTAGAAGCGTTTTTCTAGGAAAGAATAGCTGATCGGCAGGAGCACCTGCCGATCAGCTAGGTTTTGTTAGAACTGGAAACGCACGCTCGCACCAATAGTTCTAGGTGGAAGAACAGAACCGACTCGTAATGAATCATATAGCGGCGCTGTTATAATATTATTGGAGATAATCTCTTCGTCACCAAGGTTACGACCCCAAACGCTGATCAGCCAATCGCCATCTGCAAACGCATAGTCAATATTGGCGTTTAACAGTTCATAGGAATCTTGATACGCATCCTCTCGATTCCATTCTGTGAAGTAGACTTCATCCTGATAATAGACCTCACCATGAACGCGCAACGTTCCATCACCCACCTCTGTCTCATAGGTTATGCCTAGCTTCGCGGTGTATTCAGGCGCGTTTGGCAACGTGTTACCGCTTAGATCGGTTAGCGCAAAACCATTTGCATAGTCACCGTTTACAAACTCTTCATACTCCGCACTTAAGTATGTGCCAAAGAAATCAATGGTGAAACCATTGCCCAAGTTTGCAGCTAACTCTATCTCGGCACCGTAGTTTTCTGCTGCCGCCGCATTCACGGTAGACACCACACTGCCCTCATCTACAAATGATATTTGCAAGTCAGAGTAGTCGTAGTAAAAACCTGTCAAGGCGTACGTCAGCATGCCGTCGCTAGTCTGACCTTTATAGCCTACTTCAAAGGCTTCAACAGTTTCTGGATCCAGTGGGGGGCTAGTAGAACCCGTATTAATCACGCCAGACTTAAAAGCTTCGGTATACGTAACGTACACTTGAGAAAGATCGTCGATAGCGTACTGCAGAGTCAATCGCGGTGTTATCTCATCCCAGTCTTCGTCTGCGTCAGTATTCACGTCCAGCATCGCAGCGTCAAAGATGAAAGAACCGGTACCCTCTCGTTCTTCGTAGTTGTAACGTAAGCCGGCAATAACCGTAAACTGCTCGGTAACATCGTAGGTCACTTCGGCAAACAGGCCGTAAGCGGTGATATCCACTTCACCATCTTGCAGGTACTTTCCAGCACTAATGGCATCCGCCGCTGGCGTGCCACACAAATCAGGTGCAAGCACGTAGCAAGCATTGGTTAACGGCACGAACACTTCGCCGAAAAGTTCTTCCTCGAAGTACATAGCACCCACAAGCAATTCGTACTTATCAGCGTTGTAGTTCAACACAAATTCTTGCCCGAATGATTCACTCTCTTCGGTGTAGTTGTTCTGACCAAACAGGTTTACATCGGTAGAATCCAAGTCATCACGTAAGAAGCGATCCATGTTTTGGAGAGTACTAATCGATCTCAAACTGGTTTGTTCATTGATATCGAAATTCAACGTGAGGTTAACAAGATAGCCATCGCGCTCGTTGATCGCTTCCTGATCAGAGTTGATATCGTAGATATCACCACCCAGCATTTGCACGGTGCGGCCTCCCAGCGTGGGCACGCCTAGAGGAACATCAATACTTGTGCCTTGTGAGGGGCCAAAGTAGTGAAACGCGTAGTTATGATCATCTTCTTCATAGTATTGGCCAGACAACGTCGCATTGAACATACCGCCGTCGTCATAGACGAACGTTGCTCTATAGGCCTGCGCGTCGCGATCGTCTACGTCTTCACCAGAGAAAAGGTTTTCGCCGTAGCCGTCACGCTTTTCTATCTTGGTGGCAAAGCGTGCAGCAAGCGCGTCACTCATTGGTACATCAACCGCCGCCTCAGCACTGAATAGGCTGTAGTTGCCCGCCGTTAAATTGATGTAACCGCCCAGCTCTTCGCCTGGCTTTTGTGTCACCATATTAATGGCACCGGCTGTGGCGCCACGGCCGTACAATGTACCCTGAGGTCCGCGCAGCACTTCGACCTGGGCCAAATCGAACATACCCATAAGTTGCGCGGCCGGACGCGGCACTATCGCGCCATCTTGCAAAAACGCTACAGCACCTTCGCCACCAATATCAATACTTGTCATGCCGATGCCGCGCATGAACACGCGCGCAAAACCAAACTGATCACCGATCGAAAGGCTGGGGATGTTGACCACCATGTCGCGTACATTTTCAATGCCGCCCGGACGTAGAGCATCTCCACCCAACACGTTAGCCGCGCCGGCCAAATCTTCTAGCGCTACATTACGTTTAGTAGCCGTTACCATCACTTCTTCCAATGGTTGTTGGGCCATAGTGGTGCCAGGGGCTGCGATAGAGCACATGATGCCTAGATATATTGCGGTACGTTTATTCATCGTTATGGTGCCTCTCATTTTAAGTGGTCTGAGCCACGTTTTATTCGCTAACACGAACGGGTTCGTGCAGCTCTCCATGAAACATTATTTTCAGCAAAGCAAATCAAGCGCCTAACTTTTCTCGTTTGAACCGTATATTGTGCTGCTCTCTATCCCAGGCATCAGCCGTTACACCCTCATTGCGCAGTACATGCTTCATTACTTTAGACGTGGGCGTCTTGGGCAACTCATCCAGGATACGTACGTAACGCGGAACCATAAAGTAGGCCATGCGCTCACCCAAAAACTCGATCAGCTGCAGCTCATCTATTTGCTGGCCCTCTACGGGGGCAACGGCAATCATCACCTCGTCTTCACTCAACTCGCTGGGCACTGCATAAGCTGCCGCCTCACGCACTGCAGGAAACGCCACCACCTCAGCCTCTACCTCAAACGACGATATGTTTTCGCCGCGCCTGCGAATCGCGTCTTTCATTCTGTCTACAAAATAAAAATACCCTTCATCATCTTGCCGAAAACAATCGCCTGTATGAAACCAACCGTTGCGCCAGGCTTCCGCAGTGGCATCTGGCCGCTTGTAATAGCCGGAATTCATACCCCAGGGGCGATCCGTGCGCACAATCATTTCCCCTATTTCACCCTGCGGCACTTCACAATCATTTTCATCAACGAGACGTACATCTACACCCGACCGCGCTTTACCGCATGTGCCTCGCCGTGTGGGGTTAGGCTCGGACACGATCGGTGACGAAATTTCAGTCATATTAAATATCGTGTAAACGTCACTACCGAATCGTTCAGTATATTCAACACAGGATTCAGTGAGCGGCACCATAAACGTCACTCGCACGCTATGATCTTTATCATCAGGGGCCGGAGGCTCTTTCAATAGAAATGTTGCCATCACGCCCAGTAAAAATATTGTCGTGGTTTTTGTTTCTCGCACAAATGGCCAAAACTTTTCGGTAGTAAAGGTATCCATTACTGCAATCGATCCACCGCGGCAGAGCATGACAAAAATCACTCCCATACCGCCGATATGGAAAATCGGCATGTTGATCAGAAAACGATCTTCGCCGGTTACAAAGTGCCATGTTTCTGGCCCAGCATTGGTAAAAATGTGCAGGTAAGAAGACAACACGCCCTTGGAAGGCCCTGTTGTTCCCGAGGTGTAAATAATAGATTGCGTATCCCATGGCTCGATCGGGCGCTCAAGTTCTGGCAACTGTGCAGAACTGCTGGAAGCGTCATCGAAGTTAGCCGTAGGCAACGCACAATTGGCCGGGGGCTCACCTAATGCCAAAACCTTTTGTAACCTGGCCCTGTTGACATCAGCTAGGCGATCTAACAGCTGCGCGTGTGCCACCAGTAACTCACTACCAGCATTATCTAAAACATGCTCAAGTACTTTACCTTTATATGCGGTGTTAAATGGCACAAACACCGCGCCCAAATAATTGATGGCAAAAAAGGTAACAATCGCTTCCTTGCCATCAAACATCCAGACAGATACGTGATCGCCTCGATTCACACCTTGCTCCACAAGGCCCGCGGCAAGCTGCCTCACTTTTTGATGCAACTGAGCAAACGTCCAACTTTCACCGTCTTCAAAAACAGCAAATACGGCTTGCGGCTTTTCAGTGTCCCAGCGCTGCAGTAAATAACGTGTTACGCAGGCTTCTCGGGCCGGTATTCTGGGGTCGCTAACCTGGGTTGCGTTCATTTGGCCTTACCTCCACGTTTTGTTCTTTTAAACGGCGCTGGTTTTGCCGCATTAGACCCAACAACCGCCTCAATCATAGACATCACGTGCGCTATAATTTGCGCCTCTGACCAGTGGCCGCGCGGGGAATACCAGAACGCGACCCAAGTCATCATCCCGCTGATAGTCGTTGCTGTCATGCCCGGATCGGCGATATCAAAATCCCCGCTCGCGTTACCCTCTTCCAACAATTGCGCCAGTCGATGATCGAACAAACTACGCTGCTTACGAATATTGCGCGCCAACTCCGGGTCAAGGTTCTTCTCTTCACGCTCATACACCACTATGTATTCCTGGTTATCCACTACGATACGCATCACATGATCAACCAGCTGCAATAGTGTTTCACTGGGAGTCAGTTCTTTCGCATACGCCTTATCCACAGCATCCAGCGATAGCTCAATACCCGTCTTGCAAATCTCAAAGAGCAGTTCACTTTTGTTTTTAAAATAGGAATAGATAAAGGGCTTAGTTACATCCAGCTCTTGGGCGATGGCATCGATGGTAGCGCCTTCATAACCGCGCCGATAAAACAGGTGGCAGGCTTCCTCGCGGATACGCCTACGCTTAAAATTAGAAATTTCTTCTTTGAGCCCGCCAGACCCTCTACCTACCTCTCGCAATGCAACCTTACTCATGGCTGCAGCTCCTACAGCGCCATATCTAAAATTTGCCGGACATCTGCGGGGCCAGCAATTTCGCGGGGATTGGTTCTGGCCCAGAAATCGAGCATCGTGAACTCTGCAATGTGATCAAGCTGATCTTCACCCACACCAACAGCCGACAGGCTTCTTGGCATACCCAGCCCGGTAATAAACGCATCAACCAACTCAGACGCTGGCCGACCAGGCTCACCAAAACAGGCACTGATGCGCTTTTGCCGATCACCGTTGACACTGCTATTAAATGCCAACACCGAGGGCGCCATCACACAGGAACAATATCCGTGTGGCACATCGCAGGTGCCTCCCAAAATGTGGCCGATTGCGTGGCTCGCCCCCATAGGCACACCGCCAATAACTGGAATCATCGACTGCCATGCTCCAATTTGTGCGCGCAATCTCGCATCCAAATCAGTAGGGTCTGCCTGCACAGCAGGCAACGCGCCTATCAGCAATTGCAGCGCACTAGCCGCCATCCCATCACTGAAATGGTCTGACTGCAAAGACCCTAGCGTCTCCAGTGCATGATCAAGAGAGCGCACCCCTGTGGATGTCCACAGCCACTCGGGCGTATGCAGCGTTAGCGCTGGATCCAGAATGATACTGATCGGTGCCATCAGGCGGTGCTCAAAACCCTGTTTGTGACCAACCACTTCATCGGTGGCACCTGCTAGCGGGTTAAATTCTCCGCCAGACAATGTTGTTGGACAGCAGATTACTCGGACATCGGGCCCTTCAAACTGAGGCTTGATAGTCTCGCCATCCTCGTCTACATACACATGGTAAGGCGCAAGATCATCATGTTCACGCAAATTATGTTTGAGTGCCAACGCCACGATAGATGCCGCATCCGTCACCGAGCCACCGCCAACAGACACGATCAAATCTGCATTCGCCTCGCGCGCTACGGCTGCAGCCGCCAGCACAGCCGAACGCGGCGCGTGGGGAGGAATACCGCTGTGTATAGCAGCAACACGCTCACCTAATACATCACTAATCTGTTGAATTTCATCGGTTTCTTTTTGCAGCGTACTGCTGACTAACAGGAACACGCGGGTGGCACCCAGAAGCGTCACTTCTTCGGCGAGCACCTCGGCAACACGACGGCCCATGTGCACGCGTTCAGTGGCGGTTAATTGCAGCGATGAAGCGATTGGATTGGCCAAAGCCACCTCCGGACAACTTATAGTTATAAATATTAACTTACGATATCAGCATGTCCTTTTCCAGTAAAGCACTGGTAATGCTAGTAAACTAAATATAACATCAGTACAAATCAGTGGTCACCTGCCGGAAAGCCGAACAATGTCAGCGAATGAAAAACCCAAAACGATACTGTCCAGCTCTGGCATTGAGCTAAAGAATTACTACACTGCTGACGACGTACCCGACTCTCACAAAGATCGTGTTAACAGCGAGCCTGGCGAGGCCCCCTACCACCGGGGCTTTCACCCCACGGGCTATCGCAGCAAACCCTGGCGTATCTTTCAGCTCAGCGGTTTCGGCAAGCCCGAGGATGAGAATGAGCGCATTAAATTTCTGCTCAAGAACGGCGAGACGGGCTTCATCATGGAGCATGATCGCAATACCGCAGACCACTGCTATAACGTAGATCATCCAGAGGTGGTAGCGCGCCGTGAAGATGTCGGCCTCACCGGTGCCGTGATGCAAAGCGTCCGTGATATCGCCATTTGTCTGGATGGCCTACCAGTAGACACCAGCTTCGGGCACGCCGGCGGCGCAGTGGTACAACACGCACCTTTCGCACTTGCCGGATACTGGACAGTGGCCAAAAAACGCGGGTACGACCTGCGCAAGATTGCCGGCACGGGCCAGAGCGACTTTAACCTCACCTATTTAGGCTGTGTCACCAAACAACAAATTCCCACCGATGCCGGCCTTAGATTCAACGCCGACATTATCGAATTTTGCGATGAACATTTGCCACGCTGGGTACCTGTATCGATTGCCGGTTACAACGGCGCGGATACCGGCCTAACGCCAGATCAAGAGCTAGGCTCACTGTTTGCCAATGCAGTAGAGTACCTTGATGAGATAAAACGACGCGGGAACGTACCTATGGTACAGGCCGCGAAGGGTTGCGCAGGCGTGAGTTTTCGCGCATCCATTCATATTTTCGAAGAAGCCGCTAAGCTCCGCGCTGCACGACTCATGTGGAGTGACTTACTCAGAACACGCTACGACATCACCGACCCAAAAGCCGCCAATCTGCGTGCGCATTGCGTAACTGCCGGCTCAAAAATGACATACCAGCAGCCGCTGAACAATATCGTGCGTGGCACACTGATGGCTTTGACAGCGACTATGGGCGGCGTACAGTCACTGGGCGTCTCGGGATATGACGAAGCGCTATCCATACCCTCTGAACACGCGCACCAAATGTCGGTACGCATACAGCAAATTATTCAAGAAGAAACCAATTTTTGCGCCGTCACCGATCCGCTAGGCGGCTCTTACTATGTAGAAACGCTCACCGCGCAACTGGCAGAAAAAGCGTGGGAGTTCTTTGACGAAATTCAAGCGCAAGGCGGCTACTTGGCGTCCCTCGATTCCGGTTGGCTGCACGCACAAGCGGCGCAGAACCAGCACAAAGAATTTATGGCGATGGAGTCAGGCGAGCAACATGTAGTAGGCGTAACTTGTGCCACCGAAGATGAAACCCCTTGGGAAGTCGATGGCTTCATGGGTACGGATGACGCCTTTGATGTCGCCACGCAACGGCTCAATGAAACGCTGCGCACGCGCCATGAGGCCGGCGCTTGCGAGGCGCTAAAGAATCTGGAAGCCGTATGCCGCTCTGACAAAAACATTATGCCCGCCATGCTCGACGCGATGGAAGCCGAGGTGACTCTCGGTGAAATAGGCGACATTTACCGTGATGTCTTTGGCGATTGGGACACCCCCATCCAAACCTAGGAACAAATAGCATGGACAACAGCCAGAAACGTATTCTTATGGCGAAAACAGGCCTGGATGGACATTGGCGCGGCCCAACGATCGTTGCCAGAGCACTGCGCGACGCGGGCTTTGAAGTCATCATGATAGGCATGGCCAATACCGACGATATTGTACGAGCCGCTGTTGATGAAGATGTAGATCTCGTCGGCCTTAACATTGGTGGCCATATCAACGTGGCCCTGCGTGCTATCGATGCAGTAAGAGTCGAAAGAGCAGATGTGCCTATCTTCGCCGGCGGTACGGTACCGCCGCACGCTAAAAAGCAACTCGAGGCACTGGGTGTTTCCGTATTTCCTCCCGGCTCTCAGCTGGCCGCCATTGTCGCCTGTGCCGAAGAGCTCACCGGCACCGCCGGCAGCTCATAGGGAATATACGCTTGGCTGATCTCCAGCAACTCATTGATGACGCTCTGGGTGGTAAGCGGCCAGCGCAAGCACGCCTCCTAAGCGCAATCGAACGCGCCGATGAAAACCTGCTAACCATCGAGCAGGCGCTGGCACCTCATGTGGGAAAAGCACTGGTGGTTGGCATTACCGGGCCACCTGGCGCGGGCAAATCTACTCTGATCAATCGGCTCATACCCTATGCCTTACAAACGTTTGGCCGTGCAGCGATTCTAGCAGTAGACCCATCCTCACCTTTTTCTGATGGCGCACTTTTGGGTGATAGAGTGCGAATGCAGGCGGGCGAACTGGGAGAGAACGTTTTTATTCGCTCGATGGCATCACGTGGAGAAGAAGGGGGCATGGCACAGGCTACCGCGGGCGCAGTGCGGCTGTTCGATGCCTGCGGTTGGCCGCTGATTATTATTGAGACGCTTGGGATAGGCCAGGTAGAGCTAGACGTAATGAACCTTGCAGACACTGTGGTCGTGGTGCTTAACCCGGGCTGGGGGGATGAAATTCAGGCAAACAAAGCTGGACTAACCGAAGCTGGCGATGTGTTTGCAATCAACAAAGCTGACAAGCCTGGCGCACAGCAAACCTGTAGCGATCTCGAAGAATCTGTTGCGCTCAGTACAACTCGCCCGACACCCGCGATCGTTGCAACTACGGCAACTGTCGACGAAGGCGTTGACGCTCTATGGCAGGCAATAAATGCTCACCAAACTGCGCTAGTAGAAACCGATGAGCTGGAAAAACGTAGAGCACAACGGCATGAAACGATGGCTCGGCGGATTATAGCTGCAAATCTGGAAGAGCGTATGAATCAAGTATTAGCTGAACCTACTTCGCTCGCACTACTCCAGCAGGTGTGTGCGGGCCATGTGAGTTATAGCGAAGCAGCAGAAAAAATAATGGCTAACATGTCCAAGCATTAAATAGCGCGAGCCCGCTTTTCAAACATCAAATCCCAAACCCCGTGCCCCAGCCGCTCCCCGCGGCGCTCGAATTTTGTCAGCGGCCTACTTTCAGGGCGCGGGTGGTACTGGCCCACCCCGCTAACGTTAACAAAACCCGGCGCGGCTTCGAGTACTTCCATCATTTGCTCGGCGTAGTTTTGCCAATCAGTCGCCAAATGCAGTGTCCCATTTTCGCGTATGCAAGTACGCAATAGTTCAACGAATTCAGGCTGTATTAATCGCCGCTTGTTGTGGCGCTTCTTATGCCAGGGGTCGGGGAAAAAAACCTGCACGGTGTCTAAACTACCGGGCTCAATACAGTCTCTGAGTATTTCGACTGCGTCATGGCAATAAGCGCGAACGTTGTCGACGCCCTGCTCCTCCATTGCATGAAAGAGTTTACCTACACCTGGCCGATGGACCTCTATACCGACAAAATTTTTGTGTGGCGCCTCAGCGGCCATCGTTACCAGTGACTGGCCCATGCCAAAGCCGATCTCTACAACACGCGGCCCATCTCGATTGAAGGCTTCTTCGAAAGAAAAAACACCACTCTCATGTTCTAGCCCCCAGCGCGACCAGTTCTGATCATATCCGCGCTGTTGCCCGGGTGTCATGCGGCCAGTGCGCAAAACAAAACTGCGAATTCGACGATCTTTTGATCTATCTGTCATCTGCTTATAGCCACTTTAGTGCTAGTCGAGTAGCTTCCAGCTGTAACAGGTAAGGCACACCCAGGCAGCGATAAAGGCCAGACCACCCAAAGGAGTAATTGCGCCCAGCCAACGCAGACCGGTGATACTCAGCACATACAAGCTGCCAGAAAATACGATAATGCCAACAAAAAATAGCCAACCACTGGAGCGCAGTAAAGCGCTCTGCGGCACCTCCAAAGCAATAACCCCTACCGCGAGGAGCGCAAGGCTGTGATAGAAATGGTACTGGGATGCTGTTTCAAAAATAGCGAGAGACGATGCGTCTAAACGGCTTTTCAATGCATGTGCACCGAAAGCGCCAAAGACGACTGCGAACATGGCGCTCAAAGAGCCCAACGTTAAAAACAATTTAGCCATTGCAGAAGTGTAACAAAAAAGGCGGCATAGCCGCCTTAGATAGAGTCGATATTAAATTCGCGAAGCCTTATGCAGCCATAGCCAAGCGCAACTTCTTCATCGCTGCTTGCTCAAGCTGCCGAATGCGCTCAGCGGATACGTCATATTGCGCGGCCAATTCGTGCAAGGTGGCCTTATTTTGCGCCAACCATCGTTGCGCAACAATGTCGCGGCTTCGCTCGTCCAAATCAGCCAGCGCTGTATGCAACTGTTCTTCATTGGATTTTTGCATTGCACTGGATTCGACCAGTTCAGCAGGGTCTGCCGTTTTATCTTCCAAAAAGTGTTGCGGCGACTGCCAGGCATCGTCTTCGTCTGCATCAACAGGTTGATCGTAGCCAACATCACGACTAGTCAGGCGGCCTTCCATTCGCTGCACTTCTTGCACCGAGACACCCAGATCTTCCGCAATAGCTTCAGCCTCTTGGGCGCTAAGCCAGGAAAGCGTCTTCTTGGCACCGCGAAGATTAAAAAACAGTTTGCGCTGAGCCTTGGTTGTCGCGACCTTCACGATGCGCCAATTGCGCAGAATGTACTCGTGCATTTCTGCCTTGATCCAGTGAACGGCAAATGAAACCAGCCGCACGCCTTTCTCAGGGTTGTAGCGCTTCACCGCCTTCATTAGGCCTACATTGCCTTCCTGAATGAGGTCCGCTTCTGCTAACCCATAACCAGAGTAGCTACGGGCGATATGCACAACAAAACGCAGGTGCGACATAACCAACTGCCGCGCAGCATCAAGATTGTCGCGATAGAAAAGGTCTTCGCCCAGCTCACGTTCACGCTCAACGGTCAGAATAGGAATAGCACTGACGGCCTGAACATATGCCTGCAGATTAGCGCCCGGCACCATCTGGTCGACGGGCAATATGCCATTTTTCATTGTCGGTTCTCCCTAAGGTGATAACACCATTTTAGCACTCTTTCGATTAGACTGCTAACTAGGGAAAAGTTCAAATATTGCCAAGAATTTGACAATTAAATGATTGAAAACAGTGGCTTAGGGAGAGATTACTACCGAGGCTCAATCGATTTCAAATGACGCCCGACCGCCAGCCAAGCGCCTGCCAGACCCAACAGCCCACCCAAAATCACCAAATTCAAGCCCCCCATAACCCCAAGGCCGCGAATGCGAAAAGCGCTGTCATACAGCTGGGTTAGGCGCGAAACGGGCTCGCCCATGAACCAGAGCGCCAGTGCTACTGCTAACGCCGCAAAGACACCGCCGCCCACGCCATACCATAACCCGGTATACAGGAAGGGCCGACGCACAAAAGCATTACTGCCCCCGACCAGCTTCACAATCACAATTTCATCACGCCGGCTCTCAATGGCGAGCCGGATAGTGTTGCCGAGAATGAGCAGGACGCCCAGCACCAACATTCCACCCACGGCCAAAACAGCGCGCCGACCAATTGCCATCAACTGGTTCAGGCGCTGTAACCAGGCCATATCCAGCACCGCCTCAGAAATCTGCGGCCGCGCGTGCAGCGCCTCACGCAACTCTCCTAAAGCGTCGCCTTCGACGCCTTTGGCCGGCGACACTAACACTAAATTGGGTAGCGGATTGTTTTCAAGGCTGTCCAGCACATCTGCAAATCCAGATTGCTCGCGAAACTCCTCCAGAGCCTGCGCTCGCGACACCAGCGTAGCCTTTTGAATGTCGGCCCGAGCCTCTAGCTCCTCAACCAATGCTTTGGCGTCTTCCTCTGTATTCTCTTGCTCGAGAAACAAACTAATCTGTGAAGGGCTCTGCCAATTCACACTCAAACGATCGACGTTATCCAAGGCAATGCTTAAACCCACCGGTAGGGCGAGTGCGATACCGATCACCAACCAGGTAAGCAGGCTAGCTCCGGGTTTGTCCAACACACGGAACAGGCTATCGGCGGCCGAAAGCCGATGGTGACGAAGCCATGCGGACGATTGATCACTAAACGCCGTGCGGCTTTGACTAGCACCGTCCTTTCGTCGAGCGCCTTCTCTCTTTCGCTCGCGAGATGCAGAGCTGCGCTTACTCATGTCGCACTGCCGCTGACCATGCGGCCCTCGCGCAAGGTGATAACGCGATGAGGCAGCCGCGAAATCAGCGCCATATCATGACTGGCAATCAGCACCGTAACGCCTACCTGATTAAACGCCTCAAACAGCTGCATGATTTCTGCCGATAACGCCGGGTCAAGGTTACCGGTAGGCTCATCCGCCAAGATAATTTTCGGCCGGCCTACCACTGCCCGCGCAATCCCTACACGCTGCTGCTCGCCGCCAGACAAAGTCATCGGCATAGCGCGTTCTCTATCGAGCAAACCCACCTTGTCCAACGAAGCACGCACACGGCGGCCTACTTCACGGTGATCGTAGCCGGCGATCATCATCGGCAACGCAACGTTGTCGAATACAGGCCGATCGTAAAGTAACTGGTGGTTTTGAAACACTACGCCTATCTGCCTTCTATGCGCAGGTATGCCTCGCGCACCAATTTGCGCAAGATTGTTACCATCGACGGTGACCTGCCCGCGCGTAGGCCGCTCCATTAACATGATCAACCGCAGCAGCGTACTTTTACCGGCGCCGGAGTGACCAGTGAGAAAAACAAGCTCGTCGCGATCAAGATGAACACTGACCTCTCGAAGCGCATCGTGGCCTTCTTCATACCGCTTACTGACGCGCTCAAAGGTAATCATCCCGCGGCGTCATCCCGTGAGAACAGCGCATCGATAAACGGCTTGGCTTCGAAGGGGCGAAGATCTTCCGCAGCTTCGCCCACACCGATATAACGAATTGGTAAGCCCAGTTTTTTCGCTATAGCGAAAATCACACCGCCCTTCGCCGTTCCATCAAGCTTGGTTAGGCTCAGGCCTGTCACCCCTACCCACTGTTGAAAATGCTCGGCTTGCGCCAGCGCATTTTGCCCCGTGCCTGCGTCCAGAACGAGCATAACTTCATGCGGCGCAGCGTCATCAAGCTTAGACATAACCCGTACAACCTTTTTTAGCTCTTCCATCAGGTTGTCTTTGTTGTGCAGCCGGCCTGCCGTATCGGCGATTAATACATCAGTGCCTCTGGCTTGCGCGGCCTGCAGAGCATCGAAAATAACCGACGCGCTGTCTGCGCCGGTATGTTGTGCAATAACAGGCACCTCATTGCGTTCGCCCCACACCTGCAGCTGTTCTACTGCTGCCGCGCGAAAGGTATCGCCAGCTGCCAACATCACAGACTTGCCATCGGCCATAAAGCGGCGCGCCAACTTTCCAATGGTCGTGGTTTTACCTACGCCATTAACCCCCACCATCAAAATTACATAAGGCTTGCCGGCTTCAAGGTTCAAAGACTGCTCGCATGGCTCAAGCAATCCCAGCAGCTCTTCAGCTAAAGCTGACTGCAACGCCTCTGGGCGAGTAAGTTCTTTACGCGACACTCGGCGAGTTAGCGATTCAATGATCTCAACAGTGGCATCGACGCCCACATCGGCCATGAGCAGGCGTGACTCCAGCTCTTCCAACAATTCTGCATCAATTTCTTTTTTACCCAGAAAAAGGGTGCCCAGGCCATCAACCAGGTTATCGCTGGTTTTTCCAAGCCCTCGGCGCAGCCGCGCAAACAGGCCTTCCTTTTTTTCGACGTTAGCTTCGGGCAGTTCTTGCGTGCCGCTCGCCGGGTCCGGATGGCTAGGCGCAGGTTGCTCAATCGCCTGGGCGTCAGCAACGACAGGTTCAGCTGCCACAGGAGCGACGTCCGCTGATGGAGAAACTGTCGCTTGGGTTTCTTGGGCTGAATCCGCCTCGATCTGCGTATTCTGGGCATCCGCTTTTTTCTTTCGTTTAAAAAACTTCATACTTGTCGTGCTAGAGTGAGAGGAGCCGAACGGCTGCTAAAGCGCTATCCTATCACCCTTGTGTAAACTCTATAAAGCAACGAAATGGCAAGATCAAAGTCTGGCGCGGCCGATCGCAGGCAACTCAGAATTATTGGCGGACAATGGCGCGGCAGAAAACTTTTCTTCACCGCTGCGCCGGGGCTACGGCCGACCCCAGACCGCGTTCGAGAAACCTTGTTTAACTGGTTGGCGCCTGATATCGCCGGTGCACAGTGTTTAGATCTGTTTGCCGGCAGCGGTGCCTTGGGCTTAGAAGCCCTGTCACGTGGCGCCGCGCACTGTACTTTCGTTGACACATCCAATGAAGTGATCAAAACAATCGATCAACAGCTCTTTACGCTGGATGCGTCCAATTTGGCAACGTGCACTGCGCTTTCGGCGGAGCAGTTTCTGCACAGCGTCGAGCGCCCTTTTGACATCGTGTTTCTCGACCCGCCTTTCCAGAAGGGCTTCATTGAGCCTATCGCTGCGCTGCTGGAAGAACGCCGGTTAATAGAAGCTAACGCTATTATCTATACAGAAACGCATGCATCGGAACCTGCACCCAGCCTGCCCAGTCGGTGGCAGCCGTACAGAGATAAACGCGCAGGAGACGTGCAATATCGTCTTTTTACGCCGCTAAGCTAAAGGCCCACCTAGGCGCGGCCATACTCTGCTGGAGGAACGCGTTGTCGCTAACAATCAAATTGTTTACCATCGCTAGTCTCGCCGCAGGAGTTTGAACACACAATGGAAACCAACGCTGTCATCTACCCGGGTACATTTGACCCAATCACTAACGGGCATGTAGATCTAGCCGAAAGAGCCTCTAGGCTCTTTGGTCGCGTGGTAGTGGCTATCGCGCACAGTGAAAAGAAAACACCGCTGTTTTCACTTGATGAGCGCGTTGAGCTGTGCGGCGCAGCGCTTTCTCACCTGGACAGCGTTGAGGTGGTTGGCTTCAGCAACCTTCTCACCGAGTTTGCCAAAAGCCAGGGGGCACGCTGTGTATTGCGCGGTCTGAGGGCGGTTGCAGATTTTGAATATGAATTTCAGTTAGCAAATATGAACCGAGCGCTGTACCCAGAGTTTGAAAGCGTTTTCTTAACGCCTTCTGAGCGCTTGGCCTTTATATCGTCAACTTTGGTTCGCGAGATCGCATCCCTAAACGGCGATATCACCCCCTTTGTACCGCCGCAGGTGGCTGCGGCGCTAGAGGCGAAATTCAGCGATAAGGGCTGAACCTGGCTAGTTTGAAAATTGAGCCGGTTACTCCGACTCCATCTCCCGCTTTTCCTTAGCCGCTTTTGCCGCGTTAATGTCTTTGTAGGTGTAGCCCGTATTTCTACACCCTAAGCAGCGCATGAAAGTGGCTTCTGCAGGCCCACCGATCAGTGTCCCCGCTGCTTCGCCTGCATGGCCTGACAGCAGAGTAAACGGCAAGCTAACCACCCATACAGCAGCACCCGCCGCCGTGATGACTGCCCCGAGAGGGCGAGCAACAAGCAAATCACCAACCATGGCAAATTCGTTCGGGCTTTCATCCACTGCATCTTGCGCCATCAAGGTCTGAGGCAGAAACATACAACTGACAAGCAAAGCGATAATGGCGCGACGTGCGCCGACAACTGTCTTCATCTTCATGATTTACACTCCCGGGCTGTAGCCCGATCCCCTAATTCTTGTTTTGCCACAGTGTAGCCCGATCAGCGCTGGCAGGTCACGCAGTAGACACTGCTGCGCTGGGCCAACCGGACCTCGCGCAAAGGGGTGTTACAGACCTTGCAAGGCTCCTCCGCACGCCCGTAAACATAGAGCTGCTGAGCAAAGTATCCTGGCTTGCCATCTCCACCTACAAAATCTCGAAGTGTAGTTCCCCCCTGCTCTATAGCCGAAGTAAGTACTCGCTTTATATTCTCTGAAAGTACGTTGTATCGCGCCAGAGAAACTCGCCCTGCCGCTCGGTCAGGCCGAATTCCACTGAGGAACAGCGCCTCGCTAGCGTAAATATTACCAACACCAACCACCACGTGAGCATCCATGATGAAGGCTTTCACAGGGCCCTTGCGCCCACGTGAGCGGCGGTACAGCAACTGACCATCAAAGCCATCTCCCAGAGGCTCGGGGCCAAGTTTGGTGAGCAGCACATGAGTTTGCCCCGCCGGCACCCAATGCGCACTTCCGAAGCGTCTAGGGTCGTTGTAACGCAGTCTTTGGCCTCCTTCTAGGCAGATATCTAAATGATCATGCGCCTGCACCGGCTCGTCATCGGGTACTACCCGCAAGGAGCCAGACATGCCCAGATGAATCAACAGTGTGCCCCGCTCTGTTTCGAACTGGAGATACTTGGCTCGCCGGGTAACTTGCACAATCACCAGCCCCCGAAGAAGCTCCGGAAGGATATCAGGCACAGGCCAACGCAATCTGCCATCACGCACAATCACCTCCAGAACGTGCCTACCCTGGCAATACGGCTCTACACCGCGGCGTGTGGTTTCTACTTCGGGCAACTCAGGCATCAGATATTTCCAAACGATTGCTGCATTGCAAACTAACTCAAGTCTAAAACGCAAAAAACCCCGGTGGTAGCCGGGGTTCTTTAACTGCTCTAACGCCTATTGCGACATTTTATCGGATGGCGTTTCTATAGGGAGGCGCTTACTTAATTTTGCCTTCCTTATACATAACGTGCTTGCGAACCACTGGGTCGTACTTCTTCATTTCCAGCTTATCGGGGGATGTACGCTTGTTCTTGTCGGTAGTGTAAAAATGCCCAGTACCGGCAGATGAATTCATTCGAATCTTTTCTCTCATCGTCAGCTCTCCCTCTATTTCTGACCGTTAAATCTTTTCGCCACGTGCTCGCATGTCTGCCAACACCTGCTCTATACCTTTCTTGTCGATAATACGCATGCCTTTAGTGGAGACGCGCAATGAGACAAATCGCTTCTCAGAATCCAGCCAGAAGCGATGGTTTTGCAAATTTGGCAAAAAACGGCGACGAGTGCGGTTTTTAGCGTGCGATACGTTGTTTCCTGTTACTGGGCGCTTCCCGGTAACCTGACAGACTCTAGCCATTTAATTTCTCCCACCACACGCGGCGTATCGATGAATAAGTCGTTGAAAATCTCGTTGAAATACAGGGGTTTTAACTGCCTTTTTGCAGGCCCCCGGCCGCGCAGAGCGCGACTTTATACCAGAAGGCCTTGGGCAAGGCAAGTGACTCGATAGGAGAGTTACTGACAAATCTCTGCTATCCAGGCTACTCGCTACAACTGACTACAGCCTTCTGCTTATTGTGCGCAACTATTTTAGCGCTACAGTAGCCCCGCCTCGGCAAACGAGAAAGTCTGGCCGGCGCCCACGATGATGTGGTCCAGCACTCGTATATCCAGCAGCGTCAATGCGGCGGTTAGCCTTTCAGTGATTCTTCGGTCTGCGGCGCTGGGTTCAGCAACGCCTGAAGGGTGGTTATGAGCAAAGATTACCGCCGCGGCACGGTTCTGCAATGCGCGCTCGACGACTTCGCGAGGATACACCGCTGCGCCATCAAGCGTGCCAAAGAATAGATCTTCAGAGCTCAATACCCGGTGCTGACTGTCGAGGAAAAGACAACAAAATACCTCACGATTGTGGCAGCCCAGGTGATGCTGCAAAAAACGACGGGTCTCGCCGGGGCTGCTCAAGACATCGGCGGCATGCAGGCCCTGCAAAGCCTGCCTTCTCGCCAACTCCAACGCTGCCCGCAAACGAGCATACTTTGCGGGCCCAACGCCGCTACAGGCCATGAGTTGCTGGCCTGAGGCCCTCAACAGGCCAGCAATGCCCCCAAACTGCTGCAAAAGATCTCTGCCCATCTCTAGCGCATTGCAATCTCGATAACCCGTGTGCATCAAGATGGCTACCAACTCTGCGTCTGACAGTGATACGGCACCATTTTCGAGTAACTTTTCCCTGGGGCCTTCGCCCACCCCCCAATAGTCTACGGGCATAGCGCTCCTCCTTGAGCGTTATTGAGCACTACCTGCTGTGTGAAATCCCACGCCGCAGTGGTATCGTTTTGCCATAATCCCAGTTTGGTTAAGCCAATGGCACATCTATTTAATCGCAATGTTCTGCTGGGCGTGAGCGGCGGCATCGCCGCCTACAAATCCGCAGAACTCGTACGCCAGCTGCAAGAGCGCGGGGCAAGCGTGCGCGTTATCATGACGCGGGGCGCGCAGGAGTTCATTACACCGCTCACACTGCAAGCACTTTCAGGGCAGCCGGTGCACACACAACTGCTGGACGCTGAAGCAGAAATGGGCATGGGCCATATCGAACTCGCACGCTGGGCAGATCTACTCCTGATTGCTCCGGCCACAGCCGATGTCATTGCGCGCTTAGCCGCAGGCCGTGCAGACGATCTACTCACCACCGTTTCTCTGGCGACACCCGCGCGCGTAATCATTGCACCGGCCATGAATCAGCAAATGTGGGCGGATGCTGCAACGCTCGCAAATGTTCAGACTCTGGAAGCACGCGGCATGCAGATGGTTGGCCCAGCAGCAGGCGAACAGGCATGCGGTGATGTGGGCATGGGCAGAATGGAGCAACCCTCCATCATCGCTGACGCTGCAGCGGCAGCATTCACCGACTCTCGTTTGGCAGGCAAGCGGGTCGTGATTACGGCAGGCCCAACCCGTGAAGCGCTGGACCCAGTAAGATACATCTCAAATCATAGCTCGGGGAAGATGGGCTACGCGCTGGCAGAGGCAGCCATTGGCGCCGGTGCACAAACCACGTTAATCAGCGGGCCGGTTAATCTGGCCGCTCCCGAACATGCCACCGTTATACCGGTAACAAGCGCTCAGGATATGTACGAAGCGGCAACTGCAGCAGCAGAGAATTGCGATATTTTTATCGCCTGCGCCGCGGTAGCTGATTATCGCCCCGCCCTTGCGCAACCACAGAAAATAAAAAAGGGCGCGCAAAGTATGACGCTTGAACTGGTCAAAAACCCGGACATCATCAGCGCAATTGCCGGCAGCAGTAACAAGCCCTTCACGGTGGGCTTTGCCGCTGAAACAAATGATGTCGTACGCTACGCGCGAGAAAAGCTCGAGCGCAAAGGTCTCGACATTATTGTCGCCAACGATGTGTCAGATTCGAACATTGGGTTTAATAGCGACCAGAATGCAGCAACAGTTATCTTCAATTCAGGCGAACAGGCGCTTGAGCAGGCCAGCAAGAGCACTATTGCGGTGCAAATTATTGCCATCGTGGCCGATCGGCTCTAAGCGAACCCTAGCCGAGGCGTCGCGCTGCCTCGCCAAGAGCCAAATTCGACTGTAAATATTACAGGCGCGATGTCCATGTGTAAGCACACCAGTCTGTAATATCATTGGCGGGTTACCTCGCAGGTTGATCAGGTGAATGCTGAAATTTAAAAAAAATAAAGAAAAAAAGACTGGGGCAGAAGGACAGCAGGCTGGAGCTGCGGCCGGAGCACGCAACCCCCAAGGCATATCTGCCAAGGGCAATGCGCTATTTGATGTTGGTAGAATTGCGCTGCTGGCAGTGTTGATACCTATTATCGCCGGCTTCGCCTACTTGCTGATGTTGCGAGAACCTGCCGTCGAGAGCGCACAAATTCAACACATCGCCCAATCTTATGCCGCTCAACAGGCATCTGGCATCGAAAAACTGCTGGTTGGACTCAATAGTCGCGTGCAATCGGCAGCCAAGTCGCCGTTAGCACTAGCAGCGATTGCTAGCCAATCCGAACGCGATGTAGCGTTAGTTGAAAAAGCAATTCTGGATTACTTCCCCGAAGTGAGCAGCCTGCGCCTGATACCTATCGGAGAGCTCGGCACTGCTGATTTTTCAGAGAACAACAACGGTCTGCGCAACTTGATAGAAGTAGACATGGTGCGCCGTGCGGGTGACGGTGAAGACACAGAACCGCAAGCTTACAAATTTGAAAAACAGTGGCTCACCTCTGTTGCTTCGCGGGTGTCGCATCCCAGGTTCACTGAACGGCGCGCCGTTATACTCGTGACCATCGACAACGATACGCTTGAAGAAGCGCTCACTTCAGTAAACAAAGATGCGGGTAAGTTCTCGCTTCAACAAATCTATGTCGCATCGACAGGCACAAAAAACATCGACACTATCGCGTCGGTGGGCAGCGCTAACGCCGACAGGTATGACACATCGGTCGCTATTCCCGACACCTCCTGGGAGGTTCACTTTGAACCGGGTGAGAAGTTGCTTAGTGATTTAGCAGTGAGCCCCATACCTTTGTGGGCCGTACTCGGCCTGATTACCTTGGCCCTGTTTGGCTCGGTATTCATTTTGTTTAAGCGTTTTCCAGCGGCTTTAAACGGCGAAGTGAGCAAAGTTATTGAAGCAGCCGACCGGAAATCTGCGCTGGAGCTAAACATTCCAGAACTTGTGCCTATTGCCAAGCAGCTACGACGGGCCACATTACGCGCGCTTAGGCAATCCAACAAACAGCCCGCTGCTGCAGATCCCGCTGCCGAGCCAAGTCAGAAGTTCACGTCGGACTCAAGCATGGCAGGGCTTACCAATCCGATGTTCCAGCAAGACAATATTCTGGATGATGATGACGACGTTTTGGATTTGGACCTTGATCTTAGCGAAAACACCGCAGACACAAGGGCGGTGGCCGACGCCGGCTTCAAGGAACATATTTTCAGAGCGTATGACATTCGCGGCCACGGTGATAACGAGTTAACCGATAGCATGGTCACCAAGATAGGCAAAGCTATCGGTACTATCGCTGGGGAAATGGGTGAGCAAGCGCTCATCGTTGGTTGCGACGGAAGAAAATCCAGCCCACGCATTAAATCCGCGCTTATTCGGGCATTGATGGAATCAGGCAGAGACGTTATTGATATTGGCCAGGTGCCCACGCCTTTGTTGTATTTTGCAACCCGCCATCTGGCCTGTAAGTCTGGCGTTATGATCACGGGCAGCCACAACCCTGCGCCGGACAACGGCCTGAAAATTGTTCTCAACCAGCACACGATTGCTGCCGGGGGCATTCAGGACATCCGCGACCGTGTTGTCGAAGGTGACTTCAGTAAAGGCACGGGGCGCATGACCCGTGAGGATATCGTCCCCATCTATCAGGAAGAGGTACTGCAAGACATCGCCATCGCCGTGCCCTTGAAGGTTGTGATAGATGCTGGCAACGGCGTAACCGGTGACATTGCGCCTGGATTGTTTGAAGAGCTCGGCTGCGAAGTCGTGGAGCTATTTTGCGATATTGATGGAAACTTTCCTAACCACCCACCTGATACCAGCAACGAAGACAACCTGGCTGATCTTGCAGCCAAAGTACAGCAGGAAGAGGCCGATTTCGGGATTGCCTTTGATGGCGATGGCGATCGAGTAGCAATCGTCACTGCCACCGGTCAGATAGTCCGATCAGATGTATTGCTCATGCTGTACGCCCAGGATGTTGTGTCGCGTAACCCCGGAGCAGACGTTGTTTTCGATGTGAAATGCAGCCGGAACCTGACCGATCTGGTCACCCGGCATGGTGGCCGGCCTGTACTGTGGAAAACCGGCCATGCCTTCATGAAAGAAAAAATGGCTGAAACCGGCGCGCTACTGGGCGGTGAGTTTTCGGGGCATATGTTCTTTGGCGAGCGCTGGTATGGGTTTGATGACGGCATGTACGCCGCCGCGCGCCTGGCAGAAATTCTAAGCACTCACGGGGAAAGCCTGGACGATTCGATCGCCAAATTTCCAGCATCTGTGAACACACCGGAAATACTGGTGCCGGTATCCGATACCGCCAAATTTCAGTTAATAGATAAAATCGTGGCCAATGCCGATTTCTCAGCGGGCAAGGTCAACACAATGGATGGCATACGCGTCGACTTCACCCACGGCTGGGGTCTAATACGGGCTTCCAACACCGGCCCGGCGCTCACGGCCCGCTTTGAAGCAGATAGCGAGGAGAACCTAGAGGCCATCAAGGAAGAATTTCGCGCTCAAATTGCCCTCATAGACCCCTCTATTGAGTTAACCTTCTGAGTTAACCTTTATCAGCTGTCTGGCGTCACACTATAATCGCCGGCCAAAACACACAGGCAAAGCCCATGTCTCTTGATCGCAACGCCGCTCTGAATATTGCTCAGGTTCTGACTGAAGCTCTGCCGTATATTCAGCGCTTTATCGGAAAAACGATTGTCGTTAAGTTTGGCGGCAACGCTATGGTTGACCCAGCGCTACACGAGAGCTTCGCCAGAGACGTTGTGTTGATGAAACTGGTGGGAATGAACCCAGTCGTTGTTCATGGTGGCGGCCCACAAATTGGTGCGCTGCTCGAAAAGCTCAATATTAAGACCGAGTTTGTTGATGGCATGCGCGTCACCGATGCAGAAACCATGGATGTAGTGGAAATGGTACTGGGCGGCAGCGTTAACAAAGAGATTGTGGCATCGCTGAACCGCAACGGCGGCAAAGCGATTGGTGTCACCGGCAAGGATGGCCAACTAATTAGAGCGCGAAAGCTCAACGTTTCCCGAATGACGCCGGAATTAAATGCGCCCGAGATTGTAGATATAGGCCACGTAGGGGAAGTTGATCAGATCGATACCGATGTTATCGACGTTATTCTTGGCAGCGATTTCATTCCCGTAATCGCACCAATAGGGGTTGATCAGGCTGGCAACACCTACAACATCAACGCCGATTTAGTGGCCGGAAAGCTTGCTCAGGTAATGCAAGCAGAAAAACTCATGTTGCTTACCAACGTAGCAGGTTTAATGGACAAAGAAGAAAACATCCTCACTGGCCTGACGACAAAACAAGTAGACGGATTGATCGCGGATGGAACCATTTCCGGCGGCATGCTACCGAAAATCAGTTGCGCGCTCGAAGCGGTAAAAGGCGGCGTTACCAGTGCACACATTGTCGATGGCAGAGTGCCCCACGCAGTGCTGCTTGAAACGTTTACCGACGAAGGCATGGGTACGCTTATCACCAATCGCTGAATAAGCAAGCTAAACCAAGCAGAAAAAAAAAGAAAAATAGCGGCTGTTTAGCGCTCGCGTTATTGCAGCCGCGTCATGTTATCGCTAGCATTGAGTGATCACTCACTTGATGCCAATGCCAATGCCTCCAAGAAAAACTCAACGGCGCCAGCAAATTTTGGAAGCGCTTGCACAAATGCTGGAGGCCAACCCCGGCAACCGCATCACAACTGCAGGTTTAGCTGCACAAGTCGGCGTTTCAGAAGCTGCGCTCTATCGGCACTTCCCCAGCAAATCGAAAATGTTTGAAGGCCTGATAGAGTTCATTGAAGACACGCTCTTCAGTCGCATCAACATTATCATCAACGAAGAGCCCACCGCGGCTGTGCGCTGCGAAAAAATGCTGATGTTGCTACTCGCATTCACTGAGCGTAACCCCGGTATTACACGCATCCTGACGGGTGATGCACTGGCGGGTGAAACAGAGCGCCTGCACCAACGCGTTGCACAGCTATTCGACCGGTTTGAGACACAACTCAAACAGGTGATTCGCGAAGCGGAAGTGAGAGAAGGGCTGCGCCCGACAATCGGCTTGCCCGCTGCTGCCAACTTACTGATGTCTGCAGCCGAAGGGCGAATATCGCAGTATGTGAGAAGCGGCTTCCGCCGACCGCCTACAGCAGAATGGCCACAGCAATGGGACATGTTAATGCAAGGGTTTTTCCGCGAAGCGGTCAGCCAGCCGGTGACAGGTCAAGCCTCTGGCTTTGTGCGCTAAAGCTTTGATAAGGCTCTGTAATACTTAACAAATAACGCTTCTGGTAACTACTCGCTAGCCACCGCGCCGCTTTCCTTTCTTGCGCTCCTGGCCCAGCTGACGGCGCAGCTCGACGACCTCCAGTAACATTTCAAACCGCTCAATATCATTCTGGAAAGAACCCGCGAGCTCTTCAATGTCCAGCTCACGATCCACGATAGCGCGCTCAGTGGTACCGATCTCTGTCTGCAAATCCTCGATCGTTCTCAGCCTCGCAACATCAACATCCATGCCCCGCCGCTCAAGGTCCGCAGCCTGGGCTTGGTAGTTCTCCACCTTTTGCTTGAGCGAGCGTCGGTTTCCTTTCAGAATGCTCAAACGAATCTGTAAATCGCGTAACGCCCTGTCCCTTGCATCTTCAATATCGGCGACCGTGCTATAGCGCAACATAAGCGACTCATCCCAAAGCCGAAGACGCTCCTCTTCGGCCTTGGCCGCCGCGGCCTGTCGGTCTTCAGCGTCTTTAACTATGCGCTCTTCGTCTGTGAGGGCACGCGGTACCACCTTAATGACAATCCCCTCATCATTAAGCACCTCATAGCCGCTGCCAACATAATTCACTGGCACCTGATAATCGACGACAATGTTGCCCTCAACATTCGTGTAGCGATACAGCTCGCGCGCACTAGCAGAAGTAGCTACGCAGGCAGCTAGCAGAACTGCTAATGCTATCCACATCCTGGACAAGGCCGGTGCGGCACCCTCTGCGGCGAGTAATCGACTAGACACCATATTGGCTCCGATAAGCTTTCATCGCGGCAAGCGTCCCCTCTACTGAACCAGAGGCCGCAGCAAGGTGGTCAATGATATGTTCCAGACCCACGATACTCAGCACAGGAACCCCATACTGTTGCTCCACCTCTTGTATCGCTGACAATTCCGCTGCGCCTCGCTCCTGACGATCCAGACCAACAATGACGCCAGCCAAACTGGCACCGGCTGCCTCAATCATAGCGATGACTTCTCGAACGGCCGTGCCTGCTGTAATAACGTCATCAATAATAAGTACTTTCCCTTCCAACGGTGCACCTACCAGCACACCACCCTCGCCATGCGCTTTTGCCTCTTTTCGATTATAGGCAAACGGCACATCAACGCCAAAATGTTCGTACAGTGCCACCGCGGTTGCAGACGCCAGCGGAATACCTTTGTAGGCGGGCCCCAGCAACACGTCAAACTCAACACCCGAGTCAATGATTCGCTGCGCATAGCACCGACCCAACACCGCTAGCGCCCGACCGGTCGAAAATGACCCCGCATTAAAAAAATATGGGCTCTGGCGGCCAGACTTCAAGGTGAAGTCTCCAAACCTTAGAACGTCGCATTGCTGTGCAAGTTCAATAAATTCGCTTTGATGCGCCTGCATGAGCTATTTCAATCCTTAAACCAATCATTGTATTTAGGCGGTTACGCTATAGAATGTGCTGTCTCGGAACGCCTACTCTCTGTTCTCGGTACTCTTGCAAATACTATTGTAGATAGTATCGCAGGTACCTCGCTGGCACTTCTGATGCTGGTAATATTAGCACCTCTCGAGAGCGCACTTGGATTGCGCATCGTCGGAACTACCTCCCAGCGTCAGCACAACACAAATGTGAGTAGCAAAGCAGCCTTACCTGCAGCTTCAATATAAACGATTTTGTGCAAGGGTGCCCGCTGACGAGTCTGGCAATAATTGTGCCGCCTCGTGTAAACGTCCAGGCAGCCAATGCTAGCTAACGCTTACAGCTTTTAGCTATGGAACGGCTCGCGGCAATTTATGTCTCAATGACATCACAACTATATCCATAGCAAGGGGCTATGAATGAGGATCATCAGTTTCAGTGCTGACGGCATTAAAAACGCTGCGGAAAATGGATTTTACGACTGGCTGAAAGACCAGGATGCCGATTTCGTATGCATTCAGGATTTGCAGTGCTCTGAATACGACTTGCAAGACAACGTATTCTTCCCGGAAGAATACAATGCCTATTTCTGGGATGACGTCGACGGGAACAAAAATGGTGTGGCTATCTACTGCCGCCAACTACCCAAGGCCATCATGACTGGGCTTGGCTTTGCCGATTTCGACATGGAAGGACGGTATATTCAGGCAGACTTCGAGAACTTAAGCATCGCCTGCTTGCTGGCACCCTCCGCTGCTGAAGGAGACGAAGATCAGCAAACACGCAAAAACGAATTTTTTGAGCTGTATGGCGCTCACCTTCAAAAGGTACGCAACAAACGTCGCGAATTCGTCATATGCGGCAACTGGCAAATTGCACATACATCCATCGACGTTCAGGATACTCAGCGCAATAGCACGGCATCCGGCTTCCTCGCTTCCGAGCGGCAATGGCTGGACGAGGTTTTCAGCGAGGGCTACGTTGACGCCTTCCGTGAAATCAACCTCGATAAAGACGAATTCAGCTACTGGCCTGAGGGTGATCGTGCCAGCAATGGCTGGCGCACAGACTTTCAGGTAGTTTCTCAAGGCCTGAAATACCATGTCGACTATGGCGCCATTTACAAGAGCAAGGCATTTTCAAACCATGCACCGGTCATCATGGATTACGATATCGAGCTGTAGCTGTCGCAAAAGGGTGGCTCTACCCCGCTAGGGCTGCCTTTTGCTTCTCAATTAGCTCGCTGATACCTGCACTCGCCAAATCCAACATTGCGTCAAGCTCTGAACGTTCAAAGGCCAAGCCCTCGGCGGTTCCCTGCACTTCAATAAAGCCGCCAGACTCCCCCATGATCACATTCATGTCTGTGTCTGCCGAAGAATCCTCTGGGTAATCCAGGTCCAGAACAGGCTCCCCCTGGTACATGCCAACAGACACCGACGCAATCATTTCACGCAAAGGGTCCTGCGTTATCAATTTCTCGCGCTGCAAATGGTTAATCGCGTCAACCAGCGCTACACAGGCCCCAGTAATGGATGCGGTACGGGTGCCACCATCTGCCTGAATAACATCACAGTCTATTGTTATCGTGTACTCGCCTAACTTTTCCATATTCAGGGCTGCACGTAACGAGCGACCAATCAGGCGCTGGATTTCCACTGTGCGCCCACCCTGCTTGCCGCGGCTTGCTTCACGGCCCATGCGAGAGTCTGTTGAGCGCGGCAGCATACCGTACTCTGCCGTGACCCAGCCACGCCCCTGCCCTCGCATAAACCGAGGCACACCTGCCTCAACCGACGCCGTGCAAATCACTCGGGTGTCACCGAAACTGACTAGCACCGAGCCCTCGGCATGCCGAGTAAACTGGCGCTGAATATCAATATCTCTAAGCTGGTTTGGCGCGCGGCCGCTGGGTCTTTGCACGAAGGCTTCCTCTAGAACGAAAAGTGCCGGCAAGTATACGGCATACGTGCCCACCGCCCCACTTATCTCGCGCGCGATGACACACTGATGGCAACACTCGCCGGAGTTTCAGCTATCGGCCTGTAAGCCCCAAGAACAAGCTGCTAGACTGACCTATTCACACTCCCTTCATGCGAAGTCAGCACATGATTAACAGTATGACCGCCTTCGCGCGGGAAAGCGGCGAGACGCAGGGCGGCGTACTCACCGTCGAGCTGCGCTCAGTCAACCATCGCTATCTCGATTGCACCTTTAAACTGCCCGATACACTACGCGCACTGGAACCAGTGTTGCGAGAGAAGGCGGGCAAAGCATTTGCCCGCGGCAAGCTGGATTGCCTTATTCGGCTACAATCAAGCCCAACTGAGAGCGATAGCCTGAGTATTAATGAACAGCGCCTTGACGCCGTGCTCGATGCTGCAAACGCGGTGAATGAACGCCTCGGCAGTGCTTCTTCATTAGATCCTTTGCGAGTGCTCCAGTTTCCAGGTATTTACACCACCTCGGCGACCGATGAGGACACACTGCGCAATGACGCCACCGCGCTTTTTGCCAAAGCATTAGACAATATGCAAAGCAACCGGGCGCGCGAGGGCGAGAAGCTTGCGACCATGATCACCGGGCGCCTCAGCCAAGTCTCCAGTGAAGTTGAAAAAACGCGTGAGATCATTCCCGCCCTAATGCAACATCAACGCGAGCGAATTGTAAAACGTATTGCCGACCTACAGGTCGAGGTGGATCAGGGCAGGCTAGAGCAGGAGCTAGTGTATTTAGCACAAAAGGCAGACGTTGATGAAGAGTTGGATCGGCTCGAAGCCCATGTCACAGAAGTTCAACGAGCGCTGAGCAAAGGCGGCCCCTGCGGACGTAGGCTGGATTTTCTCATGCAGGAGCTTAACCGGGAGGCCAACACCCTATCATCGAAATCTGTTTCTGCAGGCACCACGCAAAACGCCGTTGAGCTAAAAGTATTGATCGAACAAATGCGCGAACAGATTCAAAATATTGAATGAATGCACACATCGCCAAAAAGAGCACAGCCAACGCAATGAGCTTACGCTATGAAAAGTAGGGGCACCCTTTACACTGTCTCGGCCCCCTCCGGTGCGGGCAAGACCAGCCTTGTTAGTGCGCTAATCAAATCGAGCAATGATATTTTGGTCTCGGTCTCACACACCACCCGCACCCAGCGCCCCGGAGAACATCACGGAACCGACTATCACTTCGTCGAAGAGGCCGACTTTCTCGCCATGCTGGAACGGGCTGAATTTCTTGAGCACGCACGTGTGTTCGGCAATCTATATGGCACGTCTTCAGTCTGGGTAGAGCAGCAACTGGTTGCTGGCTCTGATGTCATCCTGGAGATTGACTGGCAGGGCGCGCAGCAAATACGCAAACTTCGGCCAGAATCAAAGGCAATATTTATACTTCCCCCTTCGCGAGACACGCTAGAGGAACGCTTGAAAGGCCGAGGCCAGGATGACGAGGCGACCATCGCCATGCGGCTAAGAGAAGCCGTGCTGGAGATGTCGCACTATGTCGAGTCAGATTTCGTCATCGTCAACAATGACTTCGATCTAGCACTGGAACAGCTGAGAGCGGTAGTTACCTGCCAGCGATTAGCCACTCAAAGGCAGCAAGACGCCCTGAAATCGCTACTCAATGAGCTCCTGAACTAGCCCTCAAGCTAGCCTTAGGACCTTTTAGCACTGCGGCAGATTAACTATTACCGCTGGACGCACACCCACCTGTTTACGCTATAATGCGCGGTTCTTTAGTTTATACGCTGATTAGGATGTAAATCGAGATGGCACGAGTAACCGTTGAAGATTGTTTGGACAATGTAGAGAACCGCTTTGAACTGGTGATGGTCGCCAGCAAACGCGCGCGGCAAATTGCGACCGGCGGCAAAGACGCCCTGGTTCAAGAAGAATCAGACAAGCCTACTGTTATCGCCCTTCGCGAGATAGCAGAAGGTTTGATTACCGCCGACATCTTAAGCCGCGAGGAAGAACTCGAAGCCGAAGAAGAGCTGGCCGAAGTAATGGACGCAGGCGAAGCGCTTGCAGCGGCGCAGCAAGAAACGGGTATTGGGGCGCCTATCGTCTCTCCCGACCAACCTCTCTAGCGTCCGCTCCTAGCTGACGCAGAGCAATCCAGGCTTCTATGGCGAACGTTTATGGCGAACGGTAATACCGTTTGGTAGCACCGTTAAAAGGCAAGCATGCAAACCATAGAAGCCCTCAGCACCACCCTTCGCAGTTATCTCAACCCAGAGCAGACAAACCACGTAAAGCGTGCGTACTTCTACGCAGAGCAGGCTCATTTTGGCCAACGCCGTCGTAGCGGCGAAGCCTACGTAACACACCCCCTCGCTGTAGCTACGATCCTTGCAGACATGCATATGGATCACCAAAGCCTCATCGCAGCGATGCTTCACGACGTTATTGAAGATACGGGTATTGAAAAACCCGCCATTGGTGAGCAGTTTGGGCCAACCGTCGCTGATCTTGTCGACGGCGTAAGCAAACTAACGCATCTTGAGTTTGAGTCACTCGAGCAGAAACAGGCTGAAAACTTTCAAAAAATGGCTCTGGCGATGGCGCGCGACATTCGCGTTATCCTGGTAAAACTCGCCGATCGACTGCACAACATGCGCACCCTGGGGGTCCTGCAGCCGGAGAAAGCCCGCAGAGTCGCTCGCGAAACGTTAGAAATTTATTCCCCCATTGCCATGCGACTGGGCATGAACAACGTGCGCACCGAATTTGAAGACCTAGGATTCAGAGCGCTTTATCCAATGCGTGCAACCCGCATTGAGGCTGCATTGCGGCATGCTCGAGGTAATCGCAAAGAGCTCGTTGAAAAAATTCGCGACCAGATTGAAGAGACACTTGCGCAGGAGGGACACGACGCGCAAGTACTGGGCCGCGAAAAACATCTGTATTCGATTTACCAAAAAATGAAATCTAAAAACAAATCGTTTTCGGAGATCATGGATATCTACGCGTTTCGAATTATTGTCGATTCCGTAGACACCTGCTACCGGGTGTTGGGCTGTATTCACAGCATGTATAAACCGGTACCAGGCGAGTTCAAAGATTACATAGCCATCCCAAAAGCCAACGGTTACCAGTCCCTACATACCGTGCTCAAAGGCATGCACGGCGTACCCATTGAAGTACAAATTCGTACTCAAGAAATGGAAGATATGGCGAACAATGGCATCGCCGCGCATTGGCTATACAAAAGCGATGATCAAAATGCCAATGGCAGCCATACCCGCGCCAGAGAGTGGGTAGCTGGGCTGTTAGACATGCAACAGCGAGCCGGCGATTCACTAGAGTTTATTGAAGCTGTGAAGATGGATCTCTTCCCAGACGAAATTTACGTTTTCACTCCAAAGGGAGAGATCTTGGTATTGCCGCGCAGGGCAACCGCCGTTGATTTTGCATACGCCGTACACACAGATGTAGGCAACAGCTGTGTCGCCTGCCGAATTGATCGCCGGCACGCGCCGCTCTCTGAGGCTCTCGAAAGCGGGCAAACCGTGGAAATTCTTGTATCAGCGGGCGCGCGGCCCAACCCATCCTGGTTGGATTATGCTGTGACTGCAAAAGCGCGCTCAAACATCCACCACTATTTGAAGAATCAGACGCGAGAAGATTCGATTGCGCTGGGATACAGCCTGTTGGAAAAAAGCCTAGCGGCTTACGGCGGAAACATGGAGCAGGTATCCCAAGAGCACCTCAATGAATTCCTTGAGCAGCAAAACTATCAGGAAATGAGCGAACTACTTGCCGATATTGCACGTGGCAACCGGCTACCTGCCATTACCGCTCAACAGCTACTGATGCGCCAGGGCGAAGGCACTCCAAATGAGGATGCCGCAGCAGGCCCAGTGGCAATTTGTGGCACAGAGGGGTTCGTGGTCAGCTACGCACGGTGTTGCCACCCAATTCCTGGTGATCCGATTGAAGGCTACCTAAGTTCCGAGAAAGGTATTGTCGTTCATCGCGACCAGTGCAAAAACCTTGGCGAGTTACGGGATCATCAGGAGCGGCTTGTTTCACTGATGTGGGACGATGACGTCGAAGGCGAATACGCTGTCGACCTTCGTATCGAAGTTGAAAATAGGCGCGGCATGATCGCCGTGATTGCGACACGAATAAACAGCATGGGCGTGAATATCGAGCGCATCAGCACAGATGACAAAGACTATCAGTTCACGAACGTGCAATTAGAACTGGAGGTGAGTGACCGAATACACCTCGCCCGCATCATGCGCAGGTTACGCAACATCAATCACGTTCGAAAAGTTGTTCGCGTTAAAAACTAATCTTTAGAATTTCTACGGAGGCTTTTTATGAGCAACCGCGCCATTATCTCTACGCCAGAAGCACCCGCCGCAATTGGGCCCTACTCTCAGGCGGTGAAGTTAGGAAATACCGTTTGGATCTCTGGACAAATTCCTCTCGTGCCTGGCACCACAAAGCTGGTTGAGGGCGACATCACCGCGCAAGCAAATCAGGCTTTCGAGAATCTTCGCGCTATTGCCGATGCAGCGGGCGGTGCGCTTGATGACGCCGTCAAAATCAATATTTCGTTGACTGACATGGCAGACTTCACCGCCGTTAATGAAGTGATGGCCAGCTTTCTTCAGGCGCCCTATCCCGCCCGCGCCTGTGTGCAGGTAGCGGCATTACCCAAGGGTGCAAACATCGAAATTGAAGCAGTACTAGCGACTTAATGGTCTTCCAGTAGTGCGCCATAGCCTTCTTTGTAGGATGGATAACGCAAACGATACCCCGAGCGGGTGAGCGCGACATTTTTGCAGCGACGATGGCCCGCTGAATTATGCCGAGTGGGCTGCGGCGAAGTTTCTGTATCAAGAGAGTCGCGCACCTCCATGCCCATTTTATTTGCGATCCAGGACTCCACCTCAAAACGCGGCGCCGGGCAGTCGTCTACGCCAATATAGATTGGTGCCAACTCCGCATTGGCAGCCGAAGAAAACAATAAGTGCGACAAAAAGCCACCACAATCTTCTCGATGAATCCGGTTGGTATAGCGTAGTGGCTCTGACGGGCACAATTCGCCGCGCCGAATGCGCGAAAGCAAACGCCCTCCGGGGATACCGTAAATGCCGGCAAAGCGAACGATGGAAGCGTTATGCCCCGAACCCAGCAACAGCCGCTCGGCGGCTATGATTGCTTGCGCCCAAGGGTCATCAGTAGATAGAGCGCTATCTTCATCAACATAGCCTCCCTCGCATTCTGCAAACACCCGCGTGCTACTGGACATAACGATGTGACGAGGTTTGTGTTCACCCAGGCCGCTTAGCAGATTTTCCATCGCCACTTTGAAACCTTTGATATAGCCCGCTTCCGAACGGTCAAACGGATTGAAGATTGCCAGTACAAAGTCAGGTTCAAGGTTTTGGGAAAAATCCAAACTGCCCTGCTCCGTGTAATCGGCTTGAATACCCTCGACCCCTTTCGCCAGCCTATCCAGCGTGCGGCGAACGCCGGTTACTTGCCAGTTTTTCTCCAGCAATGCACCGGCAGTGCGATTTCCTAGATCGCCACAGCCAACAATAAGGACAGAACTGCTCTTCATAAGTTAATCTCACACTGGTTACACTGTTTACAACAGCCCTGATCATACTGGAGCAAAGCGATACATGACGCTGACAGAACTACGCTATCTGGTTGCCCTCGCAGACACCGGCCATTTTCGCAAGGCGGCTGAACAATGCAATGTTAGCCAACCGACCCTGAGTATCGCGATAAAGAAGCTCGAAGGCGAGCTAGGCATCAGCCTCTTTGAACGTTCACGACAAAAAGTCACGGTAACTCCCACGGGTGAGCGTATCGTAGAGCAGGCCAAAACAGTCATACAGGAAACCAAAAACCTGGTCACTATGGCCGAATTAGGCAAAGACCCGCTAGGGTCGATGCTCAGCGTCGGCGCCATCTACACAGTTGGCCCCTATCTTTTCCCGCGACTAGTGAGCAACTTGCAGCAGGCTGCACCCACCATGCCGCTGTTTATCGAGGAGAGCTATACAGCAAGCCTGCGTGTGAAGCTCTCCAGCGGTGAGTTAGACGCCATTTTCGTTGCGCTTCCCTTCACTGAACCGGACGTTGTTTGTAGAGAAATATACGACGAGACCTTTGTCGTTCTCATGGCCGAAGACCACCCGCTAGCAGAGAAAGATGAAGTGGACCCCGTCGCCGTCGCTGAACACCGCGTGCTTCTATTGGGCGAAGGGCATTGCTTTCGCGACCAGGTGCTAGAAGCATGCCCTGGCCTGCAGCAGGCTATTCGCAGTGATTATGCACAGGGCCATGCGGTTGTCGAAGGCAGCTCACTCGAAACCCTTAAGCACATGGTAGCAAGCGGCCTGGGAATTACCGTCTTACCTAAAACGGCTGCTGACGTTGTCACTTATGGTGAGCGCTCACTCGCAGTGCGACCCTTTATTGACCCGGCCCCTAAGAGAACAATTGCGCTAGCCTGGCGGGCGAGCTACCCACGGCCCGAGGCAATCGATATTCTCATCGATGCCATGCGCAACGCTTAGCTTGTCATGCAGGACATTGCAAAAATTTCCGTCAAAGAGCTGCGCGGGGTAGGCCCAAAATTAGCGACCAAGCTTGCCGATTATGGCGTCGTAAACATCGAAGATCTTTTGTTTCACCTTCCGCTGCGCTATCAGGACAGAACGCGCGTTACACCAATTGCCGCTGCCCGCGACGGTGACGATGTAGTTCTCGAAGGCGAAGTGCGGGCCGCAGACATTGTATTCGGCCGCAGGCGCTCGCTGGTCGCGCGCATTCAAGATGGGTCCGGCACCATTACACTGCGCTTTTTCCATTTTTCGGCGGCGCAAAAAAACGGCTTGAGCACTGGCACTCGGCTTCGCTGTTTCGGTCAAGTCAGGCGCGGAGCCAATGGCCTTGAAATGTACCATCCCGAGTACTCAAGGCTTGAGGAAGGTGAAGAGGCTGTGGCGGAAACGCTCACCCCAGTGTATCCGACAACCGCAGGCATCGGGCAAAACCAATGGCGCAATCTGTGCGCGCAAGCCGTGGGTTACCTGAAAAGCGATACCGCCGCCGATCTTTTGCCGCCTGTTACCGCATTCCCGTTTGAGCTGAGTGAGGCACTTCAATATTTGCACGCACCTCCGCCAGAGGCGCAGGTCGATTTACTCCGCGAGGGCAAACATCCTGCGCAACTTCGTTTAGCCCTTGAAGAATTGGTGGCGCACGACTTATCACTACACAGATTGCGGCTTCGTCTCCAGCAAGACGGTGCGCCAGCAATGCCACCGCAAACAGCAGCATTGGAGTCATTTTTTTCGCACCTTCCGTTTACACCGACGGGCGCGCAGCACCGCGTCATACAGGAAATAGAGGCGGATATGTCGCAAGCGCTCCCTATGCTTCGGCTCGTACAGGGCGATGTAGGGTCGGGAAAGACACTGGTAGCAGCAGCGGCGGCGCTACAGGCCATTGCATCGGGGTTTCAAGTAGCACTTATGGCGCCTACGGAAATTTTAGCCGAACAGCACTGGCGTAGTTTTGGCGATTGGTTTTCCCCATTGACAGGAAAGCTAAACGTACAGATGGAATGGTTAAGCGGGCGTACCAAGGGCACCAAACGAACCGCAGCGCTGCAAAATATTGCCAGTGGTAGTGCCCAGCTTGTTATCGGTACACATGCACTGTTTCAAGACGATGTAGCGTTTGGCAACCTAGGCTTGGTTATTGTCGACGAGCAACACCGGTTTGGAGTCCATCAACGTTTAGCACTGACCCAGAAGAGCGACCCAGCGGCGGGCCGCGCTCATCAGCTGGTCATGACAGCGACGCCCATACCGCGCACGTTATCTATGGTGGCCTACGCTGATCTTGATTGTTCAATCATTGACGAACTGCCGCCGGGCCGCCAACCGGTCAGCACGGTGCTCATCGACAGTATGCGGCGCGATCAAATTATCGAACGAGTTGCCGCCGCCTGTGCTGACGGGCGCCAGGCCTATTGGGTATGCACGTTGATCGAAGAAAGTGATGCGCTGCAGGCCCAAGCAGCTGAGGTCACGGCGCAAGAACTGCATGATGCCCTGCCCGGCCTCGCCATTGGCTTGATACACGGGCGATTAAAACCCGCAGAAAAGGACGCGGTGATGGCCTCTTTTAAAGCGGGAGAGATAGCATTGCTTGTTGCGACCACGGTGATTGAAGTCGGCGTTGATGTTCCCAATGCCAGTTTGATGATTATCGAAAACCCTGAGCGTCTTGGCCTGGCGCAACTCCATCAGCTGAGGGGCCGCGTCGGCAGGGGCTCACAGGCCAGCCACTGTGTTTTACTCTACCAAAACCCTCTATCGGCGAATTCAAAAGCCAGACTAACCGCCTTAAGAGAGAGTAACGATGGGTTTTATATTGCAGAACGAGACTTGGAGCTGCGCGGCCCCGGCGAAGTGCTCGGAACAAAGCAAACTGGCTTAATGGATTTTCGTATTGCCCAGTTACCGGAGCATGAACACCTGCTAGATGACGTAAAACAAATAGCAAACGCTGTGAGAGCCAAAACCCCCGAGAACATCGATAAAGTCATCAAGCGCTGGACGGGGTCTTCTGAGCAATTCGCAAAGGTTTAAGAAAGGCTTTGATCGGGCAGAAAAAAAGCGAAGCAGTTAACTGCTTCGCTTTCTCCAGGAGATTGGCATAAAGAGCACTAGGCCATAATGGGAGGGAGCTCTTTCTGCAACGCCATTTTTTGCTTAGTAGCCTCGCCGGTAAGCGCAAAACCCAGTAGGTCACCAGCAGCATTGCGAAACAGCGCCGCCACATTACTGCCGTCTACGTCTATGCTCCACTCACCTTGCGCACCTGCGGCCGGTGGGGCAACCACTACAGGACAAGCAGGTGTTTTGATCGTTACCGGCATCGCAGGATAAACCACCTGTGTCTGTTCGCCCGCGAGCGTTTTGCCCAGCGCTTTGGCAGAGGCCATTAACGGCGCCACATACACCAGCACGTTACCATCGACCTCTGCGCAATCTCCCATTGCATAGACATTAGGCGCGCTCGTTTGTAAGAAGCGGTCCGTCACAATACCGCGATTCGTATTCAGGCCGCAGGCTTGTGCTAGATCAACACGAGGCCTCACACCCACCGCAGAGACCACAATATCCGCCGCGATCTTCTCGCCATTATTGAGGCTAACTTCAACGCCGTTTTGCGCTTTATTCACTGCTGTCACGAGCGGGCCAAAATGAAAACGTGCGCCTTTTTCTTCCAATGCGGCCTGCACGGCCTTGCCCGCAGGTTCTGGCAACAGTGTCGGCAGGCAATAGCCCAGGGGATCGACCGCTTCAACCTCAAAACCGCCATTAAGCAGATCATTGGTGTACTCACAGCCAATCAGGCCTCCACCGATAATGCACACTTTTTTGACGTTGTTCTCGGCAACCGCGGTACGGAAATTGTGGTAGTCCATCAGGTCATTCACGGAGTACACGAAATCAAGACCATCACCTTCGATAGGAGGCCGTATAACGTCTGCACCGAGTGCGAGCACTAACTTACTGTAGTGCACAGCCCCCTCCGAGCCGCTCACTTTAATCTGCTGCGCCTGAGTATCTATGCTCTCTACCGTCGTCATGGTCTTCACGGTGGCATTGAGGGTAGCAGCCATAGACACGGCATCAGACTGCGTCAAAGCATCTGCATCTTGATCTCTGGTGTAACCCGTAGATAGCATCGGCTTTGAATAGGCTCGGCCATCATCCGCAGTAATGAGTAGCAGCGGTGTTTCTGCATCATGCTTACGAAACTCTTTTGCGAGCCCGTAGCCTGCCAGGCCTGTGCCCAAAATCACTACCGGCGAGCTCTCCGAGCCGGCGCTCGCCGCCTCACCCTCAGGCGCATCATCCACTGCGGCTTCTTCAATAAGCTCAAAATCTTCTTTGCCGACACCACAATCAGGGCACAACCAGTCTTCTGGCACGTCTTCCCATTTGGTGCCCGGGGCTATCCCGTCATCTGGCCAGCCTTCTTTCTCATCATAGACCAGACCGCAGACAATACATTCCCACTTACTCATACCGCTACTCGCTCTTAATTACTTGTTTTCCATTGATATTTTGTCTGCAGCCAAAGCCAATCGCAGACAAATTTCGAGACGCAACACTATAAAGTTGTACGATAATTGTGCAAGCGTTTTCTGTGCCTGAAAACGCCCGCGAAACCGCAGATATCTGCTTGCATGGCATCATTGTATGGCGCATCCTCGCCTCTCCTTTCACGACAGATACGTGCTCTGGTGTCTCCCATCTATCTGGCTACTTTACAGCCCCAAGGCAGGAAAATTCGCGCCGAACCAAGGTGGGCGCCGCTGCAGCGCTATACCAGCAAAAGCCTACCTGCCCAGACTAGAAGGTGGTTAACCGATGACGGCTCATTAACCCATCGGCTCATTGGCTTAGGCCAAGGGCCTTTTAACGTTAATCGCCTGTCGCAGCATTGGGCAGTGCCCTTACCTTCAGAGCGATCGCTTCTGGCGCTGCCTGAGCGGCACACGGCTATCATCCGCGAAGTTACCCTCTCCCTTGGGCCAGAGGTCGTCGTGTTCGCTCGAAGTGTGTTCCCGATCGCCAGTTTAAGCGGCAGCCTGGGCCATCTACGCCGGCTACAGAACAAATCACTGGGCGCTATCCTATTTAGCCACCCCGGTATGCACAGAAGTCCCTTTGAACTCAGCTTAATAGAGGGCACTAGCCAGTACATACCCGATGCTCTCCATCAAAATGCGCCGGCGTGGGGACGCAGGTCTCGCTTTGATATCGGCGGTAACCGGCTGCTGGTTAGCGAAGTCTTTTTAGACAAGTTCCGACCATGGCCGGCTGTGCTGCCAGTTCACCGCGCACAACGGGGCCGAGTGGACACTGCAATTACGCGCACAACCGCGTAAGCTACCACCCACTCGACCACGATCTTTTGGCCTCACAAGCTCCGCCATGATTAACCGCTCCCGCGCCGCAGGGCTGCTTCAGCTTATGCGTTTTGATAAACCCATTGGCACTTTGCTTCTGCTCTGGCCAACAATGGTCGCGCTTTGGCTAGCAGCAGCTGGAGTACCTGATCTCAAATTACTGCTTATCTTTGGCATAGGGACGTTTCTTACGCGCTCTGCGGGCTGTGTGGTGAATGATCTAGCTGACCGCAAGTTTGACGGCGATGTAGCCCGCACAGCGCAAAGGCCTCTTGTCACCGGAGCGGTGACTGTGCGTGAAGCTATTGCTGTCTTTATCGCTCTAATGCTCACGGCATTTGCTTTAGTGTTACTAACTAACCCGCTAACCATCGGCTTATCGTTTGTTGCCGTCGCTCTCGCGGCCACTTACCCGTTTATGAAACGTTATACGCACCTACCTCAGGTCGTATTAGGAGCAGCATTTTCTTGGGGAATTCCTATGGCATTTGCGGCGCAACTTGGCGAATTGCCCCCACAGCTGTGGTTACTCTACTTCGGCAACCTTGTTTGGACGGTGGCCTACGACACAATGTATGCCATGGTAGATAGAGAAGATGACTTAACCATTGGGGTTAAATCGAGCGCCATCTTATTTGGCCAGCACGATGTTTTGATCGTTGGAGTGCTTCAGGCAACAACGCTGTTTATTTGGTATTTCATGGGTAACGCATTTGGCCTGGGGCTACCGTACACTGTTGCATTAAGTATTGTTGCTTTCATGTTTGTCTATCAACACTTCCTTATTCGTCAGCGCGACCCGCAACGCTGCTTCGCCGCTTTTCTGCATAACAACTGGGTAGGCGCTACACTGTTCGCCGGCGTCGCTATGCATTTCATACTAACGACTTCGCCGGGATAAAAAAAAGAGGCAACGTGACTTCAGTTTCAACAGACTCTCTGGAAGCCGAATTTCTTACCAGCCTGAATGCTATAAGTGCGTCAGAGTGGGATGCAGCAGCTGACACACGTTACCCATTTCTTCGCCACCAGTTTTTATTGGGCCTGGAAACAACACAATGCACTACAGCAGAAACCGGTTGGCAGCCCTGTCATTTAGTTTTACGCACCGAACGCGCTATTGCTGCGGTGATGCCACTCTATTTAAAGTCACACTCTTATGGCGAGTACGTTTTTGACTGGTCGTGGGCAGACGCGTGGCGCCAGAGCGGCCTAGAATACTATCCCAAACTGCTAACAGCGATTCCTTTCACGCCGGCAACTGGCCCACGGCTTTGCTGCGCGGCTGGGCATGACGAAGAAGCAATGTGGCAGGCAGCACTACAGGCCATTCAAACGTTTGCCACTGAGCGCGGGCTTTCTTCCTGGCATTTACTCTTTCCGAAACAAAACGTCAGCGAACGGCTACTAGAGCAAGGGCTACCCCGTCGTGAAGCGACACAATTTCACTGGTTCAATGAGGGCTTCTCCACCTTTGATGATTTTTTGGGTACCTTCAATAGCCGAAAACGAAAGTCGCTCAAGCGTGAACGGCGGCGAGTAGAAGAACAGGGCCTAACACTCAAAACAATGACGGGAGAAGAGCTCGAACCCCGGCACTGGGAGCAGTTCTACCATTTTTATCAAATGACATATGGTAAACGTAGCGGTCACGGCGGGTATTTAACGCAGGCGTTTTTTTTGGAGACAGCCGCAGCCATGGGTCAATCAGTCATTATGGTGCTGGCCTACAAGGATGAGCGTGCTGTGGCGGGTGCACTATACTTTCGGTCCGACGATACACTCTATGGCCGCTATTGGGGGTGTGAACGCGAGTACGACTGCCTACATTTTGAAGCCTGCTACTATCAGGGTATCGAATACTGCATCGCCAATGGCCTTAAGCGGTTTGACCCGGGCGCGCAGGGTGAGCATAAAATTCAGCGCGGTTTTAAACCTATCGCAACCTGGTCTAACCACTGGATTGCAGACCCTCAATTATCTGCGGCTGTAGGTGATTTCACGCGTCGAGAGGCCCAGCACAATACGGCCTATCAGGAGTCTGCTGCAACCCTTTTACCCTTCAAAAAATAACGCACTACCCTCTTTGCCAACATACGAACCGGTTGTTTGCAGGCATGGCGATGTCATCAACGAGCTGAAAGCCTGCACCCGAAGACAAAGCATTAACTACTTCAAAATCACGAATAGCACTGTCCGGACTTTGCTGCGCCAGCCACTCATCAAAACGCTGGTTACTTTCACTCGTATATTGACCCTCGTAATTGAAGGGGCCGTAGACCGCAAGTTTAGTTTCAGCGAAGCCATCACTGGCCAGCGCTGCAAAAAAAGCCTCCACTGCCTCCATCGGCATTATGTGCAAACTATTGGCAGTAAATATTGCCTGCGTTGTCTCCATAGGCCACTGAGTGTCTCTGACATCAAGGGCTATGGGCGGCAACAGATTGTCGCCTTCATAGGATAAACACCTGGGTAATAAAAACGGCAGATTGCCTTCTAACTCTGTTGGCTGCCACTGTAACCAAGGCAACACCTGCGCAAAAAAAGTTGCGTGCTGCCCGGTGCCGCTAGCTACCTCCAACACCTGACTACAGCCTTGAAAGAAAGGACCGAGCTTTTCGAGGATGTAAGACTTGTTGTTTTCACAAGCCTGCGAGAAAGGAAGGTTATCCA
>JBGCFE010000009.1:0-24342 GCA_045106775.1 Halioglobus sp.
GCCGAAGGGCATGGCGAGCTTGCGGCCGTCAGCCTAGGGGGCACTGACCTTCTGACGCGGTAATTTACTAATAACTTAAGTTCAGAAGTTCAGAAGTTCGAATGGCTGGAAAACAAAGTGCTCTAAGCAACAGGCAGCCGACAAATCCGGGCAATCACTGTTTCCAAATGATCCCAGGGTTTACCCCCAGCAAAGCCCTTGATACTGCCATCAACCTCGCAAAGAAACTCCACCAGCTGTGAAAGCGAATGGCTGTCGTGTCTGGCCAGTGCAGATTGCATTAACGACATGCGGCTGTTCCAAACGCGTTGCGCGCTCAGTGCCTGTTGTGGGTTCTGGCCCTGGTCACACTGCTGCTTTGCGGCATATAGCGTGCGCACTTCGCGCGCCAGTGCCCACAGTACGGCGGGTGCTTCTGTGCCTTCGCTGCGCAGGCCATGCAACATTCGCAGGCTGCCGGTGGCGTCGCCATTGAGTGCGCTGTCTGTCATTGCGAAAACGTTGTAGCGCGCATTGTTTGAAACAGAGGCGGTCACAGTGTCTGGCGTAATGTGGCCATCACTTGCCAGTAGTTTGAGTTTTTCGACTTCCTGAACGGCGGCGAGTAAATTGCCTTCCACGCGCTCGCATAGCAGTTGCAGTGCATCGCGATCAATCTTCATGCCGGCTGCGCGTACACGCTGTTCTAGCCACTTAGGTAGACTGTTTGCATCAACCGGCCAAACTTGTACGGTGGCGCCGGCCTTGTCGATGGCTTTGTACCACTTGCTGTTGGTGGATTGTTTGTCGATTTTGCCGGCAACAATTAATAGGACATCTTCACCACTGGAGGTGTCCAGATATTCACACAACACTTTGCTGCCTTCTGCACCTGGTTTGCCGTTGGGTATGCGCAACTCAATGAGTTTGCGTTCGGCAAATAATGACATGCTGTTGCTACTGTGTAACAACTCGTCCCAGTTGAATTTGTTAACGCCGGCGTCGATCACTTCGCGCTCATTGCAGCCTTGCTCGCGGGCTGCTTTGCGAACAGCGTCGCAGCATTCTTGGATTAGCAGCGGCTCCTCGCCGCTCACCAGATAGACAGGCAGAAGTTGTTGTTGCAGCTGGCCGGAGAGTTTTTCGGGATAGACGCGCATTAGGGCGCGGTAGGTGCTTCAGAACCAGTGGGCGCTAAGGCTTCGTCTGGCGCTTGCGTGCGTGATGCGTAAAAGCTCATGCGGCGCAAAATCTGCTGCGCAAGTTCGGTGCGCATTTCGCGCCTTAACAGGCGAATCTCTTCTTCCTTGCCCACTACGTTACGCGGGTCGTTCTCCATCTGCTTTACAACGCCGACCCTGGTTTCTTCCATCGCCACTTGGTTGTTTGCATCCAGCACGGTGAACTTTGTGCTCATGGTGAGTTCGTATTCGGCGGCGCGCGCTTCTGAGCTGAGAGACAAATTGTCTTGCTCAAATTTTTCGGCCTGTACCATCAACGTGAAGTTTGTCTCGCCACGTTCACCCCACTGCACACCGTTGGCAGCAAAGCGGGATTCAATCTCGCGGCTGAACTCGCTATTGCCATTGGCGCTGTTAAGCGAAAGACTTTTCCAATCTTCGGGTAGCAGCTTGCTGAAGTCGCCGGTGCCGCGCAGCTGAAAACCGCAGGCGCTAAGGAGTAGGGTGATGGCTAACACGGCGCAGGTTTTGAATAATGTTTGCGGCATAAGCATTCTGTTTTTCCCGTGAGTGCGCAACGATTTAGTTCGCAACGATATTAACCAATTTGCCCGGCACGACAATCACTTTACGCACAGTGGCATCTTCGAGAAAACGCTGCACATTGTCTTGCTCGAGTGCCGCAGCTTCAGCGGCCTCTTTGGTGACGTCGGGTGCTACTTCCATTTTGGCGCGCACCTTACCGTTCACCTGCACCACCATTTCAATGCTGTCGCGCGTTAATGCGCTTTCGTCAACGTGCGGCCATGGAGCATCCAGTACGTCGCCTTCGCCGCCTATCAGCGGCCAGAGGTTGTGGCATACATGAGGCACAATTGGATTAAGCATTAATACAGCGGCGCGCAAACCTTCCGCAATTACTGCGCGGCTTTGTGGCTCACTGTCATCGAGTTTGCCCAGTTCGTTGCACAACTCCATCACTGCCGCTACAGCAGTGTTAAAGGTTTGCCGGCGGCCATAATCGTCATCAACCTTGCCGATGGTTTCGTGGGTTTTGCGGCGGGCACTTTTCTGTTGATCGTTAAGCGCAGCTGTATCAAGCGCAGGCACATCGCCCAGCTCGCAATGTTTTTGTGCGAGCTTCCACAATCGCTTCAGGAAACGGTTGGCGCCTTCTACGCCAGAATCAGACCACTCCAGTGACTGATCTGGTGGCGCTGCAAACATGCTGAACAGGCGCACGGTGTCGGCACCAAAGCGGTCGATCAGTGACTGAGGGTCAACCGTGTTGCCCTTAGACTTGGACATTTTGGCGCCGTCTTTAAGCACCATGCCCTGTGTTAACAAACGCTTAAACGGTTCGTCGGAATTTACCAGGCCTTCATCGCGCATGAGCTTGTGGAAGAAGCGCGAGTACAGTAAGTGCAGAATGGCGTGTTCAATGCCGCCTACGTACTGGTCTACTGGCGCCCAGTAATTCGCTTCACCATCGAGCATAGCCTCGTTGTTGTTGGCGCTACAGTAGCGTGCGTAATACCACGAAGATTCCATGAAGGTGTCGAAGGTGTCTGTTTCGCGTTTGGCCGGCTTGCCGCAGGTAGGACAGGGTACGTCGGTAAACGACGCCATACTTTTTATAGGCGATGCAACGCCATCAAACTGCACATTGGTGGGCAGAACGACTGGCAAGTCTTCATCGGGCACAGGCACTGCACCGCAATCGCCACAGTTGATAATAGGAATCGGTGCGCCCCAGTAGCGCTGGCGCGATACGCCCCAATCACGCAGGCGGTAATTCACTGCGCGCTTGCCTTTTTCTTCGCTGGTTAAGCGATCGGCGATGGCGTTGAACGCTGTGCCAAAGTCCATGCCGTCGTATTCACCCGAATTCACCAGGTTGCCTTTTTCTGTGAAGGCGGCGCTTGCAAGATCGCAGGCTTCATCGCCTGCTGGCGCGATAACCTGTTCGATGGGTAAGCCGTATTTGGTGGCAAACTCCCAATCACGCTGGTCGTGGCCGGGCACAGACATCACGGCACCTGAGCCATAACTCATCAGTACAAAGTTGGCGACCCAGATAGGTACTGCTTTGCCGGTGAGTGGGTGCGTTGCCGTCATGCCGGTGGCCATGCCCAACTTTTCCATAGTGGCCATGTCGGCTTCGGCCACTTTTACGTTGGACTGCGCTTCGATGAAGGCTGCAAGCTCAGCGTTGTCGGCTGCTGCCTGTAAGGCAACGGGGTGTTGCGGCGCAACGGCTACATAAGTAACGCCTAGCAGTGTATCGGGGCGTGTGGTGTACACGCTAAGCGCAGTGCCATCGGCTAAGCCAAAATCAAGATCGACGCCTTCGGAGCGGCCTATCCAATTGCGCTGCATAGTGCGCACTTGTTCTGGCCACTGGTCGAGAGTGTCGAGATCATTCAACAGTTGGTCGGCGTACTCGGTGATTTTGAAAAACCACTGATCGATTTCGCGCCGCTGTACAGGGTTGTCGCAGCGCCAGCAACAGCCATCGACTACCTGCTCGTTGGCAAGTACGGTTTGATCTGTTTCACACCAGTTCACCTCGGCCTGTTTTTTGTAGGCAAGGCCCTTTTTGAACAAACGCGTAAAAAACCACTGCTCCCAGCGATAGTAATCAGGGTCACAGGTAGCAAGCTCACGATCCCAGTCGTAGGCAAAGCCAAGCTGCTTGAGCTGTGAACGCATGTCATCGATGTTTTGCGCCGTCCATTCGGCGGGTGGCACATTGTGCTTGATAGCCGCATTTTCGGCGGGCAGGCCGAAGGCATCCCAGCCCATGGGCTGCAGTACGTTTTTGCCCTGCATGCGTTGGTAGCGGGCAATCACGTCGGCAATGGTGTAGTTGCGAACGTGGCCCATGTGTAGCTTGCCGCTGGGGTAGGGGAACATAGCTAGGCAGTAGAACTTCTCGCGTGAGTCGTCCTCTTTTACGGCAAAGCTGTTGTTGCTTTGCCAGTGTTCCTGGGCAGAATGTTCCAGGGCCTGCGGTTTATAGTGCTCGTCCATTACGGCTTGCTAGTAGCTTCCTTTTGGTTGTTTGGTTTGGGTTGATCTGTGTTTCGCGTTTGAACTCGGTACATGGCTAAAAATTGCCCACGAAAGAGGCGAGAGTCTAGCAGTAAATGGGGTTACTCGCGATGTTCGCGCGCACCGCAGTGGTAGCTCGGCAGAGTTCCTCTGGCTGACGGCCGCAAGGTCGCCCTCACCTTCGGCTGCTGCGCAACTCAACCATTTTTTGCTGCGCAAAAAACTGGGATTCGAACAGTGCTCGCAGAAAGCCCCGAAGGCGAGGGCGAGCTTAAACGCGGCCTAATGTCAGCCAGAGGCACACTGCCGAGCTACCACTGCGTTACGCTCAATCCTTCTCCCGCCAAAAACCAAGATACATCAGCGCCATGAGCACCAGAGTGCCCGCGCTGCCCGCAATCACCGGGAGCGTGCCAAAGGTACCAAACGGCGTGTTACCCAGCATGGCCTCTGCTTTACCGGTGAGCACGGTATCCACAAATTGATCCGTGCGCGCCAAAATCTGCCCACGTTCATCAATAATCGCAGAAACACCGTTATTGGTAGCTCGAATCACATAGCGGCCGTTTTCCCGCGCGCGCATCTGCGCCATCTGCAGATGCTGTAGTGGGCCGTGGGAACGGCCAAACCATGTGTCGTTGCTAATGGTGACAATGAGATCGGTGTCGCGAGCTGATTTGGCCACTAAATCGCTGTAGACAATTTCGTAGCAGATGAACGGCGAGATGCGGTAGGCGCCCGCTTTCAATGGCGCTTGGTTAGCGGGCCCCGATGAAAACGCCGACATGGGCAGATCGAAAAATTCGATCAAGCCGCGCAGTGTGCTCTCAAGCGGTACGTATTCGCCAAACGGTACTAAGCGCTGCTTGAGGTAAACCCCCTCGCCATAGCCAATAGCAGTAATGCCGTTGTAGTACTTTGCCTCGCCTTCATCGCGATAGGGAATGCCCGCAATGATAGTTGTTTCACTGCGTTTTGCGGCATCGGCCATCGGCCCCAGAAAACCTTGCGCACGCTGCAGGTAATTGGGTACTGAAGATTCTGGCCACACAACGATGTCGGCATCCAGCGCGGGTTCGGTAGCCTCGCGGAGCTGGCGCAAAATAGGGCGGTACCATTTTGGGTCCCACTTGTGTTCTTGCGGCACGTTGGGCTGCACTAATGCGACGGTCAGCGGCTCTTCACTGGCGCGCGCTACCCATTGGATGGGCGCAAGAATGGCGCCGCCGCCCCATAAGGTCACAATGATGACTGAGTAAAATGCCCAGGTGGCTACCTGGCGGCTACGCCATGCCAGAAAGAGGCAGGTGCCGGTAATGGCGCAAATGAAAGAAAGGCCAAAGACGCCGGTGATGGGCGCCCAACCGGATATCCATGTGTCGACGTGCGCATAACCCAAATACAACCATGGAAAGCCGGTTAGCAACCAATCCCTCAGCCACTCGCCCAGCACCCAGAGTGCGGGGAAGCCTATGAGCATACCGCCGGGGAGCGCTCGCACAAATCGCACATAGCACCAGGCAAATAATGAATGTAGCAACGCCAATGCCGCACAAAATACAGCGGTGAGCGTGATGGCTAGAGGAAGACTGGCGTTGCCGTGAACCGAGATGCTGACGTAAACCCAGGAAATGCCGCTGCCGAACATGCCGACGCCGAACAGCCAGCCACGCCACATACCTTGCCGTGTTGAGCAGGTGCACAACAGATAAGCGTAAAGCGCGCAGCTGAGTATCCCTAGGGGCCAGAGATCGAAGGGTGCCAGTGAAAGCGTGACCATTGCGCCCGCCAAAGGCGCCAGTAGCAGTACCACCCAGGGGTTTAGCGGCGACTCGGTTTGCATACTAACGCGTTATCAACGCAATTTAGGAGCGCAGCTTGCGCACGCGCATACTGAATATCTTGCGCTGATCTGCGTTGATCACTTTAAACTCGTACTGTTCGATCTTGGTCATTTCATTGCGCACGGGCATATGCCCAAAGCCATGAATGACTAAGCCACCAATAGTGTCGAACTCTTCATCGCTAAAGTCACATTCAAAATAGCTATTGAATTCGTTGATGGGCGTGAGCGCTTTAACGAGGTAATCATCGGCACCCAGCTGGCGTATGTTGCGGTCGCCCTGCGTATCGGTTTCGTCTTCAATTTCACCGACAATTTCTTCGAGAACGTCTTCGATGGTGACGAGGCCGGCAACGCCACCGTACTCATCAATGACGATGGCCATGTGATTGCGGTTTTCGCGAAACTCGCGCAACAGCACGTTCAAGCGTTTGCTTTCTGGGACAACCATCGTGGGGCGAAGCAAATCGCGAATCGTGAAGCTATCGAGTTCTTTGTTTAAAATTTGTGGTAGTAAATCTTTGGCCAACAGAATGCCGAGAATATCGTCGGGGCTGTCGTCGATGACAGGATAGCGTGAGTGCGCGGCCTTGATGATTTGCGGTAGCAATTCTTCGAGTGTGGCATCTGCTTTAACAACCGTCATCTGCGAGCGCGGAATCATAATGTCACGCGCCTGCATGTCGCTCACCTGCATCGCACCTTCCATGATGCTGCGCGCGTCGTTATCAATAACCTCGTTGTCGGCGGCAACTTCGAGAATGTCTTCGAGATCTCCGCGGTTGCGGGGTTCAGTGGAAAACATGAGCGCGATTTTGTCGATCCAGGAGCGGTCTTCCGCTTCGGATGCGCGTTCTTCAGTCATGAGCAGTGTTGCCTCCAGCCAGCGCCTCTTCATAGGGGCTGGCGTAATTAAGCGTGTCGAGTATGGTGGTTTCTAGCGTCTCCATGTGAGTCGCTTCGTGTTCCTCGATATGATCGTAGCCCAGCAGATGCAGCGTTCCGTGCACCGTCATGTGGGCCCAGTGCGCGTCTAACGGTTTGGCTTGCTGCTGCGCTTCCTCGCGTACTACGGGCGCGCAGATAACAATGTCGCCCAGCAGCGGCACTGCAATATCGTCGGGTAAGTCAGCGGGAAAAGACAACACGTTGGTAGGGCCACTTTTGCCGCGATAGGTTTGGTTAAGCGCAGACATTTCTGCGGTATCAACGACGCGCACGCTTAACTCCACAGGCGTAGCCGCTGTGTTGTTAAGGTTGGGTAATGTGTTTTTTTGATGCGGAGATTCAAGCGCTGCAGATATCCAGCGCCGTATGTCTTCCTCTTCAGGAACGGGTTCACAACTGGCCGATTGAATATCGACGTGAACGTTCACGGGTTGCGTTTGTCTAGTGCGGTGGTGTTGTCTTCCGCATTGTCATACGCCTGCACAATGCGTTGCACCAGTGGGTGGCGCACAACATCTTTGTTGCCAAAGTAAGTGAAACCGATGCCTTCTACTCCATCGAGTATTTGTGTCACATGGGTGAGGCCCGAATGTGACCCGCGCGGCAAATCTATCTGTGTTGCATCGCCAGTAATCACGGCAGTGGAGCCAAAGCCAATGCGCGTTAAGAACATTTTCATTTGCTCACGCGTGGTGTTTTGCGCTTCGTCCAAAATGATAAAGGCATTGTTAAGCGTGCGGCCGCGCATGAATGCCAGCGGTGCAACCTCGATAATATTGCGCTCAATGTACTTGTTGACGGTTTCGAACCCGAGCATTTCGTAGAGGGCGTCGTACAGCGGCCGCAGGTAGGGGTCAATTTTTTGGCTGAGATCGCCAGGCAGAAAGCCCAGCTTTTCGCCTGCTTCTACCGCAGGGCGCACGAGCAAAATGCGCCTGACACGCTCTTCTAACAACGCTTCAACTGCACAGGCAACGGCGAGGTAGGTTTTGCCGGTGCCGGCAGGGCCAACGCCAAAGTTAATATCCTGTTCTTTAATCATGTCTACGTAGCCAAGCTGGTTCTTGCCACGTGGCTTGATACTGGCACGCTTGGTACGAATGATCTTTATGGGCTCTACAGGCAGATCACTGTCGCCCTGCGGCAGTGTCTCCAAGCCGGCTTGTTGTAGTTGCAGGTGCAGCGACTCTGGGCTTAAGACAACGCCCTCACAAATTTCTGCGTAAAGATGGCGCAGCAGATCACTGGCTGTTTGCACTTTGGCAGACGGCCCAGCGATCAAAAACTCATTGCCTCGAGCGCGCAGGGCAACGCCCAGCCGTTGCTCTATTTGCCGAAGATGACTGTCCAGATGGCCGCATAGTGTGGCCAGGTGACGGGCGTCATTAGGTTCGAGGGTGAGACTTTGCTGCGCCGCCGGCGATGGCGGCTGTTGGGGGGGAGGTTCGCTGTTCAAGGTGTCCTGTCGTTTTCAGTTTGCCGCAATCGGCCTGTGTATTAAGGGTAAGGATATACCGGATTTTCTCTGCGTCAACTTTACATACGCGGGTTTTTCAGGCGTCGATCAGTTGCCCGCGCAGAGAGTTGGGAAGTGCTTCGGTAATTTCCACATGGGCGAACTGACCAATTAGTGTGTGATCAGTACACGAGAAGTTAACGGCACGGTTGTTTTCAGTGCGACCCTGCAGCTGGCCGGGGTCTTTTTTCGACTGGCCGGTGACCAAAACACGCTGTGTGGTGCCCACCATGCGGCGGCTGATAGCCGCGGCATTTTGCATAATGCGCGCCTGCAAAATTTTCAGCCGCTGCTTCTTTGTGTCTTCACTGGTGCTGTCGGCAAGCTCTGCCGCTGGTGTGCCGGGCCTTGCGCTGTAAATGAAGCTGAATGAAGTATCAAAGCCAATCTCTTCGATAAGCTTCATCGTGGCGGCAAAGTCATCTTCGCTCTCGCCGGGGAACCCAATGATGAAATCGGAGGAGATACTGATGTCCGGCCGTATTTTGCGCAGGCGGCGGATCTTGGATTTGTATTCCAGCGCGGTGTGCCCGCGTTTCATGGCCATGAGTATCTTGTCAGAGCCGCTTTGAACCGGCAGGTGCAGGTGATCAACCAGCTGCGGAATGGTTTCATACGCTTCTATCAACGCGTCAGAAAATTCAACCGGGTGGGATGTGGTGTAGCGAATTCTTTCGATACCCTCAATGCGGGCCACAAAATGCAGCAGCTCGGCGAAATCCACGATTTCACCCGTATGATCGGGGCCCCTGTAGGCATTCACGTTTTGGCCCAGCAGGTTCACTTCACGCACGCCCTTGCTTGCCAGGTGGGCAATTTCGGCAATCACGTCGTCTAGCGGGCGCGATACTTCTTCGCCTCGCGTGTAGGGCACTACGCAGAATGTGCAGTACTTGGAGCAGCCTTCCATAATCGAGACAAAAGCGGCGGGGCCATCAACTTCAGGCTCTGGCAGACGGTCAAATTTTTCGATTTCAGGGAAGCTGACGTCTACGACACGAACGCCATTGCTACCGCGCTGATCCATCATTTCGGGTAAGCGATGCAGAGTCTGTGGCCCAAAGATGAGATCTACAAAGGGTGCCCGGCGGCCAATTTCTTCGCCTTCCTGGCTTGCCACGCAGCCGCCAACGCCAATAATCAGGTTGGGGTTCTTCTGTTTCAGTGGCTTCCAGCGGCCCAGTTGGTGGAATACCTTCTCTTGTGCCTTTTCCCTTATAGAACAAGTATTTAGCAGGAGAACGTCGGCCTCTTCAGGGTCGTCAGTGGTGACCATGTCGTGGCTTAAATTCAGCAGATCACGCATCCTGGATGAATCGTACTCATTCATCTGGCAGCCGTGCGTTTTAATGTAGAGTTTCTTGCTCAAGTGTTTGCTTGCCGCGTTCTGGCCATGTCTGAAAACGAGCCTGAAAACATGTCGAAAAAGAGGCTGAGAAGTATACAGATTTACAGACGCCAAACCTAGCCAGAGTCTGGTATTCTCGAGGCACGGTGATAATATTGCCGGCCCCTGAAAAAGGCCCGAGCAAAAGCCCTCCAGAGTGCAGAAAGAGTAAGTTAATGAGCGACGAGTCGGTATACAAAGTTATCTTCCAAAATGGCAGCCAGGTGTTTGAGGTGTTCGCGCGCCAGATATACCAAAGTGATATGTGGGGCTTTATTGAGGTTGAAGAATTTGTGTTTGGCGAGCGCTCCGCCATCCTGGTTGACCCTGGCGAAGAAAAGCTCAAGAGCGAGTTTAATGGCGTTCGCCGCAGCTATATCCCAATGCAGGCTATTTTGCGTATCGACGAAGTGGATAAAGAGGGTAGCGCCAAAGTGTCAGAAGTTAGCAATTCTGATAGCAACATAACGAATTTTCCGCTGTCCAATATTCCACCAGGGCAGCAAGGCCTCGAAGAGTAAGTAGAAAGCGGTGTTTATGGTTTTTGTCACAACGGGTAAAAAAAGCGCACGGCCCTCACGCTTGAGGCCGTTGATTTTTATTGCGGCGCTTATCCTGCCGGCGGTTAACTCAATTGCCAACCCCGTGCCCGCCGATGATCTCTCTATAGCGAATGGCTTCGAGGCCTACGATTTACATTGTGCAACCTGTCATGGCACCAAATCGATGCCTGAAGATGAGCAATGGTATGAGCCCGACACGTTTAAGGATGACATTGATTACGATGCCTTGATCGACAAGGCCCAGGCAAAACGCCAAGCGTCGCAGAAAGAAAAATTCGCGAATGTCTCCGGCCGTGATGGCGCTGGCAGGTGGGCAGAGCTGCCAGATCCTGGCGGTAAAGCCAATGATGCTAGTGTGCGCGCCCAAATTATGGCCGACCTGGTTGCGGAGATAGAAAGAGAATATGGCACCCAGGTTGCGGAGCAAGAGCTCGAAGAATACAGCACAGAATATGATTTGGCCGAAGAGCTCGGCTTTAATGATCTAGGCGAAGATGACGCTATGCCCGGTGCGCCTGATTTGGCTGACCCTGAGTCTTTTATTTATGGCACCGATGAATACGATCTCTACAACACCATCGCCAAGGGTGTGGGTAGTGCCACGCTGATGCCGGGCTTTCTGAGTGAGCTTGGTAGTGAAGAGGCGGTGTGGGACTTGGTTAATTTTATTCGCAGCCAGTGGGCTGAAGAATGGCTAGATTAGTCTTCACAGGGTCGAGTGCCGACTTGAAGTAGCTCGTACTGCGGCAGGTTCAAGCGAGTGAGAGCGGCATTGCTTACTCAGCGGGCTAAGATATTCGACGCAATGCCGCTCTCACTCACTCACTCACTCACTCGCTTGCGCCGGTTTAGCTTCCAGCAACGCCGTTCTGGCTCGCTTGCGGCCGATCTACATTCAATTATTACTTACCAGCCATCTTCGACCTGACCGAAGCCAGCTTCACACAAACCACAAACGCATCCGCAGCAGCCTGTACCTCTTCCAAACTTGGAAAGGTGGGCGCTAATCGAATATTGCAATTGTCTGGATCATTCCCATAGGGGAATGTGGCGCCCGCGGGCGTGAGTTTTACGCCTATGTCAGCAGCCAAACTCACGACCTCTTTGGCCAGCCCAGGGCGAGTGTCGAAGGAGATAAAGTAACCGCCTGAGGGCGCAAGCCATTGGCCCATGCCCGAGCCTGCAAGCTCTGCTTCAAGGGTTTTCAGTACAGTTTCAAAGCGCGGGCGAATCAGTTGCGCGTGTTTTTCCATGTGCGCGTTTACCGCGGCAATATCCGGTAGTAATCGTACGTGGCGCAGTTGATTCACTTTGTCTGGGCCAATCGTGCGAATGGCGAGGTGCTTCTCCAGCGCGGCGAGGTTGGCCTCACTGCTGGCCATGAAAGCAACCCCGGCACCGGCAAAGGTTACTTTTGAAGTAGAGCCAAATTGAAACACGCTATCGAGTGTGCCGTGTGCAGCGCAGTACGCGCGAATGGGTGCAAGCCTGGGTGCGTTGTCGGCAATCGTATGCACGGCGTAGGCGTTGTCCCATAGCACGAGAAAATGCTCTGCCGCAGTTCTGCCCAATTTGGCGATGCGCTCTACGGTTGCATTGTCATACACACAGCCAGTGGGGTTAGCGAAGCGTGGTACGCACCACATGCCCTTAATGGCTGAGTCATTCGCTACCAGCGTTTCTACCGCGTCCATATCGGGCCCGGTACTGAGCATGGGTACGGTGATCATCTCGATGCCAAGGTGCTCGCAAATAGCGAAATGGCGGTCGTATCCAGGCGCTGGGCAGACAAATTTTACTGATGCCTCGTTTCCCCAGGCAGACTCCGGGCCGCGTAGGCCAACCGTCAATGCGAAATCGACGGTGTCGTACATCATAGTCAGGCTGGCATTGCCACCCACGAAAGTCTCTTCGGGCGGGGTGCCCAGTACTTCACCAAACAGCTGTCGAGCCTGTGCGATGCCCGCTAGCCCGCCGTAGTTGCGTGTATCTGTGCCGTCTTCGGTTTTGTAGTTGTCGTTCAGGATGCCGTCTAGCGCGTCAGAAAGCGCAGTTTGCTCCGCGCTGGGTTTACCGCGAGTAAGATCCAGTGTGAGGCCTTTCTTTTGTAGAGCGGCATATTGCGCTTCTGCAGTAGTCAGTAACTCGCCGAGTTCGCTGGCAGAGCATTGATCGATGTTCACTTTTCTATCCCTAATCCTATTTCTATTCCCAGTCCTAATGCTGGCTTGAGCAGTTGCCCGTTGAAATGACCGCGCGATTATAGCGCCAACTAAACTGTTGGTGTTGTTTGCGGCGGGTAATACTTGAAAATTACCACGTAGCACGCATATACAGTAAATTGTGTATTGAATGGACAGGTACGGAGCAGCAACGACATGACAGATGAAGATCAGCCGCTAGATGTGGAAGTAGTGATTGCCCAGGATGAGAATCAAACGCCCGCTGTTGCTGACGACGTTCTGCCCGACACGCTCTACCTCATGCCCATTCCCAATAGGCCATTTTTTCCAGGCCAGGTGCAGCCGGTAGGCATAAATCCAGGAGATTGGGGTGAGACCCTGCAGGCCGTGGGCAAGGCCGGCCATGGCCTTATCGGTTTGTCATATGTGGATAAAGCACAGGTTGATAACGACCAGCCGCTGGAAGTAGACACCCGCAAGTTCCCAGAGATCGGCTGTGTTGTGCGCCTCCACCGCACGCCCGACGTGGGCGATAAGCCCGGCCAGTTTTTGGCTCAGGGGATTAAGCGCTTCCGCGTCGTACGCTGGTTGAATGACAAGCCGCCGTATCTTGCTCAGGTGGAGTATCCGCGAAGCCAGGGCGATAAAGATTCCGATGAGATCAAAGCCTATGCCATGGCGCTGATCAAGGAGATCAAAGAGCTTTTGCCACTGAACCCGCTGTACAGCGAAGAGCTGAAGCAGTATTTGGCAAACTTTAACCCGAACCAGCCCAGTCTGTTGGCGGACTTCTCGGCGGCGCTCACCACCGCATCCGGTGACAAGCTGCAGGAGATTCTCGATACGCTACCCCTGCAATCACGTATTGAGAAGGTACTGGCTTTACTGCGTAAAGAGCGCGAAGTTGCGCAGTTGCAGGGCCAGATCACAAGCCAGGTGAACGAAAAAGTCAGTGATCAGCAACGCGAATTCTTTTTGAAAGAGCAGCTCAAGATTATCCAGAAAGAACTGGGAATGACCAAGGATGATCGCACCACTGATCTAGACATGTTCAAGGAACGTTTAGAAGGCATGACGTTAACGCCTGCCGTTGAAAAACGTTTAGATGAAGAGATGCGCAAACTCTCGATGCTTGAAACAGGCTCGCCTGAGTATGGCGTTACGCGCAATTATCTGGATTGGGCTACCTCCGTTCCCTGGGGGGTTCAGTCAAAAGACAACTTGCAGCTGAAGCATGCGCGCAAAGTTCTGAATGAACATCACGAAGGCCTTGAAGATGTGAAGGCGCGTATTTTGGAGTTTCTTGCGGTTGGCTCATTCAAGGGGGAGATAGCCGGTTCGATTTTGTTATTGGTAGGGCCGCCCGGTGTCGGTAAAACCAGCATTGGACGCTCGGTTGCCGATGCACTGGGTAGGGAGTTCTACCGCTTCAGTTTGGGCGGCATGCGCGATGAAGCTGAAATTAAAGGCCACAGGCGCACTTACATAGGCGCGATGCCGGGTAAGTTTGTGCAGGCGCTGAAAGAAGTGGGTGTTTCTAATCCCGTGATCATGCTTGATGAGATCGACAAAATTGGAGCGTCGTTTCAAGGCGATCCAGCCTCGGCTCTGTTGGAGGTGCTTGACCCCGAACAGAACAGCGAGTTTCTTGATCACTATCTCGATCTGCGAATTGATTTATCTAACGTGTTGTTTATCTGCACGGCAAATCAGCTTGATACCATTCCCGGGCCTTTGCTTGATCGTATGGAAACGTTGCGTCTTTCGGGTTACGTGGCAGAGGAAAAGCTCTCGATTGCCCGCAAGCACCTCTGGCCAAAGCAGTTAGAGCGACATGGGCTTGCTGAAGACCAGTTGAAAATAAATGATGCCGGCCTGAAGTACGTGATTGATTCCTATTGTCGCGAGGCAGGTGTCCGTAACCTCGAAAAACAACTGTCGCGCATAATGCGCAAATCGATTATGACGTTGGTGGAAAGCAAAAAAGAAGAAAAGCTGCGCGTAGGTAAGAAAGATATTGAAGAGCTCTTAGGTAAGCCACCGTTCCAGCCAGACAAGCCACTGCGCGGATTGGGCGTTGCAACTGGGCTTGCCTGGACAGCAATGGGTGGCGCTACGCTGGCCATTGAATCATCGTTGATCCATACCTTGAATCGTGGCTTTAAAGTAACGGGTCGATTGGGCGAGACGATGCGGGAGTCTTCAGAAATTGCCTATAGCTATGTGATTGCACATTTAAAAGACTACGGCTGTGATCTGGACTTTTTCGATATGAGCATGGTGCACTTGCACGTACCTGAGGGCGCTACGCCCAAAGACGGGCCTAGTGCGGGCATTACGATGGCAACGGCGCTAGTCTCATTGGCACGCAAAGAGCGCATAAAGCGGCCGCTGGCGATGACCGGTGAATTAACCTTAACCGGGCAGGTACTACCCGTGGGTGGTATTCGAGAAAAAGTGATTGCGGCGCGGCGTTCAAAAATTATGGAGCTGATATTACCGCATGGTAACCGGCGAGATTTCGAGGAGCTGCCCGATTATTTGAGCGAAGGGATTAACGTACACTTTGCGCGCAATTATCGTGAAGTGTTTGAGTATGTTTTTCAGGAGCATCGCATGGAGAAGGCGCTACACTAGCGCTGTTTGGAAATTTAAAGCTCTCTGCTTTGTAGTATTTCGTTAGGAACCCATTCCCCCGAAACCCGCGCAGTCACCACCGCGCGCATCGGGGCGGGGTGCCCTTCTATTGACAGGCTGGAATCATCAGGGTCTAAAAAATCGTTCAAAGAGTGAAAGGTCATCCAGTCAGTAGAACGTTGCTCTTCGATGGTCGTTACCGCGACATCTACTAATTCAATATCCACAAACCCGATTTTTCGCAGCCAACTTATCAACGTGTCGCAACTGGGCAAAAACCAGACGTTGCCCATTCGCGCGTAGCGGCCTTCGGGCACTAGCGTATCGCCCAGTGCGCCATCGATAACCAGCGTTTCCAGTACCAGCTGGCCGCCGGGCCGTAAGCAATCTTTGAGCTCTTGCAGATGATCCATCGGCGAGCGCCGGTGATACAAAATGCCCATGGAGAAAACGGTATCAAAGGCGCGCGATTTTTCAGGCACGTGTTCGATGCCGACAGGCAGCACCCAGATATTGGATTGCTGCAAGTAGGTTTGCAGTGCCCAGAATTGCACGATGAACAGCGGGGTAGGGTCGATGCCGATCACTTCAGCTGCGCCGTCGCCGAGCATGCGCCAGCTGTGGTAACCGCTGCCGCAGCCAACATCTAATACGCGGCGGTGGGTTAGAGAATCCAGTGCCGGTTGTACTCTGTCCCACTTCCAGTCGGAGCGCCATTCGGTATCGATGTGCACCCCGAAGAGTTCGTACGGGCCTTTGCGCCAGGGGTGCAGGCCTTGCAATGCCGTTTGTAGCGCCAGTGCTTGATCATGGCTAATGGGTTTGGATGTTGATGCGCCAACTCGCGAGGCATCCAGCGTGATTGCGTCGCAGGTGATGGGCGGAAGCGAGCCCAGCGCGTCTAACCAGCGTGGTAGATCGCCATAGCGCTGGGTTGATAGCCCGGTTTCAAGCTGTGCTGGTAGTTGATCGGCCCATTGCGCGAGGTCGCCTGCCAGCCAGCGGGCAATAAGAGGTTGATAGTCCATTTACTTAATGGCAACGAGTGAAGCGAAGTTGAAGCACTGAAACCAAACATCGCAGCTGCGAAAGCCGGCATCTGCTATGCGCGTTTTGTGCGCCTTGAGTGTTTCGGGTATCAACACGTTTTCAAGCGCGCTTCGCTTGCCCGCTATCTCCATGTCGCTATAGCCGTTGGCTCTTTTGAATTGATGGTGGAGCTCAATATTGAGTTGGTCCAGGTGAGGGTCTTCAAACATCACCTTTTCTGACAGCACCATGATGCCGCCCGGAACCAAGCCGTTAAAGATGGTTTGGATGACTTCATCGCGCCGGGCCTGTGCTATGAACTGCAGCGTAAAGTTGAGCACCACCACCGATGCATTGTTGATTTGGACGTCTTCCAAATTGCTGCATAGCACGTTTACCGGCGTGTCGTGAGTGTCTGTTTCAATCACGCTGCGGCACCGCTCGAGCATGGCAGTGGAGTTGTCGACGCTAATGATCTCGCAGCCCGAAGCTGTCACGTTCTGGCGCATGGCGAGTGTAGAGGCGCCCAGCGAGCAGCCCAGATCATACAAATGAGAGCCATCCTGAGCGTACTTGCCGGCCATGACGCCCGTCATGCTGACGATAGTGGCGTAGCCGGGTACCGACCGCTTGATCATGTCTGGGAAGACTTGAGCGACATTTTCATCGAACGCAAACTGGCTGATGTCGCTTAAAGGGTCAGCAAATAAGGTATCTCTAGGGGTGGTCACGGCTGGCCTGAAAATGGGTAGTGCATCAAAAAATCTTGATATTGTGGCTGTGGCTGGGATTGTAGCATGATTAGTTAAACCACCTAGTGAACCTTTATCTGTATTCCAACAGTATCAGTGCCACAATATGTTGGGTCAACAGTCGCTCGGAGTGACAACATGCAGGAATTCAGTCAACCCTATACGCCGGATATCAGGCCGCCCAAGCTGCTTCATAGCGCTATGGAGCTAGGCCGTGTAGTGATGGAGATCGGCAGCACGGCCATGTTGGGCCCGGTGCTCAAGTCGCTTCCCAAAGGCGACGGCCATACCATTATGACAATCCCTGGCTTTATGGGGGCTGATGGCTCCACATCACAGCTTCGTAAGTTTCTAAACCAACGCGGCTATAACGCAGTGCCTTGGGGGTTGGGTAGAAATGCTTCCGAAGTGCGCTCTGAGAACATCGATGATTTTCTCGAGCATCGGGCACTGACAGAAGATGTCATCGCCGAGCGGGTAGAGCGCGAATACGAGCGAAGCGAGCGTAAAGTAACCTTGATTGGCTGGAGCCTTGGCGGACTCTATGCCGTGGCACTGGCCCACCGTTATCCTCAGTGGATTCGCCAAGTCATAACGCTGGGTACCCCCTACGGCGATCCGAGAGGAACAGCCCTTTACAACGTGATGGGCCGTATCTACGACAATAAAGAAGAAGAGGTTGATCAGGACGCATTGGCACGCTGGGTGGCGCACACCTACCGCGGTGGCAAGTTAAAGGTGCCGGTGTTGGCTCTATTCAGTGAAAGCGACGGTATTGTGGGTGCGGGTATAGCTCGCTGCGAAGCCGATCCAGCCTATGTCACTAATATGGCTGTTGTGGCTAGCCACGTGGGCTTCCCATTCAATCCGCTGGTGTTTGGGGTGATTGCCAACCATTTGGTGGAGCCCCATGAGCGCTGGGCACTCTGCAAAAGCGAGGCTATAAGGCCATTGGTGCGGGTGGTTTAACCCACGCCCGAAAGAGGTAGTTTAGTTGGCGCTGCGTACCAGAAATTGGTCTTCAGCAGTGATACCTACACCAGGCGCGCGTTGGTCGAAGCTGGCAAAGTGCGAAGAACACTCTCCGCTTGTCTTGGCTTTCTTGTTGCGCGCCTTGTTCTGATCAAAGCGAATACTGCGCAAAAATTCTACCCAGCTAACTTTGCCCTGCGATGTTGTGTGTTGCGGCTTGTTCATAACGGTCTCAAACAGCGAGTGATATAAGGTGGAATACCTTTTCGGTAAGTATAGGCAACAGGCTTAGCCACTGCGTGTTAAAAGTACGCGGCTAAACTGTGAAATATGTCTGACTGCTGCGTCCAATATGTCTGACAGTAGCATTGGGTTATAATTCCCGACGGTAATGGCGCCCGCTCTTTCTGGCCCAGTTCTTCTCATACTCAATTACGAAACACGGGAGCCCAGTGACATGCTGAGTGAGCTCGAACAATCGCCCATCGACCCCATTCTGGGGCTGGCGGCACTCTGTAAAGCCGATCCAAACCCCGACAAAGTGGATCTCACCGTTGGGATTTACATGGACGAAAATGGGCTTTGCCCAGTTTTTGAAGCGGTTGCGCAGGCGCAAAATACGTTGGATCGTGAAGAGACCACGAAAGCGTACTTGCCGCCAATGGGTGATGCTGACTTTAACGAAGGGATAAAGCGGCTGGTACTGGGCGAGGGTAGTGCCGCTCTGGCAGACAAGCGGGTTTCAAGTATTCAAACGCCGGGCGGGTGCGGTGCGCTCAGAATAGGGGCGGAGATTGTGCACGCTGCCGGTGTCGGCGCGCGAGTATGGGTATCAGACCCTACCTGGCCGGTACATATCCCATTGTTTGGTAGCGTTGGTCTGGAGTTTGCGACGTATCGCTACTATCACCCTGAGAGCCATAGCGTTGATTTCGATGGCATGGTGGAGGATCTCAAGGGTGCGAAGGCTGGTGATGTGGTGCTGCTGCACGGCTGTTGTCATAACCCCTGTGGAGCAGACCTCTCGATAGCGCAGTGGCGCACGTTAACCGACATGGCAGAGCGCCAGGGGTTCGTGCCCTTTGTGGATATTGCCTATCAAGGTTTAGGCGATGGCTTGGACGCCGATGCGGCTGGCCTACGCGAGTTGGTTGCGCGCCTGCCCGAGGTGCTTATTGCCGCGTCTTGCTCAAAGAACCTGGGTTTATATCGAGAACGCACCGGCGCAGCGATTTTTGTCTGCCCGGATACGCGCACTGCAGACGTCGTGTTTAGTCAGGCCGCTGTGGCAGCGCGGCGGGTGTATTCAATGCCGCCAGCACATGGCGCCATTTTGGCGGGTAAGGTCTTCAGTGATGATGCTCTGGGTGCGCTCTGGCGTACGGAGTTGGAAGGGATGTGTCAGCGTATTCAGGGGCTCAGAAGCGGTTTGCGTGCAGCGCTTGAGACGCGCACTGGAGGCGATTTCCAGTTTATTGAAAACGAGAAGGGCATGTTTTCGTTTTTGGGTTTGAGCGCGGAGCAGGCGCAACGTCTGCGTGCGGAGCACAGTGTGTATATGCTGGATTCTTCGCGGATTAATATTGCTGGGATTAATGCTAAGAACTTGGACTATTTGGCGGAGGCTATCGGCGAGGTGCTTTGATGGTCTCCCTTGCTCGGAGCGTGAGCCAGATACTCGATTAGGATTGTCTATTAGTGCCGGCGTAAGCAACCGAGTGTAGCGTTGCTTGCTCGGAAGGCTGAGATACTCGCCACAACGCTACACTCGGTTGCTTACGCCTACCAGCAAGCCAAGTCGATATCGGAAGGTTCATTATTGTCGGCAAGCATTGCGCTTTGATCGTCGAAGCGTGCCATCAGGCCCAGAGTGGATAAGCTCTCCAAGCGAATATCTCAGCCCGCTGAGCCAGGAGAGCTTATCCACTCTGGGCCGGAATCGAAGCTCCTCACCGGCCCAAACGCCTAAACGCCAGCGTAAACCTGCGGCAAGTACTGATCGACGACAGCCTCCGGATAGCCAATCAAATCGCAAAGCCTGCGTCGGCACTCTGCCTCCGAAGCACCACGCTCTTTCCATACTGGCAAGCGCTTAACCAGTGTTTCCACACGCTCACGTGGCGTAATAATCCAAGTGTCCTGCTCAACCTCACCAAAAGAAAAATCTGCAGGGCAGACTTCCATGGCCATGGGTTTCATGTACAGCGCCAATGTCATCACGCGGCTCGCGCCCTGCTCGGCGATGTATTGTGATAAGAATTTGAGCGTGCCGCCGCGATCACCCAGGTCGTCGATCACCAGAACGTTGCCGCCCTTGATATCGAGTGAAATCTCTTGCTTCACCTCTGGTGCATCGAAGCGTTCGTTAGGCCCCTTGTAAAGCGCGACGCCAATAGTGCCAAAGGCCATCGGATCGGTGCCCGCTGGGTTTCCCTGTGCCAGGTGGTCGTAGAACAGAATGCCTGGCAGCATGCCGCCCATGGTTGCCATAAGGGCGTGGGTGATTGGGTCGCCGTCTTGGCTGTTAGCGCGTTGAAATTCGTGTACTTGCTGCGCTACTTCGCCAACTGCTAGTGCTTCAACGGCGTCGGGCACCAGCAAAAAACTGAGTTCGTCATCGGGAATGGCAACGCCGGTTGGTTTCTTCCAAAACGCGAGATCGATGTCGGCTGGCCGGCAGGAAATTTGTTCGTGATAGCTGCTCATTGCGTGATATTTGCCCGTTTTATACTTGGATGGCGTGTCTTCGATGATACCAGAATCGTTACTGGTCTTCGTCTAGCGCCTGCCAGCGTTCAAACGCCTCTTCCATGTTGGCTTGCACACTTGCCAGTTCGGCGAGTACGGCATCTATGTTTGCTTTGTCGCCGCTATAGAAATCGGGCGCGCCTATCTGGCTTTCTAGTGCTTGTTGTTGTTCTTCAAGCTCTTCGATTTTTTTAGGCAGTGCATCCAGCTCGCGCTGATCTTTGTAGGAAAGCTTCCGCGTGCTTTGCTTTTTGTTTTCACGGGGGGCAGCAGTTGATTCGGCCGCAGCGTTGTCTTTGGGTTTGACCTGCTCTTCGTTCTTTTTACGGGCTTCGAAATCGCTATATCCGCCGGCCTGTTCGGTGACAGTGCCATCGCCGGGTACCACCAACAAACTGGTGACAACATTGTCCATGAATTCTCTGTCGTGGCTGACCAGCAACACGGTGCCGTCAAAGCCAAGTAGAATTTCTTCTAATAGCTCAAGCGTTTCGATATCCAGATCGTTAGTGGGCTCATCAAGCACTAGCAGGTTAGCGGGCTTGCTAAACAATTTGGCAAGAATGGCGCGATTCTGTTCGCCACCCGACAAGGCTTTAGCGGGAGTGCGCACTCTCTCTGGGCTAAACAAAAAATCGCCAAGATAGGAAATGGCGTGCCTGCGCTTGCCGTTGATCTCGATAAAGTCTTGGCCACCGCAAATGTTATCAATCAGGTTTTTTTCCGGGTCTAGTTGTTCGCGCAACTGGTCGGAGTAGGCGATTTCCAGTTTGGTGCCTAAAGCGATTTCGCCGGTGTCGGGTTCGAGTGCACCAAGCAGTAATTTTACCAGCGTCGATTTGCCTGCACCGTTGGGGCCAACAATACCAACGCGGTCGCCGCGCTGCAGAATGGTTGATGCATTGTTGATTATCTGCTTTCCGTCGAACGCTTTGCAGACCGATTTAAGTTCTGCGACGAGCTTGCCCGACTTGCTGGCATCTTCCACCGCAAATGTCGCAGTGCCCTGGCGTTTCCTGCGCTGGCTGTGTTCATCACGCATCGCTTTGAGTGCTCGAACGCGGCCCTCATTACGCGTGCGTCGTGCTTTGATGCCCTGGCGGATCCAGACTTCTTCCTGCGCCAGCTTTTTGTCGAACAGTGCATTCGCGCGTTCTTCGGCCTCCAGCTCCTGTTCACGATATCGGAGAAAGCCCTTGTAGTCGCCACGCCAGAGAGACAGATGGCCGCGCTCCAGCTCGGCGATGCTATTGCTAACACTTTGCAGAAAGCGCCTGTCGTGGGTGATGAGGATCACCGCACCGGCAAACTGCGCAATCTGTTGTTCCAGCCACTCGATAGCTTCAATGTCGAGATGGTTGGTTGGTTCATCCAGCAGCAGGATGTCTGGGTCGCTGACCAGTGCCTGCGCCATCGCCACGCGGCGGCGCCAGCCACCCGAAAGATCACCCATGCTGGCATCTGCGGGTAGCTCTAGTTGCGAGAGCGTGGTTTCTACGCGCTGCTGCAGGCGCCAGCCATCGGCTGTCTCCAGCGCCTGCTGGACTCTGGCGAGCACTTTCATGTCGGCGGGAGGGTCTGCCTGCAGTAGCTGATGGTACTGTGTCAGTATCCGGCCAACGTCATCTAAACCGTCAGCAACCACCTCATAGACTGTTGCATCGTCGGCTACTGGCAGTGTTTGATGTAGGCGGGCAATGCGCGTTCCCGGCTGTATCCAGCGCTCCCCTTCGTCGGTAGCAAGCTCACCGGCCAGTACCTTTAACAGTGTAGTTTTTCCTGCTCCATTGCGGCCGAGCAAGCCCAGCTTGTCGCCCTTGTCGATCGTAAGGTCAATGTGGTCTAGAAGCACTTGGGTGCCGTATTGAAGGCAAGCAGAATCGAGGCGTAGCAGCGGCATAGCGAGGATGGAGAAACCAGTGATAAAAGAGCGGCACATTCTATGTCACTGGGCATCCCTCTGACTATATCGGTTTTGTCTATTTAGACATTCTGCGCCTTGTGGCTGTGGGCGCTAGAAAGGGTTTTCCGGTATGATGCCGCAACTTTTTTAGTTCCAGATAAGCACTAGTATCACGCAATAGTATGACGAGGCAGGCACGACCCTTGAACGAATCACAGCAACTCCACCCCCACGACCGACAGGTCGCCTCATGGCTGCTATTTTGCGCAGCTGTCATCTTCGGCATGATCTTGCTCGGTGGTGTAACGCGCCTAACAAACTCTGGCCTGTCGATGGTCGAATGGAAACCGCTTGTAGGTGTTATCCCCCCGATGTCGGAAGAGGCCTGGCAGGAGACTTTCAGCAAGTACAAAGAGTTTCCTGAATATCAAAAGGTAAATCGGGGCATGAGTCTCGACGCGTTTAAGTCGATTTTTATGTTCGAGTACTTGCATAGAGTGCTGGGCCGACTGATTGGCGTGATTTTCTTTTTTCCGATGGTTTATTTCTGGATGAAGAAAAAGATACGACCCGGCTTAGCGCCGAAACTGGTCTTGTTGTTTTTTTTAGGCGGCCTGCAGGGGTTGCTGGGTTGGTACATGGTCAAGAGTGGGTTGGTCAACAATCCCCGGGTTAGCCAATATCGCCTGACTTCGCACTTGGGCGTTGCAGTTTTGATTTACGCGTACATGCTATGGCTTAGTTTTGAGTTGTTGTTTGTTGATCGTCTGCGTGAAGGCGAGCCTGTGCGAGCGCATCCGCTGGCGAGATGGTCACTGGGTCTGGTGGGGTTAGTCTATCTAATGATTTTGTCGGGAGGGTTGGTTGCTGGTACCCGCGCTGGTTTGGCTTACCCGACCTGGCCGTTGATGGGAGATTCGTTCATCCCGCCGGGATTGTATTCGATGACGCCCGCGTGGCTTTCGATATTTGAGGATGTCACCACCATTCAATTCAATCACCGCATGTTTGCCTACCTGCTGACAGTGTTGATCGCCGTGTTTGCTTATCGTGTTTTGCATCGGCCGATGTCGCAGCGTGGGAGGCTGGCTGCTAGTTTGTTACTAGTGGCGTTAGTCGTGCAGGTGACATTGGGAATTAGCACCTTACTGCTACAGGTTCCAGTGGCGGTAGCGGCGGCGCATCAGGGAGGTGCGGTGTTGTTATTGTCGGCTGTGCTGTACTGCAGCCATGTGATTCGTAGGCAAGCGATCAGGGGCTAATCGCGTTCGCTCTTCTAGAGCTAGGATTACCAGAACTTCGGTGTAGCATCGCCGTCTCGACGGCCATCGACTTCGCGGCGATCGCCGTCTTTCAAGTCAAACCTTACTTCTGAGCGGCGCTCAGGGTGCTTGCGCCGGTGCTGCTGGCGACGGTTTTCGCCCTTAAATGCTCGTGGCGTTTCGTCATCTAGATCGCTGGTGCAGACCTCGGGGTCACGTTCGTAAAAAGACGCTTTCTGCGCTTTCATAGTTCCATCCTCTTGTTACCGCTGGGATGAGTGAAGTCTGAACGAAAAAGCCTGCAATAGCAGCCTTCGTACTCCCCGATTTGGTCAGTATTGGTGCGATTTGTGAATAGATTCACAGATTACCTGCCAGCAAAATC
>JBGCFE010000090.1:0-19269 GCA_045106775.1 Halioglobus sp.
ATTAAAGGGTATGCCAAAGGCGGTGAGGTATTTGAAAAAGTATATGACGTTGCCTGTTCAGATGGGCTGAAACCCGATACCAACACACATCGCTGCCCAGACAACGGTGCCAAGGTAAACCTTGCAGACTGTTCGCCTTCTACAGATGTGGGTGCCGCACAACTTTCAGTCGTGTGGCAAGACCCAGACCACGAAGCAGGAATAGAGGCATTCTATTACCTGCGGGCACTGGAGAACCCAACCTGCCGTTGGTCTACTTGGGATGCACTACGCGAAGGAGTAGAGCCTCGGCCAGATCTGCCAAAAACAATTCAGGAACGCGCCTGGAGCTCGCCTATTTGGGTTAAGTGAACGTCGGCTCAGTGGTTGATACTGGGAGGCCCGCTGAAAAACTGCAAAATAGCATCGCGCTGCGCCATCGCATCGCGATAACCGCAGTCAATGAGTTCTCGGCAAAAGTTCTTCTCGAACAACAAGTAACTTGCCAAGCTACCGCCGCCACCACGCTCTGAGGCACCAATAACACGCATGGCGCGGCGCATGGCTCGGGGTAAATCCTGAATGTGTCGCACGGCTATTTCGTCAAACTCCATGCTGGGATAAATCGCCAGAAGATCAATCGTGCGCCATTCCTCGGGCGCATGATGCGGGTTTTCATTTTGTGCGTAAGCAACAAGATCGTTCACTCGCATCATGGTGTCCAGATCATGATCCAAACTATCAATGAATGCGCTGGCAAAAATGTGTCCAACCATTTGCGCCAGTGAAGGCGAATGAACCGGGGCGTCTGGTTCCGGTGCTGACGAATGCGTTCGATTGCCACTAACACCAATGACTAGCACGCGATCGGCGCCCATTCGAATAACGGGGCTTAGTGGCGCCAATTGCCGCAACGCACCGTCACCAAAGTACTCTCTACTAATACGCTCAGCAGGCATGATTGCCGGGATAGCCGACGAACCGAGAATATGGCTAACATCCAAGGTGACCGGCACACCCGCTCGCCGGTTCTGTCGCCATTTTTCAATGCCCGGCTTGCCCTGAAAAAAAGTCACGCACTCGCCAGAGGTATAACCCGTAGCCGAAACGCCGACGGCATCAAGATAGCCAGCATCAATACGCTTCTGAATATTTTTAAATTGAATCGACTGCGTTAGCAGCTCTCGCAGCGGCTCGTTGTTCAATAGCGCGAGCGGTTGACCGGTTGCCACGCCGCGATTGAACAGCGAACCTATGAGCCGCATGATGGACCAGATTAAATCTCCGCCACCGGCTTTGTACACCTGATCGACATGCAATGAACCCCAGATTTTTTCGACCTTCTTAACGGCGAGGCGAAAATTATTAGCAGAAGCGGCCAGCGCAACCCCATTGATTGCGCCGGCGGACGTTCCGCTAATAATCGAAAATGGGTTGTGTGCATCTTTGGCGTGCAGCTCTGAGATCGCTTTAAGCACACCCACCTGGTATGCGCCTCGCGCGCCGCCGCCCGAGAGCACCAATGCCGGTTTCATTATTGTTTTCCCCTTCACTTACTCAATCTACAACCAACGTTCGGCCAACGCAGTATAAGAGCCGATGCCAAATCAGCTCAAGGCTGGAAACTGTGTCAAAGGAACCAAAAACCGCCAGTAGCCGCTAACGCTCGATTGTAAAATTGACATCTCCACCGCTGGCTATAGGTGACGACTCGGTCACCAAGTTCCAGCGATCACTCATTTGGTAACGAAGCTTCACGGTAGAGATCGACTCCAGTAGACCAACGCCATAACTGATGTAAAGTTTGGGCGTAAGGTACTTGCCAACCACCAGTGCAGCTTGATTCACGTCGCTGGCCGCTCCAGCTTCACCACTCCCCGTTTCTATGCCGACAGTATCCAGACCCAACTTATCGCCGAAACTCTTCGCCAGATAATCACCCCCCTGAATACCCAACAGTAACGCTGCCTGCGCAATGTAATCGGTCTCTGCACCAGAAGTCGTTTCAAACGGCCGACCCAACACCAACCAGGCAAGCTGATTCGATGAACTCATTGCCGGCTCAGAAAAAACCTGCAGATTCGGCTTTTGCAATTGCCCTGTGACATTTACACCCACCACTACGTCGGCAGCTGGCCGCCGTTGGGCGCGCACATTGAGCCCGGGGTTCTCGATATCACCGCCCGCAAACAAAAGCTGACCACGCTCTACCACCAGGCCCTGCCCAAAAGCGCGGTACTCGCCATCAACAACATTCAGTTCACCGCTGGCCAGCACCGGTTTACCCGGCGCTAGCTCAATCCCAAGGTCGCCCGCTAATCCACCGGTAAAACCAAAACCATCAATGTTAACTTCATTCCCAAGAGACAAACGTAGGGAAGCGAAGACATCCAGAGGCGTTGCTGCCACAGAGTTTTGCACCAGCGTATCGGGATCTGCGTTCACTATTACTTGATCAGCGCTTGGACTGACGGCGCTGGGAGGCAACTGTGTTGGTGTGATACTCGCTTTCGGTACAACAACCTCACCGGCGATATGCAGCTCATTATTGACGGCACGAAGAGTGAGTTCTGGAGAGCCCCACACCAGCGCGTCGGGCGTATTCCAAAACTGAAACTGACTACCCTCTATGCGCCCATCAAACCTTACCAATTCTAGCCCGCCTGCCGCTGGGCCGCTCGTAGGCGCAATGAGGCCTTTGCCTTCGAATTGAAGTGTGCCGCCATCAGACTGTGCACTACCTTTCAGGTTAATGTTTCCTCCTGCATCGCCCAACACCGTCAACGATAGGGTATCGAGCGACAGGCCGGGGGTTACCAACACTACCTGCATGTCGGTGATGCGCATCTCCCCGCGAGGTTCGGGAGCCGTTAAGGTGCCCGCCAGCTGCACATCCACTGCGCCAGCGCCGGTAACCGACTCAATCTCGGGAGAGAGCAACGAAAGAAAAGACAGCTCAGGAAGCTTCGCTACCAATGTACCACCCAAAGCACTTGCAGAAGGGGTAAGCAGATTTTTTATAGTGATGTCGCCCGAAAGACCACCCCCTGCAGAGAACGGCAGCTGGACCTTGGCATGTAACGCATCAGTAGAACCCTTCACCGATGCCACGCTCGGTTCCAGCTCTAGAGACTGTGGAAGAGAGCTTGCCCCCGCTATCCCACCACGGCGAAACAATCTGGTGGGAGAGGTTTGCAACTGTGCAATAATTTGTAAAGCGCCCTCCCCCTTTTGCTCCGCACTACCACTTGCGCTGATGGTTCCAAGCATACTTAAGTCTTCAGGCACCGCGGTGTCAAAATAATCCAGTGGCAATGACTCGAGCCGAAAATCGACCTGCGTGTTTTGATTTGTACGCGCTAGCGAGAAACAGGCGCGCCCCTTGTGGCCTGCGGCGTTGTCAACGTCCCCACTATCATCATTCGTATCACCATTTGCGCCACCATTTACGTCAACGACATGCCAGCATCCACGCTCCACGCTCTGACTACTCGCGCTGAGCGTGATCGGCTGCGGCTGCTCCAACGACCACCGGGGCATTGCCAGCGGCGCAAGTTCACCGCGCTTCCAAGTACCTGACCAGGTACCGTCGCGATAAGCCCCGGTTAGATTTGCCGTAACATTCCCTGCATCACTCGCCAACTCTATCGCCAGATTGTGGGATGCTACCGCGCCTATGAGCGTTGCCTCTGCCAGTGACACTGCTGTTTCGCCTAGCTGCAAACCAACGGCCTTCAGTTGGATAGTTGACTGTTGGTTCTGCTGTGCCTTGACGCCCATCAGATCGAGTGCAACGTTGGCGGTCACAGACTCAGCACTAAAGCGTGTGTAACGCGCGCCCTGCAGATCAAAACTGCCGTTGAGCACTGGCTGTTCGCGGCTACCGCGCAGCGTCCCGGCACTGCGCAATTGGCCCGCCAGTTCAGGCAGAAAAACGCCTAAGTCTGGGCTATCCACGTCCCATTGAAAATCCATGGTATCGGCGACTTCACCGCTGGCCGAAAACCGGCTATCTCCAACCCTGCCTGCCAGGCTTGCTATTCGCGCACTGCCTTGCGCATAGTCTCCTGCAGCCTCAAGCTCAATGGCCTGCTCACGCAATAGGCCAAACAGCTTCAACTGTTGCAGATTCAGCGCGCCATCTGCCAATGCCATGCGCATCGAAAACCCAAGAATACCCGGCACGCGCTCATCAAATTGCGCGGGGTTAAATTGATCGCCCTCAAGGGCGATGCTAGCCGTAAAACCCTGTGACCAGTCCACATGCCCTTTGCCTTGGATAGTGCCGCCAAACAAACTGCCCGCGAGGGTAGTGAGCGTAAGTTCGCGTTGATCTCCTTGCCCATTGAATGAAAGGTGAACCTCCTCCTCACCGTTCCAAATAAGTGCAGCCTTGCCGACACTGCGATGACTTTGGGTGCTGCCCTTCACCTGCAATTGGCCGGAATCACTCACTATAGAGGCAGTGTTTTCGTCGGAGGCGTCCACCCTCAGGTCAGACCACTCAACGGAGGCTGAGCTGTTCGGCGCAGCCTCGGAGCCGATAACGCCCGAGCTTGGTTCAAGCCGCGCGGCCAGGGCCACCTCAGAAATCTGAACCTGATTGGACGAGGTTTGGACGAGAATATTGGTAAAAGACACGTGGTGTAACACAACGGTTAACGGTAGTGGCAACGACTCGGGTAACACCACACCGGTAAACGGTGCCTGTTCTGTCTCTGGCGCGGTTTCTGGCAATTCGACGCCAATATCGTGCACCCGCAAACCGGTAATCGATACCTCGCGCTGCAGCAGTTTGCCGGGTTGCCACTCAAGCTGAAGCTGCCGCGCAGTTAGCGACATATCAGGTGTACTGTAACGCAAGCCCAGCAACACTAACGGCCCTGTGAGACTGCCACGCACTTCATCAAAAGCAAGCCCGTCCACTGCGTTTGCACCTGCGCTAAGCACAAAGCGCGCACCTACCTGGGATGACAACAGGAACGCACACAGGCCAGCCAGTATCAGCGCGATAAACATAACCGCGAAAAGCGAGCGTTTGATCAAAAGGCCCATTACAGATCTGCCCCAAAACTAATATGCACGCGCACATTGTCGTTAGGATCATCAAACGGGTGCGCCACATCTAGCCGAAACATACCAACAGGGGAACGGTATCGAAAACCCAGGCCAGCGCCCAACTTCAATTCATCGATAGGGTCACGTGTTGAATCGCCGGCATCGACGAACGCAGCAACACCCATATTGCCGCGAATCAGGTAATCCAGCTCCAAACCAAGGGCGGTGAAATATTTGCCACCGATGCGATTGTCTTCACCGTCACGCGGGCTCAGATCTTTATAGCCATAGCCGCGTACGCTCTGCGAGCCGCCAGCAAAAAAGCGCAGTGACGGCGGCAGGTTGTCGAACGCATCAGTAATCGTCGCTCCGTATTCCGCGCGCAGCAACAATCGGCTACGGTCAGTCACCGAATGTACGGCTCGGCCGAACAACACTGCCTGCACGAAATCCACGTCTGAGGCCACACCCTCTGCCGCGCCGCGCAGCTGCAGGGTGTAGCTATACCCGCTGAGCGCGAAAAACGGGTCGTCCGCATTCTTAACCGTTAGATCAAGCCCGGGCATTAAGAGTGTCGCTTCACTCGTTGGCCCATCACCAAAGCGCCAGTTCTCGTGGGCCAGCGCCAGCGAAATCCGCCGCTGGCCCCCCCACCGATTCTGCGTGAGGGTTGTGGCCAGGCGATACTCTCGTGCTTCAGTGTCGTTAATCTCTTCACGCTGTGCATTCAACGAAAAATCAAGAGACTCAGAGCGTACATCACCCAGCGGAATAGAATAGCGCGAAGCCACTGATGCGCTAACCGATGACACTTCTAACGCGCCGGAAAAGCGGTGACCATACGGGTTGACTCTGCGCAGTTGGGTGCTGACTCCGGCTCGCGGCCCAGTATCTGTGCCGTAACCCGCGCTGACGCCATAGCGGGCTGCTTTGCGCGGCTCGGTTTTAACGTTCACCGGAATACGTTGATTAACAGAATCACCGCGGCGTAAATCAAGGCTGACGTGACTAAAGTAATTGGACTCGGTCAGCGCCTGCTGCAGGTTTAGCAAGGCCTCACTAGAGAAGGGATCCCCTGGCACTGCCTCGATAAAACGCGCAACGTATTGGGGGGCGAGAATGGTTTGCTCCAGGCCTATTTCGCCAAAATAGTAACGCTTGCCCGTATTGAGCGTGAGTTCGACATCGGCCGCCTGTAACGCAGGATGGACGCGCAGCACGCTCTGCGTGAACGCAACATCAAGATACCCCAGATCGTAGGCCTTTTTCTGCAGGGCCGACTTCAAAGCCGAGTACGGCGCATGCAGCAAGGGTTCGCCGGTGCGCAGCTGTTTACTGAATTTGCCGCCTGTCGCCAGCGCTAACAGCTGTGCTTCATTCTCGCCCTCACCCACCAGGGTAATCGCCACGTTTCGAAACCGCGTGATGGGCCCGGCGGTAATGTCGAAACTTACCCGCCACGCATCACCTTCAGAGACCTCCTGGCGGATAGTAGGGCTGTAATAGCCATAGGCTTGCAGAGCGGTGGTTACTTCCTGCTTCGCGTTTCGCAAAAAACGCCTTAGGCCTCGCTCGCTGACCAGCGCACCGGCCTTTTCTTGCACGTAGACCGACAAATGCAGCTTCACGTTGTCACGCAGCGCGTCGTCCAGGCCCGATATCTCAACTTTGATACGTTTGCCAGAGGCCACCTGTAACGCTGAATCCAATTGCTCGCTTTGCGCCGTCACAACATCCGCAGACCACGCCAGTGGCGCCATGGAAGCCACACACAGCGCACAGAGGAGCTGTGAGCCTTGCCGTCTAAACGAAAGTCGATAGGGCTGGCCAAAGCGGCAGTGGAACAAAACGCAATACACCAAAAAATGTAACAAGCTAGAGAACGAATAATAGGATGAACGATACAGCAATCAGGACAAACTCAATCGTTAGTAATGCGACCGCAATATGGTACAGGCCCAGCCATCACTAAGCCATTGTCCCAGTGGCAGGAGACGTCATACTGACATCGAATGCAGCTACTATTTGCTTATTCAACAGCCATGGGTTTTCATACGGTTAACTAGGTTTTTACAAGTCTACACAACGCGCTGCTTAACAGCGGTACGAGGGCACTGCGCATTACTTTGAACAATGACTCGATACAGTTTGCCGGGCGCACCCACCCGGGGCACAAACGCAGCCACAATGAAGATTGCTTTGAAGCCGACGCGGCGCTGGGGCTGTTTCTCGTTGCCGATGGTGTGGGCGGCCATTCCTGCGGCGAAATCGCCAGTGATATCGTCCGCCAAACGATCAAGCAGGAAGTGGTGGCTGGGTCGAACCTACACGCGGCAGTACAGGCAAGCCACCGCGCCGTGCTGGCGAGAATCGCCGAAGACGAGAGCACCCAGGGTATGGGTTCCACCGCCGTGGTGTTGCAACTGGTCGGCACGCACTACAACATTTGCTGGGTTGGGGATAGCCGAGCGTACCAGTGGGATCAACAACTCAAGCAGCTCACCGCAGACCACAACCGAGCTAGCGAGCTACTGGCCAACAACCTCATCACACCTGCCCAAGCGGCGGTACACCCCGAGAGGCACGTGTTAACTCAGTCGTTAGGCGTTTCTGAAAGTATCGTCACCAACCCAGGCGAAGTACAGGGCGAGCTCGCCTCCGGGCAATCCATTCTTCTATGCAGCGACGGACTAACCGACGATGTGGATGAAATCATTATCGCCCGTATAATGGGCGGTAGCAGCTCACCGGAAGAAAAAGCTGAGGCGCTATTGAAAGCGGCCCTGGACGCCGGTGGAAGCGACAATATTACTGCCCTTGTAGTGGGCATGCCCGCCGACCCGAGTGAACAGGCAGGCGATCTGGATACCACGCGCGATACTGGCCATGCTGCTGAGAACGGCGCGCCCAGCACAGCCAAGTTTCCAGTGAGGGCACTGATCGCCGTCAGCATTGTGACCGCGATTGCCTTGTGGCTACTGCTATAGAATAACTAAGATAGATCAACTCACACTAATAATAATTCGCGGAGAACGTGTGCTAGAAATTGTGGGAAAATCTGTTGGTCGTTACGAGATCCAGGAGCATATTGGGGAAGGCGGTATGGCGCACGTTTATCGCGCCTTCGATCCGCAAATCAATCGCTCCGTGGCATTAAAAATTCTCAAAGATGAGCACTGCCAGGACGAGGAGCGCAAAAGCCGGTTTACCAGAGAAGGCGAAGCGGCCGGCGCCCTCACCCACCCAAACATTGTCACAATTTACGATGTTGGCGACTTTGAAGGCGCCCCCTACATCATGATGGAGCTTCTCGAAGGCAAAACACTGGGCGACCTTTTGCAGGAAGGCACCGAATTTGCGCTGGAAGACATCATGCACATCGCAATGCTGCTAGGTGATGCTTTGGACTACGCGCATAACAAAGGCATTGTGCACCGCGATATGAAGCCCGATAACATCGTGCTCTCGGCAGACCTACAATCGGTAAAAGTCGCCGACTTTGGCATTGCCCGCGTAGAAACCGCATCAGAAAAAGAAAGCACGCAAGTTGGCATGATGCTGGGTACTCCCCGCTATATGTCTCCGGAGCAAGCCAGCGGAACTACGGTTGATGGGCGCTCAGATTTATTTGCAGTGGGTGTCATCCTGTATGAAATGATCACGGGCAAGAAGGCCTTTGATGCAGAATCAATGCCCACGCTTATCATGCAGATTGTGCAAAAAGATCCGTTACCCATCCGGCAAATCAGCAAGGACACGCCGGTGGGTTTACAGAAAATTGTTCACAAATTACTGCAAAAAAAGCCCAAGCGCCGATTTCAAACCGGGCAGGAGTTACGTACTGCTCTGGCGCGCGAGAGACAAGGCTTGCTGGATGACAAAGAAGAGCAGTCAGGCTACCTGTCTTTGCAGGTAAAATGGACGGCTATCATGACAACCGTTCTCGCTATAGAAATGGCGCTTTGTTCCGCCCTGGTGTATCGCGCACTTGAAAACACCCTGACACAACAGGCCATCGACAGCGGCATTTCCTTCAGCAAATTCGTGGCTGTGCAATCCGCCATACCCGTTTTATCCGAAGATTGGGCAACGCTGGAATCGTTTGCGGAAGATGCCGCCGCGAGAGAGAGTTTTGAGTATCTGGTGGTGTCCGATCATCGAGGCGTCATTCGCGTTGCCAGTGATGATTCGCTCGTAGGTGGCTATTGGGGTGCTGCAGCCGACGCTGAGAAAGTGTACATCCAGGGCGATACACAAGTCTCTGATAAAATGGGCGTCTTTGATTTCGGCGTTCCCATCTTGTTCAACCAAACGATGGTTGGCAGCGTCAATGTGGGCATGGACAGGTCGCAGCTTGAGGCGGCCCTGAGCACTACCGCAAGAATGATGTTTATTCTCGGCCTGGCGATCGTATTGGCCGTGGCGGTTGTGCTGTATGTCTTCAACAAAGTGATTGCCAAGAATCTTCTGCTGGCCACCAACGCGATAAAACTGTTTGGGCAACAACAGTACGAAACTCGAATCTCGAAGTCACGGGCGGACGAATTTGGCGAGTTGTTCACGGCGTTTAACACGATGGCAGATGGCCTTGAAAAGTCTATGGATCAGGCTGGCACACAGGATGAACAGTCCGTGGATGTGTCCTTACCTTCGATTGAAGACTTGGACGTGTCTGGCATCGCCTCTTCCAGTGTCACCGACATTACCATCGTGCAGGTTCCCAAAAATGATGACCGCTAGGATGCGCGAAATTTCACTTTACCGGGTACGGCCAATATCAGCGCTAATGCTGCTAGCCACCGGCATGATCACTCTACTGGTCGGCTGTAGCAATATCCCAAGCACAGGCGATTTGTCTATGGCGAACATGCACGTTGTTGCTAAAGACAAACATTTTGCTCTGGTTAAACTGCACTCGGGCCTCAGCTATGAGGATATCGCTGAGGTGTTTCTCGGCAGCCGTGGCCAAACCTGGCAGATTGAGGAAGTGAACGCGCCCTCGCGTGGCAAAAACGGGCAGATAGTGGCAGTGCCGCTCAAACCACTCAATCCAACCTCTGTTTACACCGACGGTTACCGCACATTGCCCATCCTCTGCTATCACCAATTTACCGCCGCTGCTAAAGCCTCACATCAACTTGAATTGGCCGCTTCGGTATTCGAGCAACAACTGCTGCACCTGATAGAAAACGAATACGAGTTTCTTTCCTTTGCGCAGGTTGAAGGCATCCTCAATCGAGGGCAGCCGATTCCAGAGAAAGCCGTTGTGATTACGGTAGACGACGGCTATCGCTCCGTTTACACCGTTGCCTGGCCGATTTTGAAGAGGTACCAGATTCCCGCCACCCTATTTATCTACACGGACTTCATCGGAGCACCTGCCGCGCTCACCTGGTCACAGATCAATGAGATGAAAGCGTCTGGCTTTATCGAAATTGAATCACACGGCAAAAGCCATAGCAGCTTATCGATACTCCCTGAAGACACCAACGAAGAAGCCTACAAGGCCAGGCTTAATGAAGAGATGTTGGGGACGAAACGAGTTTTCAAAAAGCGGCTAGGCGAAGCGCCGCGCTTTCTCTCCTACCCCTATGGCAACAGCAGCGTTCTCGCCGCACAAGCCGCTCAAACGGCTGCAATCGAGCTAGCCGCCACGGTAACGCGTGGCGACAACACAACCTTTGCTGACCCTTACCTGCTGCACCGTACAATGGTTTACGACAGTCACAGCCTGGCTGATTTCAAGAAAATGCTCCGTGGTTACCGTAAGAGGAATCTGCGATGAGCGGCCCCAGACGGCACCATGCACGGCATTTTCAGCGGCAAGTTGCACAGCAAGTCGCGCGGCACATTGCGCGTCTCTTAGTCATCGTCACCGCCCTTGCCTTTTTGGCAGCCTGCGCTGGCCAAACGGTCACACCCGGTGAACGCGCGCCCTATATTCAAAGCCAAAAGGAGCAAGCCAGGCTACTGCGGCAACAGGGCAAGCTGGCGCAATCGCTGACTTTCTGGCGTAGTATTTTGCCCGCCGATAAAAGTGACAAGGAAGTCAGAGAGGCAATCGCCTCTCTAGAGCGCGAAATAAACGGCAAGGTAAAAGGGCTGGGCAAGAAGGCGGCATCCTCCTACGGCAGAGGTAACTATCGTCAGGGCGATACGCATGCCCTAAAGATCCTCGCCCTGCAACCCGGACATAAACAAGCGCTAGCGTGGCTAGTGGCCAGCACAACAAAGAAAGCGCGCGCTCAGGCAAGCAGCAAAACACGGCAGGAATACTCAATTGCCAAACCTGTCACCGCAACCGTAGAAAAACCCACTGCAGAGCGCGCACCCCAAAGCAATGAACTTGCATCTTTACTGGCGGCAAAGAACTACGCGGCAGTTATCGCGCGCGCCCAAAGCATCGACTACAAAAACAATCCAGAGGCGGCCGCGCTAGTGCGCTCGGCACACATCGGGCAAGGTGAGGACGCACTGAAGGCGGCCAACACAGCCGCTGCAATCACAAGCTTTAGGTCAGCCATTCAGGCCAAACCGATGCGCAACGACCCTCTGATACCGCGCATCCGTAACGTGCAGCAAGAATCCAGCGACAAATGGTATAAGCAGGGGCGCAACGTTCTCAACTCGGATATTGATGCGGCAATTGCCGCCTTTGAAAAAGCACTGGAAATCAAGCCCGACCATACCTCGGCCAAAAGTGCTCTCAAGCGTGCACAAACACTCAAACGCAATCTGGAAAAAATCGAAAGCCAGTAGGCGTGGCTGACAACTAAGCGCCGGGCGGCGCGCCTTCGGAGCGATCGATGAAGGTAGTTTGGTTCATTGAATCTTTCTCGCTGCGCTTGCCCGCATAACTTTCTGTAATACGAAAAATCACATCGTGAAAGCGCAACTCGTCTTCATGACGAAGTGGCGTATTCCCTTGCACCAGTTTGCCATTGACGACGGTACCATTGGCCGAACCCAAATCTTCTACATAGAGTTGGTCGGATTCATCCACTACGAGCTTGGCGTGACGCCGCGAAACATGCGGACTGACAATAGCCAGCTCGCACTCAAGCGAACGACCAAGAACAACTTCTTCAGAGACACCAAAGCTCAACCCCGACAACGTGCCGGTTTCTGCAGAGATAATCCAATTGTACTGGCTTCCGTCTTTCTGAAAGTAGTTGGTGACTTTGCCGTGCCGCTTATCATTGATGGGCGGGATATTGTTCAGCACGCGGCGCTCTACGAACGTATCGGTTTTGACGATCCCGTCGGTAGTGACCTGAAAATACCAGGCCAGAGCGAAGTTAATCGGAAAGCCCGCGACAGCTGCATAGAGAAAGTAGCGAGAGTACATGTCTGCATCTAATCCGATAGCGGGCAGGACAATATCCATGACCTGGAGAATCGCCCAGCACGCCAGAATGTAATACACGCAGGTGCGCAGTACCTTGCGTCTTTTCAGTTCGCGTAAAAATGAGCCGCCGTTATTGTCGTCGCCAGCCATACGCTAAGTTAGTTGAGCCTACGAAGCTTTTGTTTCAGCTCAATCGCCTGTGACCGATACAACATGGCACTTTCATGCGTGGAGTCCGCGGCCAAGACGCGATCCCACAGGGCAATCGCCTTATCCAAATTCTGTGCGCGATACGCTCTCAAGGCAGTGCGGTGCAACTTGTCGATCTGCGCTTCGCTCAGGTCAGGCTCAGCGGGTTTGGCGGGAGCGGCAGCGGCGGCTTTCACCTCCTCCACCGCGGCTGACTCAATATCGGATGCCGTTTGCTCCTCCTGTTGTAACTGCGCGGCAGGTGCAGCAGAGGCATTCGCGCCGTCTTTAGTGACGGCTTCCACGATAGCGTCATCCGCTGCAAAAGATTTGATAGCGGCTGCGGTTAACGGCACTTTAATGTCCTCACCCGCCGTTAAATCCCCGGGGCGCAGAATTCCATTGTATTTTGCCAGAGCATGAAACTTGAATACGCTCCCCAGGTAACGCTTGGATAAGCTGGACAACGATACGCCAGAGGGCAGTGTCACTTCGCGGTAATCAGACGGGAAATACTCGTGCGGCGGCAGATCAATTTGCCGGACGATATCGAGAGCCACTTTGCTGTTCGGTTGCGTAACCAGATACAGTTGTAGCTCGGCTCTTGCATTCGCAGCCTCTCCACGCTCCAGCAGCAACAGCGCCTCTCTGAAACGGGCTTTGTCAGAAAGGCTTGGCTCGGGCGTATACGCAGGCACAGCCACAGGCTGCGATGCAGGGGTAGCGGGGCGATCACCCGACCCTGTACAGGCTGACAGGGCCAGCGCGAAACTCAAAAACACCCATAAGTTAAGGCGCACAGATAACTCCAGCTTTTCCTTTTACTGAAGTCTCCATGATAAGCCATCATAGGACGATTATGGAATAGCGTGATTTAGCGATAGCTAAGGCCCCTAATAAGCGCATTGTGGCCGCGTACAGTTCTGCCCCGCCGCCATAAGATCCGCAGATTCAATCAAACCATTGCCATCTACATCTGCGCGATCTCGATCACCATTGGCCTCCGTACCTCTTAAATACCAGATGATTACGATGTCTATGAAATCAACGTCGCCATCGCCATCAACATCACCGGGGGTCAACATGGCATCAAGTTGGTAGATTGTGCCGGTGTTCAATTCAGCGATATAGAGCTCCCCCGCTACATCTTCACCGAAGGTAGAGATAGCAGACAATTGTCCCGTTGGTATAACAATTCTCTGAGTAGATGTACTCAATGGGCCGCTCAATGCACGAATGCTGGGCTGACAAAAATCAGTAAAAAAGTACTGTCCCTGTAACAGCGGAGTGCGACTGCCACGGTAGACACGCCCGCCGGTTATCGAGCAACCTGAAGTGGCGTGGGAGTAAGTGTGCACGGGTGGAAGATAAACACGATTACAGTTTTCCAGATTAAAAGGTGCATCACCTTCGTAACACCGCCAACCCAAATTCGCACCGCCCGCACTGCCCGGAGGCAAATAGTTAACCTCTTCGAAACTCCCCTGCCCTACATCGGCTATCCACATACCACCGGTTTCACTGTCGAAGGTAAAGCGCCAGGGGTTGCGCAAGCCAAGCGCGAAAATTTCATCACAGCCTGCCCCACCGCTGCCATCATTGAAGGCATTCGACGGCGGAATGCTGTAGTTCGCTGCGCCAGTAAGATCACAGTCCGGAGAGTTACCAGCCGCTGCAGGAGTATCTACATCAATGCGTAACATTTTGCCGAGCAGGCTAGACGTTGTCTGACTAAAGTCAAAAGGATCACCGCCGGCACCACCATCGCCAGACGCAATATGCAAATAGCCGAAGGGACCAAAATGTATGTCGCCGCCGTTGTGGTTAGAAAAACGCTGCTCAAATTCCAGCAGTATCAACTCACTGTTGGCATCGGCCAGGTTCGCATCGCCTTCTGAAACGGTGAATCTCGATACCCGCGTGCGATCGAGCCCCGGACCTGGGTCGTACGTGTAATACACATAGAAGTAACCATTGTTGGCATAGTCTGGGTGAAACGCCAGCCCCAGCAAGCCCATCTCACTCGCGCCATCGTCTACTCGATTCTCGATATCCAGAAACGGCTCTGATAGCACAGAGCCATCTGGCTCAATAATTCGGATCCGGCCTGCCTGTTCGGCGACAAACAAACGCTCATCTCCGGCATTTTCAATCACCACCGGCCGGCTTAAGCCTGATGCAAAAACAAAAGCTTCTAACTCACCGGTGGCCGGCTCAGGCGGTTCGGGCGGCGGCTCGAAGCCATTCTCTATGACGATATCCAAGGTGATAGTACCAATACCATCACCCAATAAATCTAACCCGCCATCACTGGAGTTACCCGCCGCAAACAGCGTGACCTCGCCACTGTAATTGGGCGCGGTGTAACGGAAAGGGAAACCAACAATGCCATCATTGAGCGGCTTTGGCGCAGTGTGCGTAAGCTCACCATTTAGCAGCTGTAGGTCGTCTGCAAAGGGCTCAAAGGAACCTGCATTCTCACCGGAGGTGATATTAACGCCAGCTGTTTGCGCCGGGCCGCCCAACATCAGAACAAAAAAATTGGCGGTTGTACCCGCATCCATTGTCGTTGGGCCGATAATTCCAAGGCCGGGAGTAGCGGCTCCATCGGGCGCGTGGCAGACGGTACATGTGGTGCCACCACTGTCGGCAGGGTCACCCGAAAAACCGCTTCGCCCACCCGCACTGGCGTCTGCAGTGCCAGCATTAGCCATTAAAGCAGCGCCTAATAGCGCGCACGTTAGTGTCAAGCTATTCACGAGCAAGCTCCTCTTCTTACAGACCATCAGTCTCCAGTATAGGTGAGCGCCGGCGTAAGTGGTGCGTATGTAACTATTTCTCAATGAGAGTGTTGCGCCTTGTTTGACAGTACCGCCACTCGAACATTTTCGGCGCTATCTCGAAAGGTTTGTCATATGGACAGCAGCTTAGTGCCACTAAGCGTTAAACAAGACCGATTAAGGCCCATCGAAAGAGCCTTCACAGGAGTAACAGCATGCTAAGCAAAATCGGAACCGCACTCGCTTTATTGATGCTACTCGCGGGCTGCGACCCAGTAACACCAGCGGCCACTATCAATAGCGCGCAGTTTGAGGGCTTTCGTGTTTACAGCGTAATACCTGAAGACCCAGTGGGTATCGTCTACCTATTCCATGGCAGAGGCGGCAGCGCCAACTTTGCACTCAAAATTGAAACACTGGATCAAACCAATATCCTGCTGGAGCACGGCTACGGATGGATCGCTACCGAAAGTACCCAACGCACCGACGAGGTTCGTTGGAACGTATTAAATGCATCCATTACCGGTAACCCCGACCTTGCAAGACTTACTCGACTTCATGCACACCTGATCGAATCAACAGGCGTCACCAACACTACACCTATCTTTGGTATAGGCATGTCTAATGGCGCTCGCATGGTCACCCTCTTTGGGCAAGTATTCGCGGACAATGGTTACCCGGTTGCGGCAGTAGCTCCTTTCATGGGCAAAGCTGCGCCATTCATTCAAGCGTCAGGCGGGCTCCGCGTGCCCGGTTTTTGGGTAAGCGCCATCAACGACGCTGGGGTTGAACCTGCGATAGTGGCAGCAGACCAAGAAGCTTCTGCAGCGCTGGGCATTCCCACAATGCTATTTAACAAGCTCGAAGAACCCATGCTCCCGCACCGGTTTACGCGCATACCAGCCGTTGACGGAACAGAGGCGGTGGCGATCTGGGAGGCGTTTCTCGCCACGCAAGTGTGGGATGAGGATGGAAATCGTATCACCGATGTAGAGACAATGATCAACGCTTTGGAAGGACTATCGATTCCAGAGGGCACAGGTGCGCTGCAGTCACAAATTGATGATCAGATCGGTGCAATGCTCGCGCTCCACCAGTTCACTGCGGTGTTTCGTTCCTACCTTGCTGATTTCTTTGATGCACAACTGCCCGAATCGTGAAGACACCGTAGAGATGGGCCGACCGAGGAAAGGCAGGCCTACTCTACAGATCAAACACGCTTTCCAGACCGACAGTCTCCAATATTGGTGAGCAGCGGCGTTAGCGGTGCTTATGTCTCAATTTTTTAACGAGTAACAGTATGCTAAGTAAAATCGGAACCGCACTCTCTTTACTGATATTACTCGCGGGCTGCGACCCGGTAACGCCAGCGGCGAATATCAACAGCACGCAGTTTGAGGGCTTTGCCGTGTTTAGCGTTATTCCCGAGAACCCGGTGGGTATTGTGTATCTTTTTCACGGCACGGGCGGCAGCGCCAACGTGGCACTAAAGATCGAGCCTATAGACCAAACCAACGAACTACTTGAACGGGGCTACGGTTGGATCGCAACTGAAAGCACTCAGCGCACCGGCAACAAACGATGGGATGTGTTCGATGCATCTATCACCAGCAACCCTGACCTTGCCAGGCTCGAACGCCTACATGCGCATGTGGTAGCAAACACCGCTGTCAGCAGCACCACACCCATCTTTGGGATCGGCATGTCGAACGGCGCTCGCATGGTGACACTGTTTGGACAGGTGTTTGCTGACAATGGCTACCCGGTGGGCGCGGTTGCGCCGTTTATGGGCAAAGCTGCCCCGTTCGTGCAGGCCTCAGGCGGGCTGCGCGTGCCCGGTTTCTGGGTGAACGCAACGAATGATGCCCTGGTTGACCCTGCCCTGGTGGTGGCAGACCAGCAGGCGTCTGCCGCACTGGGCATCCCCGCTGTGCTATTCACTAAACTGGAAGAACCCATGCTGCCCTTTCGCTTCACGCGCATCCCGGCTGTAGACCCAACCGAGGCCGTTGCTATTTGGGAAACGCTTATCGCCACGCAGGTGTGGGATGCGCAGGGCAATCGTGTCACCGACGTAGAGACAATGGTCGCTGCATTAGAAGGAATCTCTGCCCCACCTGGCACCGGCGCACTGCCCACACAAATTGGTGACCAAATTGGCGCGATGTTGGCGTTTCACGAATTTACCTCAGCGTTTCGAATATACCTTGCCGACTTCTTCGATGAGCAGCGCATTGCGATGCAGGCCGACTAAACACCGCTCACGTGAACAACAACGCCATTCATGTGCGACATGCCGGAGCCTGGCTCAACAGACGCAGGCCCGCTTGGCATAATTTCATTCACGTTCGCGCCCTGCGTTTGATTGGCTGTACTTAAACCTTTGGCATTTTGATGCCCCCAGCCATGGGGCACCGACACAGTACCGAGCATAAAGCTTTCATCCAGTCGCACCGGTACTTCGATGGCATACCCATTGGCAGCCACCCGCGCCGTTGCCCCATCACTCAAACCACGCGCCTGCGCATCAGCGGGGTGAATGTAAAGATAGTTGGTGTTGCGCTCGCCCTTCACAAACGCCGCAGCGTTGTGAGCCCAGCTGTTATGGGTAAAACGCTCACGCTTTTGGATCAGTTTCAAATCATCAAGGGCGGCCAATTCGCTTTCGTAGCGGGTTTCAAGCAAGCGTGCTCTCTCAATTAAATCTGCAGGGGCGAGCTCTACCTTGCCCGACGCAGTTATCACGCGCTGGCCGAGATAATCTCCCGGTTTATTCGGTTCAAGCGCAATACCATCAGGGGATTGGCGAAGCTTCTTAACCCCCCCAAGGCCACCGGTGCGCGCCAACAAGGAAAAAAATAAATGATCAGCCCTCACCGACGACAGTGTCCCGAGCCACTCTCCTGCGTTGCTGAGCCATTGCAACACGTGCGAGCCAGCAATAGGCCGCCCCGCTGTGCGGCAGAGCTGCCGGAAGATCAGCCCTTCGTCGCGCGCCTCACCCGGCGGCTCAAGCACCGCGTCTGTGTAGGTAAAGGTCCGGTCTGGCATCAGACCCATCACGGTAAAAAAATAAAAGGGAATATCTGCACGTTCTAAACTGTGAAGCCCCGGCAATATGTAGTCTGCATACTCTGCTGTTTCGTTGCGCACGATATCGATGCAAACGAACAACTCAAGTTGCTCAAACGCTTCGGCCAGCCGGCCACTGCCAGCGCAGGTTAGCAGCGGGTTACCAGACATGTTGAACATAGCCTTCACCTGCCCTTCCCCCGGCTCCAAAATTTCATCGGCCATAATGCCTGCGGGAATGGTACTGTTCACGTAAGAAACATCGGCGATTCTGGACCGAGGCATTTCACCCGCATCTACCGAGACCGGCACAACGGCCTTACCTGCCAGCACACCACCGCGGCGATCAAGGTTGCCTGAGATTGCATTAATCGATTCTTGTAGCCAGTACACCATCAACCCGGCACTGCCCTGATTAACACCGGTTGAGCAATACAGCGCCGCGCCATCTGCGGCCAGATAGGCAGAAACCATCGCTTTTAACTGCTCTGCCGGTATTAGCGTTACCTTGGCGACGCGCTCTGGTGACCACTGCGCCGCCACCTCCGCCAGCGCTTCGTAACCATTCATCGTTTGCGCAACGCGAGCATGATCCACAGCGCCGCGCTCAATCACTTCGTGCAAAAACCCCAACATAAAAAACACATCAGTGTCTGGGCGTATGGCCACATGCTCGCCCGCGCGATTCGCCGACTCTGTCTTACGCGGGTTTACCCAGTACACTTTACCGCCACGCTCCTCAATCGCTTCTATGCGCTCCATGGGATTGGGCAGCGATATAAAACTCATCTTGGAAATCACCGGATTCGTGCCCACCGCAATCAAACACTGGGTGTGATCGAT
>JBGCFE010000091.1:0-4333 GCA_045106775.1 Halioglobus sp.
AACCCGCCCCAGATACTCCCGCTAAGCGCCTCGCCCGTTTTTTCCTTGATTTGTATGTTGTTAGGTAGGTAGTCGTCGTTTTTCCATCGCGTGAGCCAAAGAATACATAGCACTGTAGAGGAGAGAACAGCCGCGGATATCAATAGCAGTGGCCCAAGGCCTGTGCGCTCAACTAACGTTGTGGTGATAATCGGCCCAGTTAAGGCGCCAGCGGTACCGCCAGCGGCGATGAATGCGAACAGCCGCTTCGCCTGATGCTCACTGAATATGTCATTCATAAAACTCCAGAAGAGGGAAACGATAAACATATTGAAGACATTTACCCAGACGAAGAAAGTGCGAGTGACCGTTGGTGAGCGTTCTTCACCAGCAAACAGGAAGTAAAAACCCACAAGGTTAAGCGCAAAAAACAGCGTGCAGTAAGACAGAAATTCTCGGGTTCGAAATCGCGACGTTATCCAGCCAAATAGAGGCGTGATAGCCAGCAAGATGCCCATGGTCATAAGCAGTAACCATTGAATATTGTCGACGCCATTGGCTATGAGCATTTCGTCGCGGATCGGCCGAATGATGTAGTAAGCGCACAGCAGTAGATAGAAATAGAGGAACGAGGCCGCCAGAGCGCCTAATTCTGTTGCGTTGACGGTGACCAGGCGTGCTAGCCAATTCGAATTTGCTTTGTTCATGTTATCGCGGCTCTGATGCGCATTATTCAAACAGTGTCACTTTGCTGTAGCGGGGGAGCGTTTGAAAGCGTATCTCGGGGTGCTTTGCCTCTTTGTCTTTCAGAAACGGCAGTACTTTGTCAGTGCCGCTGGATAGGAAGGACATAACAAGTGCCGGCCCTCGAAAGGGGCCCTCTATAGGGCCAGTCAGGCTGTCGTAGTGAATCGGGATAATTCGATCCGGCCGCAGTGTTTCAATTGTTTCTTGCCAGTAAGCCTCCCTGTACTCGCTGGTTTGTGAGCCTAGCCCTCCAATGCCCAGAAAAACGGTCTGTGCAGATAGCCCGGCCAATGCCCCCGCTCGGTACCCTGCGCTGGATATGATTGCGAAGCTGCCTTTGGGGTGGTCAATGTGAAAGGCATAGGCCTTGCCAAGGCGGTAGTCCAGAGCGCTTACAGGCGGTTTTAGGGGCGCGGTAATTTCAGGGTTTGTGAGCGCGCGTTCCCTCATCGCCGGATCAGCAAATTCAAAGTGGTTGGTTTCAATAGGCGTGATGCTGAAGGCCCCAATGGAGACTGGCCTATTGTTAGTGAATGTCTTGATTTGCGCCTCCGGTAGCCCCCAGCCGCGGCCGATATTGGCTGTAGATGCAGAGCCCATTAGAATGGCCCCGGTGCGCTTGGCGACTTCTGGCGAGTCCATTGCATGGTCGTAATGTGAGTGAGCGGGTATGACGGCGTCCAAGCTGGTCACGCCATTTGCCGCGAGCCCATCTGTGATCGCCTGCATGTCTGGTGCGATTTTACTGGTCAGCATTTTCAGCGGGCTAGGCCTTGAGAACCAACCGTCTAGCATCCATTGCGTGTCACCATCGTCAAAAAGCAATGTCGATGTGCCGGTAAATCTGACGCTCAGTGTGCCATGGACAACTGCGCCAGAGGCTGCAGCATCGGGCTTTATTTCCCACGCTGGGTCCACAGGAGCCGTTTTGTAAATCGGAGTGACTAAAAGCAGAAGTGCGCCTATCGGGATGGCGCAGGTAAAAATAATCAACAGACGCATACAGCACCTTTGGTGGCCAGAGCTATTCTTAGAGTGGTATTGATCATGCAGGGTACGGTGTAAAACTCGCATTCGCCAGCGCACCGATACGATTTTTCCTGCTATAGAATTCTTTCTTCCATAACAAACGCGAGCAACATATAGTCAGCATCCAGAATTAGTTGGAACGAATCCATGAAGGAACTCTCAGGTAAGGTTGCCGTGATCAGCGGTGGCGCTGAAGGTATTGGGCTTGGTTTGGCCAAAGCGTTGGGTGGCCATGGTATGAGCATCGTTGTTGCAGACATTAATGCGCAGCAGCTTGCCAAAGCGCAATTGGCACTAGAGCAGGCAGGAGTGCCGGTGTTAGTGTGCGAGCTGGATGTAGCGAGCGTTGCGCAATGGGAAGAGGTCACTCGGCAGGCGATTGAGCGCTTTGGCAAAATTCATATGCTGGTGAACAATGCCGGCGTAGGTGGCTCACCGAAGCCTATTGGCACTAGTTCAGAGCAAGACTGGCGATGGATACTGGACGTCAATCTCATGGGTGTTGTGAATGGTGCTCAAGCGGTAGTGCCGCATATCACGGCTCACGGCGAAGGTGGCTGGATAGTCAATGTGGCCTCTATGGCTGGCTTTGTCTCGCTGCCGGCGGCCAGTGCTTACTCGGCGACAAAGGCAGCTGTTGTTGCGATGTCTGAGTGTTGGCGGGCGGAACTCGCTCCCCAGGGCGTGAAGGTGAGCGTTCTTTGCCCGGGGTTTGTGAAAACACGTATTAACCTGTCACAGCGAAATCGGCCGGCGCACTATGAGGAAGAAAGTGTTGTGTCTGCCAATCCAGAAATGGAAAAGGCAATGGGTGATCAAATGCAGGCAGTGATTGACGCCGGTGCTTCTACTGAGCTCATTGCTCGCCGCGTTGTAGAGGCGATGGAGCAAGACGAGTTCTACATCATTACTCATCCGAACTTTTTGCCGGTAGTTGCCCATCGTTTTCAAGAGGTGACTGGTGCCTTTGAGCGCGCGGCGCGTAGCAGTTTGTTGGCTGACATTGTCGAGCAAAAAATACCCGGGTTTGAACAGTAAAAAAATCGAAACGTTAGGAGCAGTAAAGTATGGCTACAAGCAGAGAGTTGGGTGTCATTGTCTATGGCGCTACCGGATACACGGGCCGCTTGGTGTGTGAGTATCTCAATGCGCAATATGGTGTGGGCGGTTCAGTCACTTGGGCGATGGCAGGTCGAAGCCATGAGAAACTCGAGCAAGTGCGTGACGAGATGGGTATCTCGATTGACGTACCTTTAATTGTTGCCGATGCGGATTCGCCTGAGACGATCGATGCAATGGCGCAGCGCGGCCAAGTAATTTTGACTACGGTTGGGCCTTATCAGCTGTATGGTGACCAGCTGGTGAGAGCATGTGCCCAGTTTGGTACTGACTATGTAGACCTATGCGGTGAGCCAGCGTGGATGCATGAGATGATCGCTACTTACGGTGAGCAGGCTAAAGCTAGCGGCGCGCGTATTGTGTTCTCGTGTGGGTTTGATTCTATTCCGTTTGATCTGGGCGTTTGGTTTTTACAGGAAACTGCGAAAGCTAAACTGGGTGCACCAGTAGCTCGCGTGAAGGGCCGCGTCCGTGCAATGAAGGGAACATTCTCTGGCGGTACTCTTGCGAGTTTTAAAGCCACCATGGCTGCTGCAGCCAAAGACCCTTCAATGGTGGAAGTGCTGCTCAATCCGTTTGCGCTTGCCGATGGTTTTGTGGGCGCTAAGCAGCCATCCGGTATGGAGCCCATTTTCGAGGAAGATCTGCAGAGTTGGTCTGCGCCTTTTGTGATGGCGACAATTAACACTAAGAACATTCACCGTTCGAACAAATTGTTGGGTCATGCCTATGGCGAAAATTTTGTCTACGATGAGATGATGCTGACGGGCCCCGGGGATCAGGGAGAAGCAATAGCAAAGGCAGTAGCCGAAGATAAATCAATGGCGAACGATCCGCGGAAACCAGGCGAGGGCCCTTCGAAGGAAGAGCGTGAAACAGGAAACTATGACGTGCTTTTCGTGGGTTCCAATACTGAGGGTGATTCTGTGCGCGTCAGCGTTCAAGGTGATAGAGATCCTGGCTATGGCTCCACGAGCAAGATGATTGCCGAGAGCGCTGTCTGTATTTTACTCAATAGGGATTCGGTACTGGCAGGTATTACCACACCGGCGGCGGCGATGGGCGAACCTCTAATTGAGAGATTGCGTGAAAGTGCCGGATTAACGTTCCAGATCGAAGCTTAGCGCTTCATTTGCGATAGCCGAGACTTTTGATGGCTTCATAGCGTCGGCCCTATTGCGTAGGATTCATCCGTTAAAGCGAGCAAATGCTTCGCAAAAAACGAATTCATTGGTAAAGCTTATGGCTTATAGTACCGATGATAGAGGCGCTGTGAGTTTGATCCGATACAGGATGGGATTCGTAGCAATGAGAGTGACATAAAGCGATTATTATAAATTTACGTCTATTAGCGAGGGTCCAATAATATGAATGCACTTTACAGAGGGATTGGGGTTGCGGTGGCTGTTGGAGCGATGGGTTTGTTTGCCACCGGCGCACAGGCAGATGGGCACGGAAA
>JBGCFE010000092.1:0-18711 GCA_045106775.1 Halioglobus sp.
CTTCCGTGCTATTCACCTTTCTCGCGCCCGATGGCGACATTTTCAATTTTGAAGCCCTGCGGGCAATGCAGGAACTCACCGATCGTTACACGGAAATAGATTCAGCTGTGGCAGCAGGCACGCTGCTAAACCGGCGCATGAGTGCAGTGGATGCCGATAAGTATGACCGTGATTACCTGATACCCGAGCTAAGCGAAGTGCAAGAGGCAGATCTGCCCGAGATTCGCGCTATAGCCCTTGCTGATGAAGATCTCACCAAAAGTATGCTGTCGAGCGAAGGTGATATGGCGCTGGCAGTGGTGAAGTTTCGCGCGAACGCCGATGAGCAAGATGAGCGGCTGCGAATTGCCCGCTCTGTGGCGGAGTTGCGCGATTCTTTGCGCGAGAAATACCCCGATGTCACTATTTATATTATCGGCCGTATTCTGTTCGAGCTGGATAGCTACAACGCCCAAATCAAAGACGCGCGAAATCTTGCACCGCTAGTGATAGCAGTGGTGTTACTGCTGCTGTGGTTTTGCCTGCGCTCTATTGTGCTGGCGGCGTCGATTACCGCGGTTTCTGTTGGCGCTTTAATGATGACGGTGGGTACCGTTGGTTGGGCGCAAATACCGTTTAACCAGATTTCCAATATGGGGCCTTTGGTTGTAGTGACGATAGCCATGGCTGATGGCATTCATATTGTCTCTGTCTACCTGCAAAATCTGCACGCAGGGATGCCCAAATTAGAGGCCATGCGAGACAGCCTCAAAGTGAATATCCAACCCATTACTTTGGCGACGGTAACAACCGGCATGGGTTTTCTAAGCCTGAACTACTGCTCATCGCCAGGCATATACGGTTTTGGTAACGTGGTGGCTGTGGGCGTGGTGTGGGCGTTCCTACTTTCGCTGACGCTGTTACCGGGCTTGATTCTGTTGCTGCCGATCAAAAAGGTGCCTAAGCCGTTAGGTGTGCGCGGTTTTATTCAGGGCGTAACCAGGCTGGTTGCCAACCAGGGCACGCTACTGTTCTGGGGCAGTCTGGCACTCATCGTTGTTACGCTGGCGCTTTTGCCGATGAACAAAGTCGATTTTAATCGTTTCAGCTTTGTCGACAAAGATTCTGACTTTCACCATGCAATGAAGGCCTTGTCAGAGAAGATCGGCAACGACGAAAGCCTGGGTTACAGCATTAGCAGTGGTGACTATTACGGCATTACTGAACCGGGCTTTTTGGGCGAAGTCGATCGCTTTTCCACGTGGCTGGAAGAACAGGAAGAAGTGAGCTTTGTGCGCAGCTATACCGGTTTGCTTAAAGATATGAACGCCGCGGAGCACGATGACGACGAAGCCTATGAGGTGCTACCGACAGACAATCTGCAAATTATTGATTACTTGGTTAGCTATCAGCTGGTGCAGGAAATTGAGCCCCACCTAGAGCCTCTGTTTAACGCAGATTACTCGGCAGTAAGATTAGAAGTGGGCACCTCTAATCTGAGTAACATGGAATTATTAGCCTTAAGTGACAAGATCGATGGCTGGATAGACGACAACCTCAACCCTAACTTTGACGTACTGCATGGTGATTACAGCATTTTGTTCGCGCGGTTAGAGCACTCCATCTCTGTGCAATTGCTGCAAGGTTTTACCCTGAGTTTTATTTTGATTACCTTAACGCTGATTATTGGCTTGCGCAGTATTCGCTACGGCATGTTGAGTATTGCGGCCAATCTTTTCCCTGCCACTATTGTGTTTGGGTTTTGGGGTTTGTTCGTGGGTGAACTCAGCCCCTATATTCTTATGTTGTTCTCAATCAGCATTGGTCTGGTGGTAGATGACTCGGTGCACATGCTTAGCAAGTACATCGTGGCACGCAAAAAGTCGCAGTCGCCTGAGCAGGCGGTAGACTATTCGTTAGACAAAGCTGGCTCGGCCATTACGATAACAACCGCGTCGCTGGCTCTGGGTACATTTGTGTTGGTGTTTTCGAATACGTTTTACTATCAAAACGTGGCGCTGCTGCTGACGCCGATTATTGTGGTGGCGCTTTTGCTTGATCTACTGTTTCTGCCACAGCTACTCATTCGCTACGATCGCTGGCGCGAAAACAGAGCGTCTTAGCGCTTTTTCGGTTAGAACCCTGAGCTCTTAGGCGTGCACACTCTGGGGTAACCAGAAAACAAACGCCGTGCCCTGGTTTGGCTCGCTAAACACATCCACTTTACTACGATGTAGCTCAACAATGCGTTTCACAATCGCCAGGCCAAGCCCGGTTCGCTCGCTCTCAAAGGTGGTTGTGTCTTCTGGGCGATAAAAACGATCAAAGATATGCGGAATATCGTGGGCGCTGATGCCTTGCCCTGTGTCTTTCACTTCGATACGTACTTTATTGTTATCATTGCAGATGCCCAGCGAGACTTCGCCGCCTTTGGGTGTGTGGCGAATAGCGTTTTCCAGCAAGTTATCTAATACGCGGTGAATCATCGCGATGTCGGCAACCACCACTAGGCTATTGTCTTCGCAGCTGGCATTCAGTGTGATATTGCGTTCGGCGGCTTTCAGTTCAAAATCTTGCATGGTGTCTTGCACCAGTTCCATCAGCGAGAAAGGCTCTAGCTTGGGCTGCGCGGAGTTAGATTCCAGTTTTGAAAGCTCGAACAGCTCGCGAACCAGGTCGTTAAGCCGGCGGCTATGCTTGTGGGCTATGCGTAGATAGTGTTCTTGTTGCTGTTCGTCCAGTGACGCGCTTTTCAACAGTAGAGTTTCTAGGTAGCCCTGCATGGATGCCAGTGGCGTGCGCAAATCGTGGCTGACGTTCGCGATGAGTTCTCGCCGTGTTTTATCGCTTTCTTCTAACGCCTGAATTTGTTGGTCTATGCGCTGGCTCATGGCAGCAACCGCTATATTCAGCTCGTCAATTTCATTTTTGGGCTTTGGGTCTAGCGGTAGGTCTAGCTGCGGGTCTAGCGTAGTCTCTCGATAGGCGCGGACCTTTTGAACGAGGCGCTGAAGAGGCCGAGTGAGCACGCCAAAGAGCAGCGCGCCTATCGCAATGGCCACCAGTAAGCTGCTGGCGATGGTTAGAGCACCCGCGCGCAGGTTGTAGTTTTCTCTCAACGATTCTCGCAGGCCAGCATAACTCCTACCGCCCAGTACCGTGTATAAATAGCCTGCCTGCACACCTTCTGACATAACCGGCGAGATTGAAAACACCTGTTGTTGCCCGGGGTTGCGTGGGTCGTCGCCGAAAATAGGTAGCCGCTGTTTCTTCTCCATGAAATCCAGCAGCGGCGCCATTTCGACTTTATCGATTAGCACAGTGTCGTAGGGGAGTGCGTGGGAAAGAATATTGCCCTCTAAATCCAGTAAATACACCTCGACGATTGGGTTGATGAACATCACATGATGGGCGAGCTCTTTGAGAGCTACCTTGTTCACTACGCCTTTGTCGAACAGAGGCATGTCTTCTGCCGCATGAATTGCGATGTCACGATTCAGGCGTTGCGTCACTTCCAGCGCGTACCGGTCAGAGGTGACGGTGGTGACGTAAATCAGCACAGCTCCCAGTGCTATGAACAGAAAAAGTACTGCCACAGAGAGTTTGCTATAAAGGCGATAAAACGGGCGCATTAGGCAGCCTGATGTTCAGAAAATTTGTAACCCACGCCCCAGACGGTAAGGATATGCTCTGGGTTGGCGGGGTCGGGTTCAATCTTGGCACGCAGCCGATTGATATGAGAATTCACAGTGTGCTCGTAGCCTTCATGGCCATAACCCCAGACCTTGTCGAGCAACTCAGAGCGCCGGAAAACCTGTCCGGGGTGGCGAACGAAGTACTCCAATAAGTCGAATTCGCGGGAGGTTAGCTCCACCAGACAGTCGTGCACCGTCACTTCACGGCGCCTTGCATCAACCACCATGGCGCCACAGCGCACGGGTTCTGAACCAGTCTTTGCGTCATTGTCATTGTCAATGTCTTTATCGTTGCCGGATTGCTGCATGATGCTCACGCGGCGCAAAATGGCCTTTACACGGGCCACTAACTCCAGCGGGCTAAAGGGTTTGGTAACGTAGTCATCGGCGCCCAGCTCTAACCCGAGCACGCGGTCTAACTCAGTAGATTTAGAGGTGAGCATGAGTACGGGAGTTTGCCGGCCGTTTTCGCGAATTCTGCGGCACACTTCTAAACCACCCATGCCAGGCAACCTGAGATCGAGAATGATGAGATCCCAGTTTGCGCTTTGGGCGAGTTCCAAGGCAGTATCACCGCGATCGGTGAGCTGTGTTTGCGCATTGATGTCCTGCAGGTGCAGGGCCACCAATTGCGCGATATCTGTTTCATCCTCAACAATGAGGATGTTCCAGCGGTGGGGAGGGGGGTTGCTCATGTTGTTTTGTCCCGGCTTTATCGCGAATCCTGTTTTTGTGAATCTCTTCGCGAACCTAGTCATGAGAACCCCATAGCGGCAGAAAGTTCCGATCTACTGCGCGTTTTACGCTGCAGCAGGCGGCTATTGCGTGCGCGTTATGCGTACGCGAGCCACCGGGTTATCGAACCGGTGAAGCTGGTTCAGCACAGAGCTTGCAAGGCCGTCACTGGCAGTAACAACTCCAGAGTGCATGGTGACCTGGTCATTGATATCGTCACGCACTGCGTTGAAGCCCTCACCGCCATCGGCAGGGCCTGGCATAGTACCTGCGGCTTCGGTGTTGTTTTCAGTGCCAGAATCATAGGCGATAGCGTTAAAGCTCATGCTTTGCCCTTCTTCCAGCGCAGTGATGTCGGCACCGTTAACACCGGTAAAGCCATCATTGGTGTTGACCAGCATGGTCATTACCGAGAGCTCTAACTCAGCCGCTGGCTGGGCGTCGATGCTGATGGTGTAAGTAGTGCTGCCGCCGGGGCCAATGGGCGCATCGCCAGACAATTCACTAATGCTGTCTACGGCGGCAATGAGACCGCTGATGTCGCCTCCCTCTGCCATCATCTCCAAAGGCTCGCTAGCGGGTGTGCCCACCGAAAACACTTGCTGTGAGCTGTCGTGAAGAAAAATGCCCACCGGTGAGAATGGTTGCGCCACTGTTAGATTGGTAACGCTCACTTCAAAGGTGCGGCCTGGGTCAGCTGGCGGCGGCGGTGCAGGTGGATCAACAGGCACTGTCGGGTCAACGGGGTCAACAACAACCGGGTTGTTATTGTTTCCATTGCTGCAGGCGGCGAGTAGAGCCACGGTGCTTACTGCGATTAATCGTTTCATAGCAGCCTCCGGCTTAGTTCACAGTGATCGTGACGCGAACCACTGGGTTCAGCCAGCGGTGAACGGTTGAGTCGATGTCGCTCATGCCACCTATAGCATCGGTGTCACCCAATACGTTGCGATGTATGTGCACGTAACCCTCTGATGAGGCGTCAACACCGGTGCCACCCGTGCCAGAAGACGCTAGAACCGGTGGGGGAGCAGGGTAGCCGGGTTCGCCTGGCGCACCGCTGCCTACTACTTCGTCGTTACCTTCGGTGCCGGCATCGTAGGCGTTTACGTTGTAGCTGTAAGTACCCGGTGTGGTGGGAATGGTGATTGCATTGAGGCCCATGAACCCGTCATTGCTAGGCAGAATCATCGCCACAATAGAGAGTGCCGTGTTGTCTGGCGCGCCATCGGTGTTCAAGCTGGTGGTTGTGCTGGCGCCCGGTGCCAATAGCCCACCTGCAGGGTTTGCCGAGACTGTTGCGTTTAGTCCTTCAACATCTGCTACCAGACCGCTGATGTCACCACCCTCTGCCATAGCTTGCAAATTGGCGCTGGCAGGTTGGCCGCTGGCGAAGAGCCGAGCAGAAGGATCGTGTGCTGCTACTAACAGAGGGGTGAAGTAGCTACCGCGTGTCAGGTTGGTGATTTGGACACTGAAGTCAGTGGCCTGTGCTGCCGTGCTGGATAAACCAGCGGCTGCTAATAGTGCTAGGGGAAGTGCGCTCTTTTTCATGATAGATCTCCGAGGGTGGTGGGTTTGTGAATTGCTTGGTAAGCATTGTCACGACCTGCCGGCTTGGAGTTATCACAGAACTATCACAGAACTCTCATAAGAGCGTAAAACATTGGTCACAGTGTTGGTCTTGCTCGTTACAGAGCAGAGACTGTTACCGGAACACCATTGACGATACTGGTGCCAGAAGGCATGTCCATCTCATTGTCATCAACCAGATCATTGGCCGAGATACCCGGTATCTGCTCACTGGCGATCGACTGGCCGGTGCCTGTGTACGTATGGCCGAACCCGTGGGGGAGGCTAACCACCCCAGGCATGATGTCTTCGGTCTCATTCACTTCAGCAACAAACGCGCCCACGCGCGAGGAAATTTTTGCCTGCCCACCATCCACAATGCCCAGCTTTTTCGCATCGGCTGAATTGATCAGCAGCGTGCAGCGGTTTTTGCCACGGGCATAGTTGTTCAAGTTGTGTAGCCATGAATTCATATCGCGAATATGACGCCGGCCGATAAGTAACATGTCATCGCCAGGGCCTTCATGCATAGCCTTTTCTAGGCGGCTAAGATCGTCGGTAATGATCGAGGGCACCAGGTTAATGCGCTTGCCGGGTGTGGCAAGCAGCTCTGGTAAACGCGGTTCAAGGGGCCCAAGATCAATGCCATGGGGTGCTTCTTTTACCTGGTCAAGGTTTAAGCCTTCACCCTTGAATTTGTCCCCGTAGGGGCCAGCACGTAGCATGATATCCAGCAGGCGCTCCGGGCCTTGGTGATGGGCAGTGGCTGCTTTAATATCATCAGCGGTTAACCCCGCCAGTTCTTCGCTGTTTGCCAGCGTTTGGTCGATCATCCCGTCGAGCATCATGCTCTCGAGATCACTGCGCGTCATGCCGTTCATTCTGGCGGTAACTTCGTTCATTATTTCCCATTGTTCTAGCGCTTCGGGTTCTGGCTCAAAGACTTGAGGGGAGTACTGTGCAAAGTTGCGCACGCACGTGGAAGAGAATAGAAAATCGTAGTTGCTGTGTTCTAACTGCGTGGTAGAGGGGATGATGATATCTGCCTGCGCAGTGGTTTCATTGAGATAGAAATCAAAGGCCACCATGAAGTCGAGATCGTCCATGGCCGCGTGAATGCGCTTACCGTTGGGTACGCTGAGCACGGGGTTGCCTGCGACGGTGATCATCGCACGCACCTGGTGTTCACCTTTCAACTCCATTTCTTCGGCCATCAGCGAGGCGGGTAGCATGGCCATGTATTCTGGAAACCCACGTGCTTTGGACTGCCAGCGGTTATAGCCCAGCTCTGGAGGAGCAGCTGCCGGGTCAGTATGGCCGGTGGCTGGCTTTGGAAACATGGCGCCGCCTTTTGCATCAAGGCGGCCGCGCAGTACGTTGATGACATCAACAAGCCACGAGGCCAGAGTGCCAAAGCGCTGCGTGCAAAGGCCAATGCGGCCATACAGCACTGGCGCATCGGCGGCGCAAAAATCGTGGACGAGTTGGCGTAGCGCCTCTGTGCTCACACCGGTAATGCTCGCAACGGCTTCGGGTGCATAAGGCGCACTCAATGCTTCCATTTCTTGTATGCCATCAGTGAATTCGGCCAGACGGCCAGGTGTTACTTGATCCGTGGCGAACAGCTCGTTTACGAATGCCAGCAAGAAGAACGCGTCTGTTCCCGGGCGTATAAACAGGTGTTGATCTGCAGCGTTGGCGGTTTCGGTTCTGCGCGGATCAATGACAACTACAGAGCCACCTTTGCTCTGAATGGTTTTCAGTTTGGTTTCCACATCGGGCGCTGACATCAGCGAACCCTGCGAAACCATAGGGTTGCCACCCATGCACACAAAGAAATCGGTATTGTCGATATCGGGAATTGGGAACACCCAGCCGTTACCAAACAATAATTCACAGCTCAGGTTTTTGGGCTGTTGATCTACTGACCCTGCAGAAAAAAACCGTTCTGTGTTCAGCAGCGTGATGAACATTTGTGTATAAATTTGCGTGCTGAAGTTGTGCCCATTGGGGTTGCCGTAGTACATGGCAATGGCGTCTTTGCCGAACGCGTCACGTATTCCTGCTAGCTTTGACGCGGTTTCTGACAGTGCGTCTTCCCACGAAATTTCCTGCCAACCGTCAGCGGTTTTGCGAATAGGCTTGCGCAGGCGTTCTTTGTCTTCGTAGATATAGCGGAAGGCCTGTGATTTTGCGCACACGTAGCCATTTGAGCGCTGATTGTTTTCATCGCCATGAATGGAGATGATTTCGCGCGCTTGTGTGTCTACCTCCATCTTCAGGCCACAGCTGGCCTCGCAGGTAGGACAGCTACGGTAAAGGGTTTCTGTTCTCATTGCGTTGCCTGCTCTAGTGGGAACGTGATTGACGGTGACGGGTTGTTAGGGATTACCGGGCCAGTCTTCCATTTCAATCAGCGGATGAAAGGCCAGTTGGATGCCTTCGTTGATAAAGTTTTCGCTTTCAAGCAAGTTGCGTCTGCGCACATAGCGGCCTTTACTGGAGCGGGTGTCGATAGCCTCTGTGGCATCGATGCCGCCGCGGCTGGAAAACAACGCCTTGAGCTCCATGTCGTATAGGCTCACCTGTAGCGAAGCCACTGCTGCCTGCATGTTCCAGTCAAAATCAGAACTCACGCCATTGCCCGGGCCCTGCAGTGAGGGCTTGCGTGTTACGCCATCCCAGCGGGCAAGGTGCTTCAGGCCGCCGCTGAAAGGTACTTGAAACTCCAGTAAATCAGTGAAAATGAACGCATCGAGTTTGTTGGTCTTGGCTAATTCATCACGCACCGTGTGCATGATTTGCGCAAAGGTCTTCATATTCACCTTGCCACTGGTGGGGTCTATAGGGTTACCAAAGGCACGCACAGCGGTGTTCCAGTGCTGCTCAAACTTGCGCTGTGGCAGAACCTTGTAGCCGTTTTCTTTCAAGTACGCGGAGACTGCGGCATCGATTCGAGGCGCGTGTTTCTCAAGGTAGTTTCTAGAGGGGGCGCCCAGATTAACGTGTGCGATCACCACGGTCTTGATGTTGGCTTTGTCTAGCAGCTCTTGCTGCACCTGATAGGGGAACGTGGTGGGATTGTGCGTGGGTGTGCCGCTGCAGGCTATCAACGTTATTGATAGCGCTAACGTGGCCAACGAGCGGGTGACGAGTGAATAGGCAGAGTAGGAAGTGCGCATGCTGGTATCCGATCCGTTATAGTGCAGGGCATGTTAGCAAAAACTGTTACGAGTCACAGCGCCTGATGGGCATGAACTTGCATAGCCGATGCCTGGATGCACCGGTGGGTCAATCTATTAGCCCGTTTACTAGCCCATCTGCTCACTCAAGGCCTCCGGTAATTCTGTTGCACGGGCTGTTCGGATCTGGGAACAACCTGGGCGCGCTGGCGCGGCACCTGCAGAGTGATTATCAGGTATGTATGTTGGATTTGCCGTCGCATGGGCGGTCCTCCTGGCTTGAAGAGCTCAGTATTCGAGCCATGTCAGACGCTGTGATCAACTGGCTTGAGGATCGTCAGTACGACTGCGTGCATGTGCTTGGGCATTCATTGGGTGGCAAGGTCGCTATGGATATTGCCCAGTTGAAGCCCAGCCTGGTGCAGTCGTTGGTAGTGGCTGATATTGCACCCGTTGCCTACCCCCACCGTCATCAGAGTGTGTTTGCTGCGCTTAACGCGGTGGCGGCGGCGCACTGTGATAGCCGTGACAGCGCAAGGGCAGTGATGGCCAAGCATCTGCGTGAAGAGCAGGTCATTTCGTTTTTGTTGACCAGCTTAACGCGGGGCTCGGAGGGTGTTATGGAGTGGCGTTTTGATCGAGAGGGTTTAGAGCGTGGGTATGAACACCTTATCGCTGCACCGGCGAGTAAGGCACAGTACAATGGGCGAGTGATGTTCATAAAAGGCGCCGACTCCGATTACATTTTAGAGGAGCACTGGCCAACGATAGAAACGCTGTTCCCGCAGTCGGAGATAAAAATTTTAGCCGATTGCGGCCATTGGTTACACGCGCAGAAACCACAGCTCTTTAACGCTACGGTATCGCGCTTCTTAAAGCAGGGTGATTAAACAACGTGTATTTGTCTTTAGGCGAGATTCTTGCTGTCTTTGGTGTAGGGGCGCTTATTCTCTATTTTCTGGCTGCTACCCGGGTTCGTGAATTGGCGGTACAGGCAGTGCAACGCGCTAGCCGGGATGGCGATTTTCAGCTGCTAGATCAGTCTGTGCATATTCGCCGCGTTTCGTTGAGTAGAGACGGTACTGGCCGCTGGCGAATCTGGCGGCAGTATCGCTTTGATTACAGCCTGGATGGTGTTGGCCGGCGCCAGGGTTTTATCACTATGCTGGGCAAGCAGCAGCAGTCGATTTTAGTGGCTGAGAATACGCCCACCCTACATTGATCATTTGCGCTTTGGCATTAACGGCACGGTTAGCTACCGCGCGAACACGCCGGCTGCGTTTAACAACACGCTAAGTGCCAGCACTATCAAGACCACACCAAATACGCGATCCAGCGTTTGTGCGTTGCTCCTGAGCGTTGCGAGAAAACGCGGCTGCGCTATTAACGTTGCTATCAGTGCATACCATGTCGCGTCGGTGATACCCACCGTGGCAACCATAATGGACTTTTCCGCCCAACCAAAATTTGGTTGAAGAAACTGACTGAACAGCGCCAGCATGAAAACAGCGAGTTTTGGGTTTAGAAAGGCAACAAGAAAGCCAGAGGTCGCTGGGTTACGCAGTGTGCTTGGCGCGTCTTGCTGCGTGTTTGCGCCCTTGCTACGCAGTAGGGCAATGCCCATATAAATAAGATAGGCCGCCCCTGCGATTTGAATAGCAGTGTAAAGCGATGTTGAGTTGGTAATAAGAAGCGCAAGCCCGGTAACGGTTAACAGCCCGTATAAAGCCACGCCGATACCGTGTGCCACCGCGGCTAAATACCCGCCGCTGCGCCCATGCTGTACGGTAGACGATATCACCACCGCTAGGCTTGGCCCCGGCGACATAGCGCCTAGCAGGCAGATTCCCAGTAGTGAAAGCCATAAGCCAGACCCTAACTCTAGTGCCATGCGCTGGTTGCCTGCCGAAGGCTAGCCTACTTTTTGATTTGCGATTCCAGCATGTTCGCGACCTTCTGCCCGTAAGGCGGTAAGGTGCCTGCAAGTTTGGCCATGTCGACAAACCCTTCGCGGTACACGCCCCGTGCATGGCTAAAGGTGCGGAAGCCGTCAAAGCCCCGATAGTTGCCCATGCCACTATTGCCTACGCCGCCAAAGGGTAGATCGTCGCAGCCTACATGCAATGCAATTGCGTTAATGGACACACCGCCGGAAATCGTTTCGGCGATCACTTTATCCTGCTCTTTCTTATCCTTACCAAAATAGTAAAGCGCGAGAGGGCGTTCACGCTCGTTGATAAACGCAATGGCCTCATCAATGTCGTCATAGGCAATTACGTTCAGAATGGCGCCGAAAATTTCATCTTGCATGCAGGTGAGCGCGTTATCAGGGTTCACGATCATATGCAGCGCAATTTTGTGATCATCGCGTTCTGAAAAGGCTTCACCTTCGGGGCACAGCGCAACAACGCGCGTACCCGCTTCGCGTGCTTCGTCGATATAGCCTTTCACTCGGTCAAAATGCCGCTCGTTAATGCAGGCGGTAAAGTCGTCATTGCCCTGAGCTGTTGGATATTGCTCGGCAATCACCTGCTTCGCTCGGTTGATAAAGGCCTCCATTTTACTTTGCGGTACAAAGCAGTAGTCGGGGCTCACACAAAGCTGGCCACCGTTCATGGATTTGCCGGTGATGATGCGCTCCGCCGCCAGTGCGATATCGCAATTCTTGCTGACGATAACCGGCGATTTACCGCCCAGTTCCAAAGTGACCGGCACCATATTTTCGGCGGCAGCGCGCATGACTAAGCGGCCTATGCTGGTGGCGCCGGTGAATATCAGGTGATCTAGCGGTAGGGACGAGAAAGCTGCGCCCACTTCGGGGCCACCGGTGACCACGCAGATTTCAGACTCTTCAAAATACTGCGCAAACAAACGCTTCATTACTTCACCGGTGTTGGGGGTGAACTCAGAAGGTTTGATAAGGGCACGGTTACCGGCGCCCAGCACGTCCGCCAGCGGGCTGAAAATCATATTCACCGGCACGTTCCAGGGTGTCATGATGCCGACCACGCCCTTGGGCTGGTAATGCACCTGCGCTTTGGCACCCAAGAAGTTCATGGGCATAAACGGGGTGCGCTTTTCCGGCTTCATCCATTTCTTTAGGTTCTTTTTAACGAAGTTCAGGCTGCCCACTGATGTCATTACATCGGTCATTAGCGTCACGTATTTAGAGCGGCAGCCAAAGTCTTGATTCACTGCATCACAAATGGCTTCTTTGTTATCGACTAACAGCGCAATACAGCGATCAATGCGATCAATCCGGGTTTCTAACGCTACCGGCCCCTCTGACTTAAACGCATGGCGTTGATTGTCGAGAATGACCTGCAGCTCTGCCGATACGGCACCTTCTTTGAGTGAAGCGTTCATGTTGAATATCTCCTGTCGGTGCTTAAGCCGTGGTTGCGGCAGCTTTCGTCTTACGTTTGGTCGCTTTCTTTTCCTCAGGCTGCGCAACGCCCTCAGGCAGGCTAATGCGAATACCTGCGTCTTCCAGCAGCATGTCGGCACACTTTTCAGCGATCATAATGGCCGGCGCGTTTGTGTTACCTGAAACGACATTGGGCATGATAGAGGCGTCTGCAACGCGTAGGTTTTCAATACCGATGACGCGCAGGCGATCGTCTACTACTGCCATGTCGTCACTGCCCATCTTGCAGGTGCCCACAGGGTGGTACACCGATTCTGCTTCGGCGCGGATAAAATCCAGAATTTGTTCGTCCGACTGAATGCGCGCGCCTGGCCGAATTTCTTTGGCCAGATTGGGTTTTATGGCCGGGGCCTGAAAAATTTCCCTAACCCGTCGCACCGCTGCAATCATCGCGTTGCGATCGTTTTCGGTAGCCAGGTAGTTAGCGCGGATTTCCGGGTGCTCTTTGGCATCATCACTCTTAATATGCACGCTGCCGCGGCTTTCTGGGCGCAAATGGCAAACGGTAGCGGTGGTGCCGGGAATAGTTTGCATGTTGCCTTTGGCGTCTACCTCGCTGGCAGCCGGTGCAAAATGAATCTGCGCATCCGGCGTTTCTTCCGCGTCACTGGTTTTAAAGAAAACGCCTACCTGCGCGGCGGGGTGGGTAAGCAGGCCCTTGCCTTTGGTGAAGTACTTGAGCACGTTGCCCACCATTTTTGCCGGCCGTGTCTCTTCGTAAAAAGTCCCGATACCGTCAATACCCTGTTGGATATTGATGGTGAGGTGATCTTGCAGGTTCTCGCCCACGCCAGGCAGATCTTTCTCTACTGCTATATCGAGAGCCTCTAGTAGTGTTTTATCGCCAATACCAGAGAGTTCTAGCAATTGCGGAGTGTTGATAACACCGCCGCATAAAATCACTTCGGCTTTGGCGCGCGCTGTATGCGTTTGCGGGGTCTTGTCTTTGAACAGTGAGTAATCGATGCCAATGGCTTTGCCGTTTTTGATAACGATCTTTTCCGCTAATGCCCCGGTGATTACGGTTAGGTTGGGCCGCTTCTCGCATTCCTTTAAATAGGTGCGCGCGGTACTTTGGCGACGCCCGCCCTTAATGTTGGTTTGGTAGTAGCCAGCACCTTCCTGAAATGCGCCGTTAAAATCCGTATTGTAGGGCAGGCCAGTCTGCACAGCGGCCTCAATGAACACGTCGGCAAGTTCAAGCTTTTGGTCGTTGTTAACGTCTTCAACCCACAGTGGGCCGCCGCGGCCGTGCCATTCGTTGACGCCCTCAGCTTTATACTCAGAGCGTTTGAAGTAGGGCAGAACTTCTTCGTAAGACCAGCCGGTGTTACCCATGGCCGACCAGTTGTCGTAATCCTCACGTTGACCGCGTATGTACACCATGCCGTTGATACAACTGGTGCCTCCCAGTACCTTGCCGCGCGGCCAGTTGATACGCCGATGATGCAAATTGGGTTCTGGCTCTGTCTCATAGCACCAGTTCACCTTGGGGTTCTTCATCATGAAAGCGAAGCCAAGGGGGATGTGGATCATGGGGAAAGAATCTTTGCCGCCCGCTTCCAGAAGAAGCACTTTGCGGCTTGCCTCTCTCGACAGCCGGTAGGCCAGTGCGCAGCCGGCAGAGCCGCCGCCCACGATTATGTAATCAAAGTTTGTTTGTTCAGCCATCGTCTCTCAACTCACTCGTTGTTAACAGAACAAGCTTAGCGGACTCTGCGAGACTTGCAGCCTTCGCCGTACCGAAAAGCCTGTGTAATAGACAAATGTACAAAAAATGATTATTGTTCATTCGAATGGGAAGGTCAATACGGTGTTTGGCGATATGTCGAGAAATCAGGTGCACGCTGGGCAAGCGCAAGAATCAGGCGAAGCCAGCCCTATGGCAGAGCGCATTCTGGATGCTACGCAGCTGTGTATTGAGCGTTTTGGGATACGCCGAACCTCGCTAGAGGAGGTGGCGCGGGTTGGTAAGCTCTCCCGGGGCTCGATCTACAAGCACTTCAAAGACAAAGACAGCCTGGTGCAGGGGCTTTTTCATCGGCACCAGGAGCTCTACCTCAACCGTATTGAGGCGCTTTTGCTAAAAGAAACCACGTTGGTGGACAAGCTCGCCCTCTCTGTCGTTGCGGGTAGAAAAGACAGACAGGAGAGCGTGTTCGCCAGCCTTGCCGAAATTGAGCCCGAAACCGTGGCTATGATGTACCTCAACCCGGCTTTTTACAGCCGCAGTATCGCGTTTTGGCCACCACATGTACGCATGGCTCAAAAAACCGGTGAGATCAGCGCCGACCTAGACGTCGATCTGGTGACGGATATTGCTATGCGTCTGGTCGTGTCGCTTGTGTTGTTTCCCTCAATGGGCGTGAACCTGAAAAGCAGTAAGGCCATTCAAAGCTATCTGAGGCAGGCGTTGTATGCGGGTATACAGCAGAAAAGCGAGGAGTACTGTAACACCCATGCGCAGGCAGCTTGTCCACAAAATCTGTGGATAACTGGGTGGATAAATTGTTCAGGCAAGCCTCAAATGTAGTAGGTTCGGTGGCTGCTACAGATTGGCTAAAAAACAACCAATACCACTAAATTCAATTAAAACAAAGACTTACATCGTATAATTCACATGTCTCATGTAGTTAAATCGCTAACTGCCAGAAAATCAAAACCAGCCACTCGAGTGTGTATAACCTCTTGGGTCTTGCTACCTTCGGTAACTTTTAGGGTGTTTGAGGCCACATCTAATGGTGGGGAGGGGGGTAACACCTTGGTAACCCTCTTTTTCAGCCCTATTTCTGTAGTATTTGCGAAGTCGTCAACCTTTTTAGGCGGTGTTACCCAAAAATAATCGCTTGGTTTTTTTTTGCTTAATCTCCGCGGTAGATACAGCCGCTGGTGCAGGTTTCACGAATCTCTACAGCCGATAAAAGTGGCAATGCCGGTTTCAGTTTTTCCCAAATCCATTTCGCCAAGTTTTCACTAGTGGGGTTCTCTAACCCAGGAATGTCGTTCAGGTAGTAGTGATCGAGCTGTGCAAGCACGGGTTTGAACGCCGCTTTTAACTCAGAAAAATCCATCACCCAGCCGGCAGGCTCTGGAGCATCGCCAGTGACGGTAAGTTTCACTTGAAAAGAATGGCCGTGCAGTCGCGCGCACTTGTGGCCTTCGGGAACATTCGGCAAGCGGTGTGCTGCTTCAAAGTGAAACTCTTTGTAAATATCCATAACGGCTGACTCGAAAGGGTGTGCGGCAAAAACTTGATCACTTTACGCGCAGATTTCTCTGCGAATAGGCGAACAAACGAGCGGCGAATTTTACTACTAAAATCAACAGCTTTTAATTGCTGAATTTTTTGCAAAAATAGCAGGCGAAGGTTTGACAGCATAAGCGGAGCCTCTATAATGCGCGTTCTCGATTTAGGGGGTGGTTAGCTCAGCTGGGAGAGCATCTGCCTTACAAGCAGAGGGTCGGCGGTTCGATCCCGTCACCACCCACCACTTTCGAGAGTCAACACGCTGCAAACGGGCTGCTAGCAAGAAGCTAAGCGTCTGCAAGCGTCTCTACCGAGGACCGGTAGTTCAGTTGGTTAGAATGCCGGCCTGTCACGCCGGAGGTCGCGGGTTCGAGTCCCGTCCGGTCCGCCATTTAATATTGGGTGCAACCTTGAGACATAGGGCTCTGGCTCTACCCCATTAACGGGGGATGGGCATTCATCCGTACACGATTGATCACTCCATCCCACCCACAGTGGGTCAGCACTCTCAACCGATAATTCTCAAAGTTCCTGAAACCATACGCTCGCCTCGAGATCATTTCCATCTTGGTGTGGAAACCCTCTGTGATGCCGTTGCTTTTACTAAAACGCCACATGGCGACGATAGGCTCCATCCAGCTGGTGAGCGTCTTGGCCAGCGCCTTTAACGGACTGTTTCGCAGCTGCTCCAACAGCTCAAAATAGTCAGGCAACTGTGCCCGCATCTGCCTGGCCGTTAGCGTCTTGAGCAACATAAATCGTATCAGTCTTTGTTTGGCCTCATACAGCGCCTGCAGCACTGGATAATCAGCAAGGTAGGCCATCAGGTTGGTTTGTTGATCCACTTTTAAACGCCACTGGTGCCGGCGCATCAGGCTGAGCAGGCCCCGGTTCTTCCGGCTCTCCGGGTCGTGCTGTTGCCATACCTTCAAAAAGTGTTGGTTGATCAACCGAACCACATGAAAACGGTCTGCCACTATCGTTGCATTGGGGAAGTAGCGACGGGCAATCGAGCGGTAGGTCTCTGATAAATCCATGACCATCACCTGAACGTGGTCGCGGCCCTCTAAACGCTGTAAATAGCTGCGTAAACTCGGTTCTGAGCGACCCAGCTTCACATCAAAAACGCGACGCTTCCTCAAGTCTACAAACGTGGTGGCGTAACCTTTTTTGCGGGTAAAGAAATGCTCATCAATGCCCATTACGCGCGGGCACGGTCGATTAGACATCTCCGATCGCCTGCGCCTCAAATGGTACTGGTACCAGCGCTCTACCGTCGCAGCGCTGACCTGATGCGTACGCGAGATACCGCGCAACGTGATACCGCCGTGATGCGCCTCAAACACTTCCAGACGATATGCTTCTGAGGCCCGGTAACGGGGCCGAATTCCTGTAAAACCGTGACGGAAATAGCGCCGACACGCCAGACAATGGTATTTGGGCACCTTCAGGTGCAGCGTCATCACTTGGTTGCCCTGACGAGTGTGCTTCACCGTGCGTCTGTACGTGGCCTTGATTCTCAAATCATTGCCGTGACAGTACTTGCAGAGCGGTTTGCGGTAGGGCCTGGCCCAGACTTCAATTCCCTGTCTGCGCTTGACGCCTTCAACCTGAAGGCCTGGTATGCCTATAATTGATACTGCGTGGGACATCGGTGTTCTCTCCATTAAACGATCTTCGCAAAATCAGTTTAATGAATGCCGGTGTCCCCCGTTAATAAGGAAGAGCCCTCAAAGTTTCTAAAACCATAGGCCCTCCTGGAGATCATTTCCATCTTGTTGTGGAAGCCCTCGGTGATGCCGTTACTTTTGCTGAATCGCCACATCGCAACGATAGGCTCCAACCAACTGGTCAGCGTCTTTGCCAGGGTCCGCAAGGGGCTGTCCCGTAGCTGGTCCAGTAGCTCGAACAGCTGCGGTATTTTGGCCCTCGCTCTCTTGGCTGTGAGCGTCTTCAACAGCATCAGGCGTACCAGCCTCTGCTTGGCCACATAGAGCTGCTGTAACACCGGATAACCGGCCAGGTAGTGCATCAGATTGGCATGCTGCTCATCCTTCAGATTCCACTGGTGCCGCCGCATGAGGCTGATCAAGCCGCGGTTCTTGCGGCCCTCAGGATCGTGCTGTTGCCAGACCTGCAAAAAATGCTGATTGATCAATCTGACCACGTGGAACCGATCGGCCACGATGGTGGCCCCGGGGAAGTACTGGCGGGCAATACTGCGGTAGGTTTCCGACAGATCCATAACCACCACCTGGACATTGTCCCGGCCCCGCAAGCCCTTCAAATAGGGGCGTAAGCTGGCCTCTGAACGACCCAGTTTGACGTCGAATACGGTGTGGTTCTTGAGATCCACAAAGGTGGTGGCAAAGCCTTTTCGGCGTGTGAAGAAATGTTCGTCGATACCCAGTACTCGCGGACATCGCCGCCTGTCCATCTCCGACCGCTTGATGCTCAAATGAGCCCGGTACCAGCGCTCCACGGTCGCACCGCTGATCTGGTGCGTACGCGAGAGCTTACGCTGGGTGACACCACCGTCATGGGCCTCGTACACCTCCATCTGATACGTATCCGAGGATCGATATCGGGGCCTGAGGCCAGCGAAGGTATGGCGAAAATATCGGCCACAGCCCTGGCAGTGATACTTGGGTACCTTCAGGTGCAAAATCATCACCTGATTACCCCGTCGAGTATGCTTGACGGTGCGCTTGTGGGTGGCCTTGATTCTCAGCTCTGAAGCGCCGCAATGCGGGCAGCTGGCCTGCCTGCGGAAGGGTGTGGCCCAGACATCAATACGGCGTTTGCTTTTTACCCGCACTACTTCCGCGCCGGATATGCCTATAATCATTCCTGCGTGGGACATCGGTGTTCTCT
>JBGCFE010000093.1:0-12816 GCA_045106775.1 Halioglobus sp.
CAGATCGGTGTCAAAATAACAGACTAGCCGCTCGTTGCGCGCAAACAGGCGATCTACGTTTTCGGCGGTTGTGCCATTGACCGAAAACAGCTTACCTGGAATGTAGGTCGTGCCGGTTAGCCTTCCTGCCAGCGGCATATGCACTCGGTGGTAGTCTTTTGGCGACAGGTAGACTGTTGCAAACTCGCCGCGATCAAACTCGGCGGCTCTCTGCGCGTCTCCACCGAGCAATTCTTCTACCGTGTAGTAACGGCCCTTGGCCTGCAAAAGCAGCCCTTCATTAATAGTACCCATCTGGCTAATAGCGCCATCGGCAGGGCAAACAACTTCCGCATCGGCGATGGGCCTTGCACCGTCTCGAAGAGGCCGAGTAAAAAATTCATTGAAACTAGCGTATTGCGTGTAATCAGGCTCCTCTGCCTGCGCCATATCAACATTGAACACGCGAACAAACTGTCCTATTACCCAATTTTTTAGCCACAAAGGGTGACGCAGTTCCGCTAACATACCCGTCATTCGAGACAGAATATGGTGCGGCACTAAATACTGAAGCACTATAAATAATCGATCCATGTGCAACAGTGTAACGCCGAACCAATAAGAACCAAAAACAGGCTGCAACAAATATGTTCAACTTTTCACGAACGACTGCATTGATGTTGACGTTAGCTTTGTCAGCCAGCGCGTTCGTAACATCAAACGCCGCGGCCCAAGAGAGCCGTCGGTATCTACGACCAGAACTGCCCAAGCTAGATGAAACCCCGATCTCTCAATCTGATTCAGGTGCTCAAACTGAGGGCGATATTAACTGGGTGGACACCAGCCACGCCTACGCAACAGATCAGGCGCAGGCACTGACTGAGTGGATGGATGATTTTTTTGGCGACCCCAACTACGACCTGGAGCAGGCAGAATCACAGCTTCGCATTCAGTGGCGTAACAGCTGGGACGAAGACGATGACTACAAAACGAAGATCAGATTGCGCGGCAAACTACAGCTGCCAAAACTGTCTCAAAGGCTCAACCTTGTTTTCAATGGCGAGGACGGCGACACAGTAGTAGAGGATGATCGCGCAGACGATGACAGCGCCGAGCTGCTCTACAATGTAAACGACGTTAGACGCCAGCGATTGGACCTCACATTGAACCTGAACACCAACGGCTTGCGCCCCGGCGCCCGTTATCGCAATAAAGGCCCGCTCGGCAACAGTGACAGCTACTTCTATCGCTACACACAGCGGCTGGAGTGGGAAAGTGATGAAGGTTTTTACACTACGGGCCAACTTAACCTGGACAAAGTCCTCGATGACACACGGTTACTCCGGTGGAGCAATCGGGCAATCTATGGGGAAGAGACCTTCGGCGCAGAGTGGCGCAGTATCGTGTCTCTCAGCGTTCGTAAACCTCTCGAGCGGAATGCCGACCAACGCGTGATTAGCTACTACGCAGGGATCGAGGGTTACTCCGACCCATCACTCATTGAAAATTATCGTTTGGGCGCAGTTTTTCGCCGAAACTTCTACCGAAAGTTCCTCTTTTTTGAGGTTGAGCCCAGCTACAATTTCCGCAAGCGCTTTGAAGACAGTGAACGAGATGGCGCCTGGAATATCATGCTACGTCTGGAAATCGTGCTAGAGCGCGATTTGCGCAGTATTTTCTAGTCACGAACGACAAGCTGCAAACACGCCCCGTGGAAACAGCTACCACAACACGCACAATAGCAGCATGATTCAGTATCGCGCACTGACACCGCGGCCGAATTGGGCTACGATGGCCAGATTATTGCTTACACAGTTGTTCCACCCATGCTCAATCAGGAGTCACTTTCCCAGCTCAAAGGCCTCAAATCTCAGATGGAGGCCGAAAAAGAACACGCTGAGGCTGTCGTTAAAGGCACGGCTTCGCGGTACGGCTTTGCTGTGCTCGAAGATGGCCGAGAAATTTTTATACCGCCACAGGAAATGCTGAAAGTATTTCCAGATGACCGCGTAAGAATTTGCATCAGGCCCACCCGCGACAATAAAACGATAGCCGATATCGAAAAACTCCTCGACAGCCCGCTAGATGCATTCACGGGCCGCTGCGTGCGCAAAGGCAAAGCAATCTTCGTTGATCCAGATTTACCACAACTCAGTCGGTGGCTGTTTATACCACCCCACGCTCGCAATGGCGTGAAGGAAGGCGATTACATCCACTGCGCGATTTTGCGGCACCCCATTAAAGATGGGAAACCGCAAGCTAAAGTACTATCTGTGTTGGGCCAGGAAGATACACCTGGAGTAGAAAACCTCTACTGCATGCGCAAGCATGAACTACCCGCAAGCTGGAGCAATCAAACCGAAAAAAGCTTACTGGATATACCCAACCTGTCGAAGGCGGACGACTCGAGCAAACGCCGCGATTGTACTGATCTAGAATTTGTCTCTATTGATGCCGCTAAAACTCAGGATATCGACGATGCACTCTATGCGGAGATTCGCGACGGTGGCTGGAACCTGTACGTAGCCATCGCTGATCCCACAGCAATAGTGCAGACGAACTCACCCATTTACGCCGATGTCGCGAAAAGAGCAACTTCGGTCTACTTCCATGGCGATGTGCTACCCATGCTACCGGTAGCACTATCACAGGATACCTGCGCACTCTCTGAAGATGTCGTGCGCCCCGCGCTGATATGCAAAATCGCCGTCAGTGATGAAGGTGAAGTCGGTGAGTGCGAAATTTTTGAAGCGACTGTGCGCTCTCGAGCCAAGCTTTCCTACTACGCCGTTGATCGCTACCTGAATGGCCAGTACGACGAGCTAATGAGCCACGCCACACCGCTAGAAGCGCTATATCAGGTGTATCGTGCATTACGGGCGCACCGTGAAGCTCACGGCCTAGTTATGGAAGACAGGCAGGAGTATCGCTGGATTCTCGGCGACAACAAACAGATCGACAGTATTGAACCCTACGAGAAACTGCTATCACAGAAACTGGTAGAAGAGTGCATGGTAGCGGCCAATCGATGTGCGGCTAAATTCTTATCTGAAAAAGGCGCCAGTGGCCCGTTTGTTTCTCACCCCGGGTTTCGTGGTGATCGTCTCGAAGAAGCGAGAAAGTTCTTTGAGATGCATGCTCCAGAACTCAATGCGCTAGACACCAATGCCGTTGAAGGATACCGAGATATCATGCGCGGGCTGGCAGACAGCAAACGTGAACTTCCTCTGCGTGCGATGGTGAACAGATTGTTGACACGCGCCACCCTCACCACGCGGCCGGGCAAACATATGGGCATGGCTCTGGAGTGCTACACCAACTGTACGTCTCCGTTGCGCAAGCAAGTCGACTTTCTTGTTCATCTACAAATTAAATCGCTCTTAAACTCGGGAAGCGCCGATCTTGTCGACGACGCGCTTTTGGAGCAAGTAGCGAAACGTATCAGTGCTGGTCGAGCTGCAACACTGGAAGCCGAGCGCTGGCTCGCCGGGAACTATTTGCAACGCAAAGCCGCTGAAGGCACAACCTCCTATGCCGCAAAGATAACTCATGTTACCAGCGCAGGTTTCAACGTGCGTTTGGATAGCAATGGGCTGGAAGGCTTTATCGATCTGCGTAAGGACCCTGAGAAATTTAGCTACGACAAATGGACCGCAAGCCTGACAAGCACAACTCGCCGCTTTGCTATCGCACAGTCAGTCGAGTTGGAGTTTCAAGGAATAGACAAAGAGAATACGTTCCAGGCGAAGTTCCTGCCCTCGCCTGAATGCGGTACGAAAGCTCAAAAGGAGGTTAAAGACGATGGGAATGAGCCTGAGACTTAACTCGACCAGCCTCGCTAAGGCTCGATTCTTCTAACGGGTCATCAATGGCGAATGCCGCCCGGTTGGTGCAGACATATCCACTGTAGCGTTTACGGCTGTTGATGCGCTCATCAGCGATTTAACCCCCGTAACAAGCTCTATCATTTCGCGCACACCCAAATTACGCAGGTACGCACCCATTTCTTGATAAGTGTCTCGCATCACCGAGTGCTCAAAAGCGCGAAACGCTGCAATAATCTCGAGCTCATCTGATGCGTAAGCGTCTTCGTCACCGAATATGAGTTTTGTGAACGTATCAACGATTGCCATTTCACTGACAAGACATGCACCGTTCTGTGCATCAATTACGTTAGAAGAATTTTGTTCTGCCCTGTGTTCCATCACTTGCCCCCAAGTTCCACTAACCGCAGCGCTATCTTGCGCTGCAACTGTGATGCTTGGAGTATGCTTCAGAAAAACCATGGGTTTAATCTGAAGCAGCGGGAAAACTTACCAATTTAGGGCCATTGATCGTCAATCCTACCTATTTGGGTCAGGTAATTTTCAACAAACACTGCTGATTGCTCGCCAGTTAAAACGCGCTGGAACCCGGCGTGCGGGGAAACGGAATAGCATCGCGTATGTTTTCCATCCCGGTAATGTAGTTCAGCAACCGCTCAAAACCCAGACCAAACCCTGCGTGCGGAACAGTGCCGTACCTACGCAAATCTCGGTACCACCACAACTCTTCCGCCACATTCTTATCCATGCGTGCGTCAAGAACGTCTAGGCGCTCTTCACGCTGACTACCACCGATGATCTCACCAATACCGGGTGCGAGTACGTCCATCGCCGCCACGGTTTTTTCATCATCATTAAGCCGCATATAGAACGCTTTGATGTTGGCTGGGTAATTCATCACCACAATGGGCCTGCCGACATGCTTCTCGGTGAGGAAACGTTCGTGCTCGGATGCAAGATCAACACCCCACTCAACGGGGTACTCAAAAGACTCCCCACTGTTTTGCAAAATATGTACCGCCTCGGTGTAATCCATTCTCTCAAAGGTGTTATCAATTACACCTTGTAAACGCTGCAGCACCGTTTCATCAATCCGTTGCGCGAAAAACGCCAGATCATCTTCACAGCGTTCCATCACATCGCGAATAATCGTTTTAAGCATGTCTTCAGCAAGGTTTGCATCGTCGTTCAGATCAGCAAAGGCTATCTCAGGCTCAACCATCCAAAATTCCGAGAGGTGCCTACTGGTATGGGAGTTTTCCGCTCTGAAAGTTGGACCAAAGGTATACACCTTACTCATCGCCAGACAATACGACTCTACTTCTAGCTGGCCGGACACTGACAGAAAAGCCTCACTCGAAAAGAAATCCTGCGAAAAATCGACATCGCCTTTTTCAGTTCGCGGAAGATTGGCAAAATCGAGAGTACTAACCCGAAACAGTTCGCCTGCGCCTTCGCAATCACTGCCAGTAATAATGGGCGTGTTAATCCAATGAAAACCGCGCTCAAAAAAGTAGTTGTGTATAGCGTTGGCTAACACGGTTCGAACACGTGTTATAGCGCCGAAAGTGTTTGTTCTCGGGCGCAAGTGTGCCTGTGTGCGCAGATATTCAAAAGTGTGACGCTTTTTCGCGATCGGGTAGGTTTCAGGGTCCTCGATGGTACCCACAACCTGCACTTCCGTTGCTTGAATTTCCAGGCTCTGCCCCTTCCCTTGCGACTCGACAAGTTCACCAGTAACAATCACTGCACAGCCGGTGGTCAAAGCCAGTACTTCACTTTCGTAATTAGCCAAAGAATTCGGAACTACCGCCTGCAGCGCATCAAAAGACGAACCATCGTGGACTGCTAAAAAGGAAATACCTGCTTTCGAGTCGCGCTTGCTTCTAAGCCACCCTTTGACTGTAACAACCGACCCCGTAACATCGGTTGGCGATTTGAATATTTCAACAATAGATAAAAAGTCTGCCATAGCGCTCCGGCCTGCATTCAATATGAAATGGTGTTCTGTCTAACGAGTAATACGAGTGATTTTGTTTCCATCGAGGGTCACATCGGGCAGCAGCCCTGAGTCTGTAAATACTAGACCGACAATGGGATCTGAAGAGCGAAGCACCTTTCCAGATTTTTCTACAGACCTCACCATCGGCACCGCAGCATTACTGCCGACTCTCCATGTGGCGCTATCGCGAAAAGCGTCCAATGCTTTTTCTGTTCGGAAAACAATAGCCTTGGCTTTGAAAGCGGCGTCTTTAGAAACCCCATACTCTTTACCCGACAGCGCGTAGTACTCGACAATCTCACCATCTACGATGAGCGCGCCTTCGCCAAATTCACCGCCTAGACCAAAACCCATCTTAATCATGTCGCCGAATACCAACACACCCGCGGCTCGCTTAAGCTGCTTCGCAGTATGCCGCGATGATCCGTACATCCACTTGAGCGCGCGCTGTGTATGGTCGCCGATCATTTCGGCGCTATCTGCTCGGACAGTAACTGAGTTGCTCACTAAAAAAGCCGTAAGACACAAAGCCCCAATTGTTTTAGCTGCTCTTCGCCCAGTTCTTGGCGGTCTGATTGCCAGCACTGCAGGCATAGCGTTTATTATGCTCCTGAACATAAAGCCCCCGTTCAGTGTTACACCTCAAAGGACTGCCCAACCAGCGATTCTGAGATTGCCCAGAGACGCTCGGCCGCAGCCTCATCCACTGCATAGGATTCTACGCCAGCGTCTGCGCCTTGTACGGCCGGCGCTGCAATTTGGCAATTTTCCAGATAAATACCGCCTAAATCAGCCAAATCTGGGGACGTCGCCGCCCATACGCTGGTTGCCGCACCCTGCTCTACCGTTTTGAAAGACAACGTCTGCCCTTCCGGCGCGCTGGCGCTCAACAGCTCAAAGTCTTCCTGCTGCATATGCCGGCTAAGCTCCGTCATAATAACGCCTGGATGCACTGCATAGGCACGAACACCTTTGGGGGCCAGCCTTGCATCCAAGGCTACCGAGAATAGAGCATTAGCCGTTTTCGATTCGCCGTAAGCTTGCCACTTATCGTAGTCTCTTGACTGATAGTCCGGATCATCAAAATTTACGTTGGCGAATTTGTGGCCACCCGAGCTTAGGTTTACCACTCTGCCTGGGGCGCCATTCAATAGCGCCGGTATCAACAGACCAGTGAGTAAAAAATGTCCAAGATGATTCGTCCCAAATTGCATCTCGTGGCCCTGCGCTGTTCGCATCAAAGGACACGCCATCACACCGGCATTGTTGATCAACAAATGGATTGACGAGCACTTGTCGAGGATTTGCGCTGCACCCTTGCGAACACTGTCAAGATCAGCCAGGTCGACAATGGCTGTGTCGAAGGATGCGCCTGGGAGAGACGCCCGCAGCGCCTGGGCCGCTGTATTTAGCTTTTCCTCATCTCGGGCAACCATCAGTACGCTTGCGCCGGCGAGCGCTAAAGCACGACACGTCTCAATTCCCAATCCGGCCGAAGCGCCCGTAACAACAGCCACTTTGCCGGACAAAGAAATACCCTCAATCACCTGTTCAGTGGTGGACTCTGCATTGAATTGGGACATGATAGTGCTCTCTTGTAATCGTAATTTACGGTATTGTGTGCTGGTAAGAGTAAGCTACACACTAACAATTAGACAGCTTCTCTCAAACGAAAAATACTCTACAGGTTTTTTATGAACAAAGACGAATTGGAGTTTCTGGAAGGCGGCAACTATGTAAGCTTTGCTACCAAAAAACGCTCAGGTGATTGGGTCAACACGCCTGTTTGGTTTGCCCCTCATCCCTCCCGCAACCTCGGCAGTTATTTCGTTTTTTCTGCAGGTAGCGCCGGCAAGGTAAAGCGGCTGCGCAATTTCAGCGAGTGCCGCATTGCTTCGTGCACCGCGCGCGGCGGTATCCTTGGGCCCTGGCGAGATATGAACGCATACATTCTCGAAACAATCGATGATGAAGAAACTGCACTCACAGCATTGCGCGACAAGTACGGCTGGCAAATGAAAATTGGAGATTTTTTATCTGTCGTTACCGGCAAAAAGAAAAAGCGCGCCTATATTCGCATCGACCCCTAACACTATAAATACGGGTGTACTAAAATCAGGCTGATGCAAGTGAGTGCACTGCAATCACGTGTCGGACTGAATCACTGCTCTGTGCAACGCGTCTAATTTTTGTTCATAGGCTTTGATATCAGAAAACAGCGTTGCATGGTCAATCGCGCGCTGAATATAGTCCGTGGCAACAGTAGGCTGGCCCAAATGCGTGTGTATAACACCCAACGCAAACAGAAGGCCGCTATCTTCGGGGCGTATTGCTAGTGCTTTTTCGTAAAAACGTGCCGCCTCAGGCCAGTTCTTCTCCTCACCGGCCTTATCTCCCAACCACGCATGATAGTACGGGTTTGCTTCACGATAACGGGCAACGCGCCCCTCCCAATACGCCAATTGTTCGGCATTACCTTCGATATGGTGCAACACCGCCAGATTGTTCATTGCCGAGCGGTCCCAGGGGTCGATCTCCAGTGCCTGCAAATAACTTGCCTGCGCCGCATCGTGCTGGCCGGCCAGCCTATAGATTGCGCCAATATTAACCCACAGGTGAGCCACCCGAGGACTAAGCTGAAGCGCTCGTACGGCGTTTACCCAGGCCTCTTCTAATGCCTCTCTGGCTAAGGCTTCCATTGCAATATTGCTGTGGTACAGCGCCTGTGCATCACGATCGGAGATCAGCTTAGAGGCAGCTATATCGCGGGATTGCAGCGGATCAATATCCACCATGAACTGCTCTCGCCCACGCAGCTGCACAGCCACGTTCACATGCAGGCGCACCATGACGCGCTCGCCCTGACGCGTCCATTGCGGCTTCACCTCCAGCCATTGGTACTGCGCGTTCAGTCCAGCCTCACGAGCCAGTGCTACGAACAGCGAAGCATAAGACAAACAGTTAGCCTGGCCGCTGCGAAATACATCCTGAGCGGAGCCACTGGCAAACGGTTTATATTCAACGCCGAGCGTAGCGGGACCGGTGATCGCACTATGCAGCATACGCAGGCGCTGACGGGGATGGCGGGTATCGCCAGTATAGGTCTCTACAAATGTGCGCATCTCTTCACTGACAGCCAACAGATCAGGCGTTGTCGTTAAAGTAGACACCTCGGCGGGCTCAATAGTGCGGTTTTCGAGTTGCAGTGGCGGCAGGGATGCCACTTTGTGCGCGCTGATAAGCGGCGATGAAGCACAGGCTGAAAGTAACAGAAGCAGCGGTAAACCTAGCGCGCAGGTGACTAGTGCGCGCAGCCTCGCAACAGAATAGGCTACCGGCCAGTCTTTACTTTTTTCAGTGTTTTCGATCCGCGCCATCAGCCGCATTGGAATACGCTCCCTTTACGCGCCCTCCACACCGGCAGTATACCGCAACAAAAGAAAGATCAGGCTGCTGTATGCAGCCCGCATTCACGGCCGTCATGCACCTTGGTAGGGTCAAAATAGTGGCGACATGTGGGTAACTCGTACTCTTCCATGTACGCCTCTACCTGCTCCTCAGACCAATAGAAAATCGGTGCGACTTTAACAATGCCTCGATTGTCCATAGAAACCACATCCAATGATTTGCGATGCTCGGTCTCCTCTCGACGAATGCCGGTGAGCCAGATCTCAGGCTTGAATTCATCCAACGCTCTGGCAAACGGCTCGAGCTTCACCTGCTGCGTAAATTCCTGATGGCGCTCTTCCTCATCCACTGTGGGAATACCACCCATAATGGCGTTACGGCGCTCTGACGTCATCAGCGGCGAGTACACATGAACATCAATATCTAAATCACGAATTAATCGCTCAGCGACGAGGTAGGTATCACGCAGGTTGTAACCGGTATCTACCCAAATAGTAGGCACAGACTGCCCCGTTTTTTGCTCAGATTGATGGACAAGGTGCAGCATTAGCGCCGCGTTGCGGCCCATGCTCGTTGTTGCAATGGTGCGCTTGCCCTGAGCCAGCGCCCACTCAACAATCGCCTGAGGGCTGGCATCACGCAATTCGAGGTTGGCTGCTTCTATGTCCAAATCCACGGTGGGAGGGTTCCAGAGAGATTAGTATCAGGGTGCGAACTTTAGCGATTGCAAAAGAGGGTTTCAAATAACTAAAAATTATATGGATATGCAGCCTGGTCCTCTGTCCCTGGCCATGAGCGCGGGACTCAGACCGCGAGCGGAGATACTCAAGCTAGGCAGCCGCCTCAGACAAAGCGTTCTCCAACAGTCCGTGAAGTTCCAGAAATTGACCAGTGAGCTTGTGGCCAGGGGCTAGATCGATCAGGGGGCGATGCTCGCGGTGCGATTCTTTCATTTTCACCGAGGTGCTGAGATAGGCTTGAAAAACGGGCAGGCCTTCTTCTTCGAGCTCTGCCACCAGCTCTGCCGGCAGCCTGGCCTGCGAATTGAATTGATTGATCACGATACCTTCTACCTCAAGATCAGGATTATGGTCTTCCTGAAGCTCGGCGATATTGTCTAACAGGGTGTACAGGCTTTGCCTGGCGAAGCTATCGCAATCGAAGGGAATAAGCAGAGAATCAGCTGCTATAAGAGCTGACTTTGAATAGAAGTTCAGGTTGGGGGGAGTGTCGATATAAACACGATCGTACTCTTCGTCCAGTTTCACCAATGCATCGCGCAATTTGTAAATTTTGTAGCGCGACTCCAGCTCTTTTTCCATGTCACCCAGAGCCGTACTGGACGGCATCAAGAACAGGTTTTCATAGGGGGTTTCCCACACAAACGAATCCGGGTTTTGGCGCATTTTGCGCGAGCCTACTGTTTGTTTAAACAAGCCAGCGACACCCTGAGCTTCCGCCGGAAACTCATTGGCGTCGATTTCGCCGACTAGATAGTGGGTGGTATTGCCCTGCACATCTAAATCGACTACGAGAGTGCGATAGCCCATTGCAGCGCTGATGGCGGCCAGATTACAGGCGATGCTGGTTTTGCCCACGCCACCTTTTTGGTTGAAAACGACACGTTTCATAGCAAAAAACCGATCATTGAAGAGCTACCGACTGGAACAGGTAGTGTAAACAATGGCAGCTGGCATTGTAAGCTTGCCACAGGATTTGGGCAGCGTTTTTTAGCCGTTCGGCCGTGAAGGTACATTCCAGCGCACGTTGCTGTGACGCAGATAGCGTTGAATGGCCGCTAACTTTTACCAGAGTGAACGATACAGATCAGCGATTTCATGGTGCTCTGGCAAGCGCGGGTTATTGGCGGGAGACCCGGAATCCAATGCCTGTGTAGCCATCAATGCTATTGCGTCGGACCATGCTTGTTGTGTTATGCCGTATTCCCGCGGGCCCGGCACGCGCAAATCTTCGGTCAGTGCACGCAGCGCTGCCACCAGCTTCTCACAGGCTTCTTCGTCACTATCAGCTTCTGTGGCGATCTCCATATACCTCGCACAGTGCCCATAACGCTGCACGTTACCGCTAACAGACCAAGCAGTAACCGCGGGCAACAACATGGCATTGCTAAGACCGTGGGGCACGTGAAACAAAGCGCCTATGGGCCGGCTCATCCCATGAATCAACGTGACAGACGCATTGGCAAATGCGATCCCGCCCTGGGTTGCAGCCAACATCATGGCTTGCCTTGCTTGCCGATTGTCTGGTTCGGCACAGGCGATACGAATATTGAGGTAAATCGTGCGCATTGCAGTCAGCGCTATACCATCGGTGAATGGATTGGCTTTACGGCTAACGTAGGCCTCTAACGCATGGCACAGGCTATCGATGCCTGTGTCAGCAGTCAGCCGATATGGCATGGTCAACGTCAACTCAAAATCAACCAGCGCAGCAACGGGCATTAACCCTAAGCCCATGCAGAGCATCTTCTCCTGCGTTTGCGTGTCGGTAATCACCGCCACACGGGTCGCCTCGGAACCAGTGCCCGCCGTGGTCGGTATAGCAATGATCGGCAGACCGCTATCCACGGTGGCCGGCACCTTGTAATCGCGCATTTGACCGCCGTGTGTTGCCAGCACCGCTATCGCTTTGGCTGTATCTAACGAGCTACCGCCGCCTAGCGCCACCACGGAATCGTAGTTACCTGCCCTCAGCAGGGTCATCGCCGACGCTATGCTATCGGTAGTGGGATCTGGTACGCATTCTGAAAACAGCCCATAGCTCACGGCAGCGGCATCAAGTTGTTCTTCTATCTGGCGACAATAGCCGCACTCAACCATAAATGGATCGGTGATAAGAAGCGGGCTGGAGGCCCCCAACTCTGTCAATGTCTGCGCCAGCTCACCGCTGGCGCCCGCCCCGACTCGCAAAATACGCGGTAGGTTGATATTGGCTAAAGCACCCTGGGCGACCACAGCCAGGCTAGCTCTTGATTTCAATCAGATGAATTTCGAAAACCAGTGCAGTGTTTGGCGGGATTGCATCACCGGCGCCCTGCTCGCCGTAGGCAAGGTTAGGCGGACAGGCTATGCGCCACTTGTCTCCGACTGACATCATCTGCAGCGCTTCCGTCCAACCGGGAATAACCTGATGCACACCAAACTCTGCAGGTGAGCCGCGCTCGACCGAGCTATCAAACACGGAGCCATCTACAAATGTACCGTGATAGTGCGTAACGACCATAGATTGCGCGCCCGGCTTGGGTCCGGAGCCACTTTCCAGCACTTCATATTGCAACCCGCTTTCGGTTACCGAGACCTCTTCACGCTCAGCATTCGCCTGCATGAACTGCCCTGCCAATGCCTCTCGCTTCTGCGCCATTTCCGCCGCTTTAGCCTGCTGTCGCTCTTGAATCACCTGATAGCTCGGATTCAACTCTTCATCACTCATGAGCGCCTGCTCATTGTCGTACCAGTGTTGGACACCGGCGAGCACGGCAGCTAGATCCATGCCTTCAAAGTTATTGCGCTTTAGCTGCTGCCCAAACTGGAGGCCAAAGCCGTAGCTGACTTTTTGCTCGTCTGTTTTCAATTCTATTTCGGG
>JBGCFE010000094.1:0-6751 GCA_045106775.1 Halioglobus sp.
GCGATCACCCTGAAAAAGATAGCGCCCGCCTCGCTGCTCCAACTGATATTCGTACATTGGGTCATAGTATTCGTTGAGCAAAAAGGAAATCCACTCACGGTGGCCATCCAGTGCAGATTGCGACCACTGCTGCGCAAAGCCTGCCTCTACCAATGCTTGCGCTTTCTGGTAGCGCACACCGCCAAGACGTTTTCGAATTCGCGATAGGTCAGACAGCAGCTTCTCGCAATGCAGCTGTGCGCCCTGCTCACCGTGCAGCAGTTCATAGCGGCGGCCAAGATCGAGCACATAATCTTCAACAACCACCTCTACGCGACTGTCCAATGACTCTTCGACTAGGACCATTGGCGTGCCAACCATTTTTTCGCGTAGGGCTTCTGGCAATGAGAGGCGGCCGATAAGCCGCCCTTCATCTTCAAGAAATATAGGCGCGTTAGATACTTCAAGCAGTCGTAAGAACGCAATACTCAGCGCGTTTTCGAAATCAATTTGGGAAGGTTGTCCATTGGGCAGCTGACCAAAACTGGAACCGCGATGGTTCGCCAAACCTTCCAGATCAACGCAGCATGACAAACGTTCGACGACGCGGGTTTTGCCTGTTCCGGTTTTTCCCGCTATCAAGATGAATGCTGCAGATGTGATAGAACGCTGAAGTTCGTCGATCAAAAATCGGCGCATTGCCTTGTAACCACCGCGCACTAAAGGGTAGTGAACACCCGCTTCGCGCAGCCACTGCTGTACCGTTTGCGAACGTAGCCCACCGCGGAAACAATAAAGATAACCTTGCTCAAAACGTTCTGCGAATGCCAACCATTGCTGAAGGCGGAGTTCTTTTTCTGCACCGTGCACGAGAGAGTGGCCGAGTGCTATTGCAGCCTCTTGCCCCTCAGCTTTGTAACAGGTGCCCACCTGCGCGCGTTCGTCATCGCTCATTAGTGGGAGGCTAAGCGCGCCGGGAAAACTGCCCTGCAAGAATTCTACAGGTGCGCGCATATCCATCATGGGGGTATGTTGCAAAAACAGCGCCCGATAATCTTCGGTGTCCGGGCGCTGGCTGTTCACAGGGGTTTTCTCATGCAGCTGTACTCAACAACTATTCGGCCTCACCGCCGAACAGTGCCATAACGCGATCTTGTAACGTAGTGACCGCATCGGCCATCAGTGCGAAATCCGCATCGAGCTTTGCTGCCATATCGGCTTCCGGTATATCTTCATTTTCTTTCATCAACTCGTCCGCGAATCGTATACGGCGTAGACAAAGATCTTCTGCCAGCACCAAAGCCAGGCGTTCATCCCAATGCAGCGCAATGCGAGCCACCTGTTTACCGGCCTGCAAATGAGTTTCTACTTCTTCACTCAACAAATCAACGCCACGGCAGCGCACAATACCGCCATCTTCGCCAAACTCGCGCAGCTCGCATTCCTGGCCCAACTCAAAACCTTCAGGCAAATTACTGTGCATCAACCAATTAGTCATGGTTGCCGCTGGCGCGTTGTTCACTTGAGGCAGTAGCACTGGGAAACTGCCAATGCATTCTCTGAGTGTATTGAGTAATTCTTCGGCACGTGCAGCACTGGCGGAGTCTACAAATACCCAGTTGGCCTTTACATCGATATAGGCGTAGATCTTTGAGCTACGGCTGAAAGCCCGCGGCAGACAATCCTGAACGATTTCATCCTTCAGGCTCAGCCGCTCTTTGCGATAGACCTTGCGCGCCTGCTCTTGCTCGATATGTGAGACTTTTTCTTCTAGCTGCTCGCGCACCACCGTCGATGGCAGCAACTTTTCTTCGCGCTTGAGACACAGCAGTATCCTACCGCCTGCCGCATGGGCCAATGCTTCTGACTCATCGCCCAGTGGTGGAACCCAGCCCATCGCTATTGCCTGCGACTTAGCGCAGGGCGTAAAAGCCCGCTGGGCGAGTTGCTCGCCTAGCTGCTCTGGGGAAAGATCGAAGGGGGTAGTCAGGCGATAGGCCCGTATATTCTTAAACCACATGTGCCGTCACGCGCCTCTGAAAAAGCGCACGATTGTACCCGAGCCGCGCTGCAATAACAGCCATCAGACACCGACAAAAGCGCATCAACCCACGCCGTCACTGGCCCCAATCACCCTATAAAGGGTAGGCATGTACAAATTCTTAAGCCGTAGCCTCCCTCGAGTCATTGTCAGCCCTTCACTAACGCGCTTTAATCTTCCGTCGCGTTCCATTAGGCGGCGCCGGTGACACGATCCACCCAGTATTGAGGTATGCAACATGGCCACAGAAAACAAGACCAACCCCTCCAAGCCACGCAAAGCAAGCAGCATCACACAGTGGGACAAAGAAACTGACATTGCCATTGTCGGCTTCGGGGGCGCCGGTGGCTGCGCCGCTATAGAGGCTGCTGAGGCCGGCGCTGAGGCCATTATTTTTGAGCTGGCGAGCGCCAGCGGCGGGTCAACGGCGATGTCCAGCGCCGAGATCTATATGGGCGGCAATGGCGGCACGCGCGTACAGAAGGCCTGTGGCTTTGAAGACGCCACCGAAGACATGGTTACCTACATGATGATGTCTGCTGGCCCACAGGCCGATGAGGCCAAAATTCGCAACTACTGCGAAAGCAGCACCGAGCATTTCGATTGGCTCGTTAACCTTGGAGTGCCTTTTAAGGATAGTTTCCACGAAGAGCGCGCCATTATGTGCCTCACCGATGATGGCCTGCTGGTCACGGGCAGCGAAAAAGCCTACCCCTTTGCACAGGCCGCAAAGCCTTGCCCCCGGGGCCATAACTTGTACGTGGAAGGCGACAACGGCGGCCCACTCTTCATGAAAATCGTTACCGAGAATGTGGAGAAGCGCGAAGCGATCACGGTGGAGTACGAAACCCGTGTGCTGACTCTAATCGTCGACGATGAAGATGCCGTGGTGGGCGTAGTTATCCGCCAAAACCAGCAAGAACTGAATGTGCGAGCTCGCAAAGGCGTGATTCTCTGCGCCGGCGGTTTTGCAATGAATGAAGACATGATTAAAAAGTACGCGCCCAAGCTCACAGCGGGTAATAGCCCTATCGGCAATCCTGGCGACACAGGCACCGGCATCATGATGGGCATGTCTGTTGGCGGTGCTGCCATCAACATGCACGAGGGCTTTATCAGTTTGCCCTACTACCCACCGGCCAGCATGACAAATGGCATTTTGGTTAACGATCGTGGCCAGCGCTTTATTAACGAAGACGTGTACCACGGCCGCATGGGCGCCTACATTCTCGAGCAGCAATCAGAACGCTTCTACTATGTGTTAACGGTTGATCAGTACGGCGATTACGAACGCGTTAGCTACATGGGTGCAGAAGTTGCTGGCACTGGCGAAACCGTAGAAGAACTCGAAGAAGAACTCGGATTGCGTAAAGGGACACTCCAATCCACTATCGCCACCTACAATGAAGACTGCGCAAATGGCGAAGACACACAGTGCCGCAAGGCCGCGCAATGGCTAGAGGCACTTGAGCCTCCGCTAGTCGCGCTGGATGTCACTCCCGGGCGCGGCTCCTTCTACCCCTTCTTCACGCTGGGCGGTTTAGACACTCTGCCTACAGGCGAGGTCGTTAACCCACAACGTGACACCATTCCCGGGCTCTACGCAGCCGGCCGCACCGCCTGCGGTATTGTGCGCACGGCCGCAGGCTACAGCAGCGGTATGTCGGTAGGTGATGCCACATTCTCAGGCAGATTAGCGGGCAAGCAGGCCGCCAACAGGAACGCCGCATGAAATACTTACACACCATGGTGCGCGCCCGCGACCTAGATGAGACGCTGGATTTTTATTGCAACAAGCTAGGCCTAGTTGAAGTGCGACGTTACGACAGCGAGGCGGGGCGATTCACATTGGTGTTTCTGGCCGCAGCCAATGACGTGGAACGCGCCAACGAAGATTCCGCGCCGCTCGTGGAAATAACGTGGAATTGGGATACAGAAAATTACGACGGCGGCCGCAATTTCGGGCATCTCGCGTATCAGGTAGATGACATCTACGCACTATGCCAACAGCTGCATGACAAGGGTGTTGTTATCAACCGGCCGCCACGCGATGGGCACATGGCCTTCATACGCTCACCGGACGGGATATCGATCGAGTTGCTACAGGCCGGTGAGGCGCTCGCACCCGCGGAGCCCTGGGCCTCAATGGAGAACACGGGTGAGTGGTAGAATGCGCGGTTGATATGACTAGCAGCCTGAATTCAGGTTGGCTCCCCTAGACGCAATTACTACCCTCGCATAAACGATAACATCCAACGCGCAACACGATCGCCCTCCACAGGGTTGTCCACGGTCGCCATGGCGTAGCTATAACGCTCATCTCCGATCCGCTCTTTGCGCAGTGTGGCCAACGTGCGCGCATAACTGGCCGAAAACTCCGGGTGACCCTGAAACGTCAGAATGTGATCGCCTACCTGGCACGCCGCATTTTCGCAGAAAGCGCTCCCACCAACGACCGATGCGCCTTGCGCCGGCACAATCACTTGATCTTCATGGCTCGCCAACAAACTGAACATGTCTTCGCCATCATCTAGCCAAGTCGCCTGTGGGTTGGGCGTGATTTGATAGTGTTGTGCGCCAACACCCCAGCCCTTCGCGGAGCGTTCGACCTTACCGCCTAATGCGTGGGCAACCATCTGGTGGCCAAAGCAAATACCCACGAGGGTTTTCTTGCGCGCGTGCAAGGTCCGAACAAACTCGGCCAAACGATGAATCCAGGGCTCGTCTTCATACACACTTCTCTTACTGCCGGTAAGGAGGTACGCATCTACCTCGTCTATGTCACTGGGGTATCGTTCATGTTCTACGTCGTACACGCAATAGGTTACGAGGGCGTCTTGCTCAGCAAGCAGCCTGCGAAACATGTCCGGGTATTCCCCGTGTTCTTCGACCCATTCGGGCCGCACCGTATCAGCTTTGAGAATGCCTATTTTCAATCGCTTTCCCTCGCGCACCTTCTACGCATCATTTAAAATCGGCCGGCTATAATAGGAGCGAGTTTACGCGCTGTCCATAGCTGAATTGGGCTGTTACTGTGTACGGCTAGACCCTGTTTTTAACCTGTTTGAGACCCTTCGCTTGCGCCAATTTCCTCTCCTTTTTTTGCAGCTGTCCGTCTTCCTTTTATTGGCGGCACGCGTTGCTAGCCCAGTTAGCGCCGCAGGTTTTGTTGGCACCGACCAGTGCGTGCGATGCCACCAAACCGAACACCAACAATGGCAAGGTTCACATCACGATCTAGCGATGCAGTTGCCCACCAAAGACACCGTGCTTGGTGATTTTAAGAACGCCAGCTTTGTCTACAACGGCATCACCTCAAAGTTCACAACGCGTGGCGATGAGTTCTTTGTGACGACTGACGGTGAGACTGGCAAGCTGGAAGAGTTCAAGGTCGCCTATGTGTTCGGCGTCTACCCGCTACAACAATACTTGTTGCCGCTTTCGCGCGGACGTTTGCAGGCACTGTCTATTGCCTGGGATGCGCGGCCCGCACAGCAGGGCGGCCAGCGCTGGTATCACCTGTATCCCGAAGAACGCATCGATAGTGCTGACCCTTTGCACTGGACCGGGCCGTACTTAAACTGGAACACACGCTGCGCAGAATGCCACAGCACGGATGTTAAAAAGAACTACAGTGCGGCCAAGCGCACGTTCAACACCACTTTTGAGGCCATAAACGTTGGTTGCGAAGCGTGCCACGGGCCGGGTGAAAAACACGTGGGCCTGGCGAACACAGATACACTTGCAGGCGAAAACAACGCTGGGTTTCCCATGTCGCTGTCACAACGTGGCACCTGGTTTTTACCGCAGGGCGAAAAAATCGCCAAACGCAGTACGCCTCTCACAAAAAATACCCAGATAGATAACTGCGGCCGCTGCCATGCCAGACGCGGAACACTGGGCGATTATCACTACGGCGCAGACCTTCTGGATACGCACAGACTGTCGCTACCGCAATGGCCGCTGTATCACCCCGATGGGCAAATCAATGACGAGGTCTACGTATATGGCTCATTCGTGCAAAGCAAAATGCACCAGGCCGGTGTGGTCTGCAGCAACTGTCACGAACCACATAGCCTGAAGTTGCGCGCAGCCGATAACGGCGTTTGCACGCAGTGCCACATGCCTGCCCAGTACGATGCGCCTAAGCACCATCACCACCCAGAAAATTCCACCGGTGCTCTATGCGCAAACTGCCACATGCCAGAGCAAACCTACATGGGCGTGGACCCACGGCGCGATCACAGCATGCGTATCCCCCGGCCAGATTTAAGTATGGTAATGGGCACGCCCAACGCCTGTAACCAGTGCCACACCGATGAAGACGCCGCCTGGGCGTTGGGTGCACTGCGAAAATGGGGTGTTAATTTTCGCGATACCAATACACATTCGGGCAGGTTGTTTGAACGCTTCGCGCGCGGCGACGGCAGTGTTATTCCGCTCATTGCCCAACTTGCTAGCAACCCAAAAAACGCGCCCATCTGGCGAGCAACAGCAATGGAGGCTTTGGGCCAGGCAGGAGGCAGAGATGCACTGCAAAGCGCAACCACGATCTTGTATGACGATGATCCTTTGCTACGTGTCAGCACCATCCGTTCGCTTGATTTTTTGCCACTTAATCAACGTTTGCAACTGCTACAACCACTGTTTAACGACGAGGTGACTTCGGTGCGGATGGAGGTGGCAGCATCGCTTGCAGCCGTGCCTTTAGAGCAGGTTACACTGACGCAA
>JBGCFE010000095.1:0-14396 GCA_045106775.1 Halioglobus sp.
CAGCCGAAGACATACACAACCGCGAATTGGTGTCGACATTGGCGCTGCCTAAAAAGCCTTTTATGAGCTTGTTAGCAACGTAGTAGTCCTCGGTGAGTAGTTGGCCTGAGAGATAGAACCCAATCGATTCCGGCCCATACTGGGCTAGCGTCTGGCGAAGCTGATCGGTCAGGGTATCGAGCGCGGTATTCCAGCTCGTTTGGGCACCATTGAGCATGGGATGCAGCAGCCGCTCACTTTGGCCAAAGGTTTCATGTAACGCTGTTCCCTTTACGCACAGTCGGCCCGCATTGGCGCTATGCGTGTCATCGCCCGTCACTGAAATTACCTGAGCGTTCTCCACGGTGGCGAGAACGCCACAGCCAACACCGCAGTAAGGGCAGGTAGTGCTTACGCAAGGCATTTTAGACTCTAATTAGCACTTCATCGCCTTCAATCTTCACGGCGTATGAAGGCACTGCTGTGTCTTCATCTTCCAGGCACTGCCCAGAGGTTAAGCTGAAGTGCTGCTTGTAGAGAGGGGATGCAACCACCAGCTCGCCGCCAATGTCGCCAACGATGCCGCGTGCAAGCACATTGGCTTCACCGATGGGGTCGTGGTTGTGCAGTGCATAAACGGCGGGAGTCTCTGCCGGGAGATAGAACAAGGCTATCTGCTCTCTGCCCACTAGGGCGCATACGCCTGAATTGGTGACCAAATCTGCTACGCCACATACTTTCTGCCAGACGATTTTTTTTGCCGCGGTCATGACGGTAATATTCCTTTGCTGTTACTCATTGATTGCCACAAGCCGAAGTCGCTCATCTTCCCGCGCTGGCCTGTTTTGCTCCCGTTCCTGGACGAACACAATGCTGGTGTCGGGTTGATCGGAATTAACAAACTGACGGAAGCGCTTTAACTGATCGGTATCTTCCAGCGTTGTTTTCCATTCGCATTGATAGGTGCCCACTATGTGCTGCATTTGGGCTTCTAGTTCGGCCGCAAGCCCAAGAGAGTCTTCGATCACCACTTCACGCAAGTAGTCTACGCCGCCTTCGAGGTTGTCTAGCCACACAGAGGTGCGCTGTAGCCGGTCTGCGGTTCGAACATAGAACATCAGGAATCTATCAATGTACTTAATGAGTGTTTCGTCATCGAGATCGGTTGCAAATAAATCTGCATGACGTGGTTTCATTCCGCCGTTACCGGCTACGTAAAGGTTCCAGCCATTCTCGGTGGCGATAATGCCAAAATCTTTCGATTGCGCTTCGGCGCATTCTCGCGTGCATCCCGAGACTGCCGATTTTAATTTGTGCGGCGAGCGTAAGCCCTTATAGCGATTCTCGATACGTATGGCCATGCCAACGCTGTCCTGCACGCCGTATCGGCACCAGGAATCGCCGACACAAGATTTAACTGTGCGCAGCGCTTTGCCATAGGCATGGCCAGTCTCGAAACCTGCTTCCACCAGCGTTTCCCAAATAGCTGGGAGTTGATCGAGGCGTGCACCGAATAAATCAATACGTTGGCCTCCAGTGACTTTTGTGTAAAGCCCGTAGTCTCTGGCAACCTCTCCGAGCACGATGAGTTTTTCAGGAGTGATTTCACCCCCTGCTACCCGTGGCACGATGGAATAGGTTCCATTTTTTTGCATGTTCGCCATGAACGTATCGTTGGTGTCCTGTAAGCCAACGTGAGGAGCGTCCAAAACGTGTTCATTCCAGAGTGAGGCAAAGATTGATGCCATTGTGGGCTTGCAGATATCGCAACCTCGCCCTTCGCCGTGTTTGGCGATCATGTCGTCAAAGGTTTTGACTTCGCCGACCTTTGCCAGATGAAACAGTTCCTGACGCGTGTGAGGGAAGTGCTCGCACAGGCTTTTGTCGACGGTGACGCCGCGCACGGTTAGCTCGTCTTCTACCAGGTTTTTGAGTAGCGCGGCGCAGCCGCCACAACCGGTACTTGCACAGGTGGCGGCTTTAACATCGCCCAGTGAACAGCATCCGGCATCCAGGGAACTGATGACATCGCCCTTAGTAACGTTATGGCACGAACAGATAGTCGCGGTGGCAGGTAATGCGCTAGCGCCCAACATTGGCGCTTCAGACGCGCTGGGCGAAATCAAAGCTTCAGGTTGCGCGGGAAGCTCAATGTCATTGAGGTGGTATTGCAGCAGTGTGTCGTAGTCGTCGCAGTCGCCTACAAGCACCGCGCCCAAAAGCGTTTTGCTGTCTGCAGAGGTAACAATGCGTTTGTAGACATCCTGCCGCTCGTCGCTGAATACATACGATATTGCACCGGGTGATCGGCCGTGCGCGTCGCCAATTGATCCAACGTCGACGCCAAGCAGCTTTAGCTTTGTGCTCATGTCAGCGCCAGTGAAGGAGGCATCACAGGCCGCTATTTGATCTGCCGCCGTTTCGGCCATGCGATAACCCGGGGCCACCAGACCATAGATCATCCCGCCATACAGCGCGCACTCGCCAATCGCATAGATGTCTGGGTCGGTGGTTTGGCAGTGCTCGTCAACAACAATGCCGCCGCGCTCACCCACTGCAAGTTCCGATGATTTGGCTAAGCTATCGTGCGGCCGAATGCCTGCAGAAAAGACGATAAGATCGGTGCCCAGTTCAGTCTCATCAGCAAACTCCATTAACAGTTTGGTGTCTTCTCCTTCAATGATTCGCTTGGTGTTCTTGCCGGTGTGAACGGTAACATCCAGTGCCTCGATTTTTCTGCGCAGCATGCTCGAGCCGCCATTATCTAGCTGAACGCCCATTAGCCCCGGCGCAAATTCAACCACGTGGGTTTGCAGGCCAAGATTCTTCAGCGCGTTGGCACACTCCAGGCCCAGTAAGCCTCCGCCTACGACGACGCCAATCTTGCTGCTCTCGGCGCGCGCTTTGATTTCCCCTAGATCATCAATGGTTCTATAGGTGAGGCAGCGTTTGTGCTCGTTGCCAGGCACGGGAGGTACGAAGGGGTAAGAGCCGGTCGCCAATACCAATGTGTCGTAGGTAAAGTGGCGGCCGTTTTGAGTCGTTACGCGTTTTAGGCTTCGCTCGATGGCGACAACAGGGTCACCAAAGTGCGCATCCACACCCCACTGGATATAGGTCTTGCGATCAACGAGCGCAAGATCAGCGGGCGCTCTGCCCGCAAAAACGTCTGACAAATGAACGCGATCGTACGCTGGCCGCGGCTCTTCTCCAATGATGGTGATTTGAAAATCTTCGTTTTTCTGTTGCAGGCTATGCACAAAGTGATGCCCGACCATGCCGTTACCGACAACTACAACTTTCCTTTTTGCCATGGGGCTTCTCCGCTGTTTTAGGCAGCTATATCGTGGCGTGGCTGTTCTTGAGTGTCTTGGGGGCCAAACATCAGTGTTGATCGAACATTGCTAATGTCTGCCTGTTGTTTGATTAGCTCGCTGTACCATCCGCCGTGGCGTTTGTCGCCGACCAGTACTGCGCCTATCAGGCGGTTGTCTTCAATGACTAGGCGCCGGTAAATACCCAAAGACGGTGCGTTCAAAACGATGCTCTGCGCGTTTTCGTCCAACGTGCCAGCACTAAAGATGTCGATACCTGAAATTTTTAGGGTAGTGGGCCATTTTTCACTCGTATATTCGCCGGCCTCTAAGCCGGCCAGCTGTCTGGCTAGCACCGTTGCCTGTGCGCGTATGGGGGCCACCAGGCCAAAACACTCCTTACCCATTTGTGAGCATTCGCCTAGCGCGTAGATATGGGGCGCCGAACTTTCCATTGCCGCTGTTACCGGTATGCCTTTGTCTACGCTGATGTTGCTTTCTTTTGCTAGCGTAGTGTTGGGTTCGATGCCAGTTGCAAAAAGCAGCAAATCGCATGCGAGGTAGTCACCGTTGGTGAGAGAAACGGCGTTAATTTTTCGATCGCAATGGTGGAGCTGGGAAATCTCTGTTGCCAGATGGAACCCGATGCCCTTTTTTGTGAGCAGTGTTTCTAAAAGCTCGGAGCCCCTGCTGTCGAGTTGGCGATTCATGAGGTGCGGGTTGCGGTGCACTACGGTAGTTGCGAAACCCTGCGCGTTGAGACCGTGAGCTGCTTCCAACCCGAGTAAGCCACCGCCAACAACGATTGCACTACGATGTTTGCTTTCTAGACTTTGCAGATGCAGCGTGTCTTCGATGGAGCGGAAGACTTCAATGCCCTCAAGATGCAGATTGGCGATTGGCGGTAGTGCAACTCGAGAACCTGTTGCTAGAACCAATTTGTCATAGGCGTACTGAGTACCTAGATGTGAGACGGCTACTTTGTTTGTAGTATTTATCCGCTCAATTTTCAGACCCGAAATTCTATTGATGTTCTGTGATGTCTCGCAATCGAGCATCGTAAGATCCTCAATCTGTTTCTCACCTGCCAGAACACTCGAAAGAAGCACCCGGTTGTAGCAGCCTTGTTCTTCCTCGCCGACCAGAGTGATATCCAGATCGTGTGAGTACTGCTGAAGCTCTTGCAACAGATAAGCACTGGCCATGCCGGCACCGATGATAAGTAAGCGCTCTTTCATGGGGTTACAATCAGGCTGCTTCGTTGCTTGCGCCGCTTTCGCCAGACGCTTTTTGCTTGCGCTTGTTCGACAGTGCAATCGGTGTTTCCGGGCTGCTTTCTTGTTCACCGGCAGTTTCGTCTTCAGCCTTTTTTTCAGTGTCGCTCTCGGCAGTATTGCCATGCTTGGCATACAAAAATGCCAGCACTTGCTGACGCAGGTGCACGAATGTGGGGTCTTCTGCCAGCTCAAGTCGATCGCGCGGACGAGGAAGATTGATATCCAAAACCTGGCCAATGGTTGCGGCTGGCCCGTTAGTCATCATCACAATGCGATCTGAAAGCAAGACAGCTTCGTCGACATCGTGCGTGATCATGATAACGGTGTTGCCCAGCTCGGCCTGAATTTGCATCAATGAATCTTGAAGTTGAGCACGGGTGAGCGCGTCGAGCGCGCCGAAAGGCTCATCCATTAATAGCACCTTGGGTTGCATTGCTAGACAACGCGCTATGCCTACACGCTGTTTCATCCCGCCGGAAATCTCGCTCGGTAATTTGTCCGTAGCATGATCCATGTTCACTAGCGCAAGGTTGTGGTTAATCCAGTCTTTTCGTTCCGCTTTCGTTTTAGACTTTCGGAATACCTGATTCACCGCAAGCTCCACGTTTTGATACACCGTTAGCCATGGCATTAAAGAATGATTCTGAAAAACCACCGCGCGGTCTGGCCCAGGCTCGTTCACCTCTTTACCCTGCAAAATAACGCCGCCTTCGGTAGCCTCATACAAGCCGGCTACAATGTTTAGCACGGTGGATTTACCACAGCCTGAATGTCCGATGAGTGAGACAAAATCGCCCTGCGCAAGTTTGAGATTGACGTTTTGCAGCGCTCTAAAACGTTTACCGTTGGTGTTGAACTCGATACCGACGTCTGAAATATCTAAATAGGTGCTCATGTGTTCGCTCCTGGTGTCGCCAATTACCGCAAAATGGCGGATTTATCCCAGCTGAATCGTTTTTGCAGCGTGAGCATGAGTTTGTCGAGAATGAAACCAATGAGTCCGATCGTAATAACCGCAACCATGATTCGTCCCATTGAATTTGAGCTACCGTTTTGAAACTCGTCCCATACGAATTTTCCAAGCCCCGGATTCTGGGCAAGCATTTCGGCCGCGATCAGCACCATCCAACCGGTGGCTAAAGACAGCCGTAATCCGGTAAAGATCATGGGTGTTGCTGAAGGAATAACGATTTTTCGAATATGAACCAGGTGCGAAAGCGCCATCACTCTGCTTACGTTCACAAGGTCTCTATCGATACTTGCCACACCTACCGTGGTGTTGATTAGCGTCGGCCAAATACAGCACAGTGCGACGGTAATGGCTGAATTGAGAAACGACTTATCAAACATCGGGTCAGTACTCACATAGGAAGCACTGACAACCAGAGTGACTAAGGGCAGCCAAGCCAAAGGAGAAACGGGTTTGAAAATCTGAATGATTGGGTTCATAGCGGTGTAAAAACCGGCGCTAAGCCCGCACAAGATACCCAGAGGCACCGCAATCAGGTTGGCGATTAGAAAGCCCGCAGCCACAGTGATTAAGCTGGTAGCGATCTGGTCAAAGAAAGTCGCTTTCCCCGTGTACTTTCTGATTTTGATGTTGGCGTCTGGATTTTTTTCCAGCTTTTTAGCATTGCGAACTTCCTGTCGCTCATAAAAGGCAACTTCCTTTTTGCGCTCGGCGTTGTGCTCTGTACCGAGCGTGCTGGCCTGCTCCCAAACTTGCGCGGGCCCTGGGAATTGTCCCAGCGAGGTGTTGATTTGGCCGGCCAACACTTGCCAAAGCATCAGAAAAACGCCGATTCCAATCGCGGGCAATACGCCTGCTTGCAAGAACGCGGGTGAGCTCAGTCGAGCGATCATTTGCTCGAATCGATCACTGTCTTTTGCATTTGCTGCTGGGATGGACATTCGTTTAACTCCGTTACCTCAGGACTTACTTAACGATTTCATCGCCTTTCAAACCGATGGGGAACTGCATTAGATAGGCGTTAGGTTTTGTGCCATCGAAGACCTTGTCATCGATAAACTCTGATTGAGCGGGCCTAAAGCCGGACTCGCTGTCGAAGTCTGGAAAATCAGAAGCCTTCATCACGCCGTCGGCTATGAGTGCCTTGGCAGCTTTTTCGTAGATGTCCGGACGGTAGACAGATTTTGCCGTTTCGAAGTACCACTCGTCTGACTTTGGCTCGGAAATCTGACCCCAGCGACGCATCTGTGTCAGGTACCAAACCGCGTCAGAGTAGTAGGGGTAGGTAGCGAAGTAGCGGAAGAACACGTTGAAGTCTGGAATGTCGCGCTTGTCGCCTTTCTCATATTCGAAGGTGCCCGTCATTGAGTTGGCGATGACGTCGTAGTCCGCACCAACATATTGCGACTGCGACAGAATTTTTACTGCTTCAGGACGGTTCTTGTTGTTGTTTTCGTCTAGCCATTTCGCTGCGCGTAGCATGGCTTTGACGATTCTTACCGAGGTATTCGGGTACTTCTCTGTGAATGCCTTGTTCATACCAAATACTTTCTCTGGATTGTTTTTCCAGATTTCATAGTCGGTAATAACCGGTACGCCAATCCCCTTGAACACGGCCTGTTGGTTCCAGGGTTCGCCCACGCAATAGCCGTAGATAGTGCCTGCCTCGAGTGTGGCTGGCATCTGCGGTGGTGGTGTCACCGAGAGTAGGGCTTGTGCGTCGATTTGCCCCGAGGTGTCACCTTTGTGGGGTGCGTAGTAGCCCGGGTGAATGCCCCCTGCAGCTAACCAGTAGCGCAGCTCGTAGTTGTGCGTAGAGACTGGGAAAACCATGCCCATGTTGAAGGGCTTGCCTTCATCAATGTAGCGCTCGACAACAGGCTTTAAGTAGTCGGCTTTAATCGGGTGCACCGGCTTGCCATTTTCGTGCGGAATCAGCTTTTTCATTTCTGCCCACACTGCATTGGAAACGGTAATGCCATTGCCGTTTAGATCCATAGACAAAGGCGTGATGATGTGGGCTTTTGTGCCGTATCCAATCGTTGCAGCCAATGGCTGGCCGGCAAGCATGTGCGCCCCATCTAGCTGGCCATCGATAACGCCGTCCAGCAGCACTTTCCAGTTTGCTTGCGCCTCCAGCGACACATACAGATCTTCATCTTCAAAAAAGCCTTTCTCGTAGGCAATCGCCAGCGGCGCCATGTCGGTGAGTTTGATAAAACCGAACTTCAGTTCGTCTTTCTCGGGCTCTCCCAGTTCTGCTTGCGCTAACGCGCTCGAAAGCGTCGCTACAGCCAACCCTGTTGCTGCAGCTAATCGACTCAGGGTTTTTAAAAGCGAAAAGTTCATAGGAGTACTCCGTTGATTGAATTGTGTTGAGCGCGTAGTGAATATCACGAGACATGCCAAAAATGCAGAAAGCATTTGTTATCAATCACTTATCCGAATTTTGCTGCGGGATATGCGTTTGTTAACAGTGCAACTGGAGAGTGAGCAGCACATGCTTGGTGCGCGTCGGCCTCATACTGGTGCTTGTTGAAACCGAGGGTTGAACGCCGCGAACGCAAAATCTGCGCTCGTGGCCTTTGTGTTGGTTACAGCTTAAAATTTACGGTTAGCCAAACTTTGTCGGTGTCACTAAAGCGCGCTTCATCGTCAGTAGAAAAGCTAGCGAACTTAAGCTGCAGTGTTAGATATTTGGTTGCAGGCCAGGTGGCGACCAAGTCAATCTCTGTTCCAAAGTCAGCGCTAGAATCTTCGGCGCTAAACGTGTGATAAAAGGCGCCAAGTTTTACAGGGCCGGCTGCCCCCTTAATGCCGACATAGGCATCTTCTATTCCGTCGCCGGGCGTTACCAGAAACTTATCAGCCCAACCCTGGAATTTATGCAAAGTTGCATACGGTGTTTTAAAGCCTACGCCGTTGTCGGCGCCTAGTACTTCATAGCCTAGCGTTAAATTTGCTTTGCCCAGCTTGATGCCTCCCTCTAAGACGTAATAATCCGCTTCATAGTTTAAGTCGCTGTCTCCCGCATCTTTTTGGATGGCGTACGAAGCACGAAGAGAGTTACCAGCAAATTTTCCGACATATTCAATACCAAACGTGTTGCTAGAATTGCCGACTGTTCTGCCTGCCGGATACTTTGTGTCTTCGTCAATGTCTAACAAGTATCCAAATGCTCTGAAGGTGTGATTGTCTGAGTATTTGTAGTTGGCAAGCACAAAGTGGCTGTTTCCTTCATGGTCTGCGGGTTGTACTGGCCCGTCGTCTGGCCCAAAAATTCGATTTATCTTGTAGACATAGGCGTAGTCGAAAGAAATGCCAACGTCAGTTTTAGCCTGTAAGCGCAGGCCGTCGTAGGTCTGTTCATTTTGGCGCCATGCTACACCGCCGATAAAACGCTGATTGGTGTGCACTACGCGTTGACGGCCGAAACTGCCGGTAAAACCAGCGTTAGTAAAGCTTGCGAAGGCCTGGTTTAAGTCCGTACCGGTTGGGTCTGCAACAACGGGAAATTCGGTTCTACCGTTTGCCGTTGAGTTGTAATCATCATCACCAATGACGGTTAGATCGTCGAATTCACCTAAGAAAGAAAATCCTTTGTATGCACCCGACTTGAACGTGAGACGAGAGCGTAGCGTGGATGATTCTGCTTCCTCGGCGAACCCGTCTTGGTCTACGTACTCAAAGCGGTACCGTAGGTTGATGGATGCTTTGCCGTTGTTGATCAAATCTGACAACGCAGGTTCGGCTGCGTTTGCTTTCAGCGAAACGGTGCTGAACGTGGCCAACATCAGTGGTAGGCCAAGAAGTGTTTTGGAAATGTGTTTGTAGCGCATAGTAAATCCTCATTGAGCGGGCGACTGCGTGGGCATGTCGCAATGACAAAATCACGTAAGCAACTATCGCGCCAACCAGTGAGAACCTGCGTATACGCCTGTTTTAAGTGTGTTAATGAGCAGGTTTCTTGTTCTAAATGTTTCAGCTCGGTGCACAGCTGCACTTTAACGGTGAAACGCGAGGCATCTATACGCGCATTTTTGCTTCCACTGTTTTTGAAAAATACTCTGCCAAATAAGCGTGAGCCAGGTGGGTATCAGGCTGGCCAAACAAATAGTCCCTGGCGATTCTCCCTGATAAGCTGTTCAAACTTTCTTTCAGGAAATTTCGCATGAATATTGGTATGACTCTGCCGGTGACTGAGCCGGGTTGGAATCGTGACGTTCTATTGCAGTGGGCTGAAAAAATCGACACAGGCCCTTTTTCCAGCCTGGCTTTGGGGGAGCGCGTTTTCTTCCCCAGCCCTGAAATAATGGCTACTTTGGGCGCATGCGCAGCAATCACGCAGCGCGTAAAACTTGTTGCGACGGTGCTCATCTTGCCCATGCACCACCCACTGATGACAGCCAAGCAACTGGCGACTATCGATATGATTAGCGGCGGGCGGCTTGTTGTTGGCGTTGGCACCGGTGGTCGAGCAGAAGACTACCTCGCCAGTTGGGCCGGGGCTGGCGATCGTCGCCTCTCGGTCTTGGCTTCATCGGTCAAAACGATGCGCGAGGTTTGGGCCGGCGGCCATGAGGTGGAGGGCGCGTTGCGGCCAATAGAGCCTTTGCCTGTTCAGCGCCGGGGCCCGAAAGTGCTGGCGGGAGTGATGGGGCCGAAGGGCCTGGCCAGTGCCGCACATTGGGCTGACGGAATCGCCGGCATGAGCATAATGGGCACTGTTGAAGATATTGCAGGTTCGATGCAAGCAGCACGGTCGGCGTGGGAAAAGGCCGGTGGTAGCAATCTGCCAGTATTCTATTCTTCTTTCTGGTTTGCGCTGGGCGAGACGGCTGATAAGCAGATACACACTCATCTTAATCGTTATCTCAATTGGTTAGATCAAGATTCCCGCAACGCAATGATCGAGGTTGCCGGGTTTCGCGGATCGCCCGTCGCGCTTAAAGAGCGTTTAAAGGCGATTGCAGATACCGGGGTTGATGAGCTGTTGTTGATACCAACATCGATTGACCCAGAGGAAGTTGATAGAGTGGCAGAAATCGTTGCCAGCATGTAGTTCAGTGATGAGAGTAAAAAGATGACAGGATCGATAGGCCCGTTAATGGGTGCAGATGAACACTTCAACCATCAAACGGTAGAAACCTTTGCGAGTGTGGGGCACAGCGACCTGTCCTGGGCGGAAAAAGTGTGCGGCATGGCAGCGGCCAAAGATGGTTCACTACAGATTGCCTTTGGCTTTGGCAAGTACACCAATCGCAACGTTGTTGATGCGTATGCAGGGGTTTGCCGCGGGCGAGAGCAGTGGACGGTTCGTGCAAGCCGCGCACTAAACACCGATCCTGAGACGGTAAACGCAGGGCCCATACGCTACGAAATTATTGAGCCTCTTCATAGCGTCCGTATTTCCTTAGAGGCCAATGAAGAACAGCCGATTGCTTTTGATATTGTGTTCACTTCTATCGTGCCTTGTGTTGTCGAGGAGCGGGAAGACCGGCGCGATATGCACGGTTATCGCAAAGCGACTGACCAGATTCGTTACCACCAAACGGGTGTGGTGACAGGCTGGGTCGATGTTGAAGGCGAGCGAACTGTTATCAATACGGCTGATTGGATCTGCACGCGTGATAAGTCCTGGGGTATTCGCCCTTACGTTGGCGCTCCGCTGACTGATCTTGAACCGGATATGCATCACCTCATTCCGCAAGCCTTAGCCATTTGGAATCCGATACTCTTCGAAAGGGCAGACGGCTCGCAATACGCGTTTCACCACTACTTTCTGCACTTCAGCGCGCCAGGCTTTGATCACCGTAAAGTGCAGGGCGGTTTGGAAACGCAGGAAGGTAAAGTGTTGAGCGTAACGGATATGACACCGGAGCTTCATTTTGAATCGCCGGGTAAGCGCTTGCAAAGTGGCGTGTTCAATTTTGTTATGGAAGATGGTGCCGCGCGCGCCATGTCATTTGAGAAAATATCCGAGACCGGGTTTTATCTTGGCTCCGGTCATTACCATGGTGGTGACGGGCAGTATCATGGCGCCTGGCGTGGAGCGCTAAATGTCGATGGCGTGTATGAAGAAGATGCAGGTGCTGTCGAGGTGGTTGAGCGCTTTACGCAGTTTAGGGATTGCCTGATTCGGGTGGAAGACCCTTTCGGTGGCGGCGTTGGTTACGGAAACTGTCAAACACATGTGCACGGTGCGTGGCCTGACTTTGGGCTGAGCGGTGAAGAACCGATGTTGTAGCGGCGGCTGGGGGAAGCACCATGCACATCGTTAAAAACTGGCGAATTTTGTTGTTCGCAGTGGCGTTAACCATTGGCTCTCTACTGCTTGTTGCATTGCCTTGGGCTGCCATCGCCCCGGTTCATATTGAAATAGAAATGTACCCAGACGATGTCGGACTGGCATTCGAAGAATTTGTGGTGCGGTCTGAGGATGACCAGTTGAACGTGGCGGGTTGGTGGATGCCTGCCGAGGAAGCCAGGGCCAGTCTCGTTTTTATTCATGGCGGTGGATCAAGCCGACACAGCACTTATTTTAATTCTGTTCCGTTTTACAAAGAGCTGGTTACAGCAGGCATCAATGTTACGGCTATAGACTTGCGTAATCACGGTCAATCGGAAGACCACCCTAGCGGTATGCAGTTTGGCTTAACCGAGCAATACGATGCGCTGGCGGCAGTGAGCTGGACAAAAAAACGCGCACCTTCAGTGCCCGTATTCTTGATGGGTATATCGATGGGCGGCGCCACTTCCATTTACGCGGCAGCAAACGGCGCCGACATTAATGGACTGATTTTGTTAGATCCGCTGCTGGATACGCAAGATGTGTTCGCGCGTGGCGCCACGGTGCAGATCCCTTTACCCCACTGGATTTTTCTACCTTCTGCTTGGTCTGCACAGCGTTTCTTTGGCTTGCCCTCTGGTGAGAGCGAACCATTGGCGAAGGCGGAGCAACTGAAATTGCCGATTTTATTGATGCAGGATCCCGATGACCCCGTTACACGTGCACTTCACAGTCAAACACTTGCCCAGTCAAATCCAAACGTAGAGCTATGGATCGCCCCGAAAATTCCCGATGATCATCCAGAGCTGAAGGTGAGAGAGGGTTGGGGGACGCATGTGATGGCCTATTTTGCCTATCCAAAGCAAACGCGTGCTCGCGTGCTGCGCTTTGTAGACTCGATAATTGGTAATTAGACCGCTGACTCTGTCGGCTGGTTGTAATCTCTCTAAGTGCGTCTAAGCTCAGGGCAGTAAACTCTGACTGCCCTGAGAGATAATAAGTATGAAAATGAACTTCATAGCGGCGTTTACGTCGACAACGCGTCTGCGCGAATATCCACTGATTCTTTCTTTGGGCCTGTCTTTAGGACTTTTGAGCGCATGCATGTCGCCGGAGGAAAGCTCACCCATAGCGGTCTCTATAGTTGATACAGGTACCAAACCCTTACACATCAAAAATGTAACCCTGTTCGATAGCATCACGCTGTCTTCAATTACTGGCCAGGACGTGGTCGTGGAAAACGGTAAGATTGCATCTGTTTGTCCAGCAGGCACCTGCGCTGTCTCTGCGCAAGCCCATAGTATTGAGGGTGAAGGTGCAACATTGTTACCCGGCCTGATCGATATGCACGGCCACATTTCAACGACAACCGGGCCCACTTGGGAAATGGCTTCTCCCAATGTGCAGGACAACCTCAACGCCTACGTCTACGCTGGCGTGACGACAGTGTTTGACCCAGGTGACAGTTCAGAAGAGGCGTTTTCGCGAAGGGCGCAGACCGAGTCTGGTGAGTTGATAGGGCCAAGGATATTTACTGCGGGTAAAATTATTACCGACCCTGCGGGCCATCCGCGCGCGATGATCGATGCTTTTGCTCCCTGGTGGATTAGCTGGTTGGTTAAACCTGGCGTGGCCACAGGTGTTTCATCCACTGGCGAGGCGGTGGATGCAGTTAACGAGCGTTTAGACGCAGGCGCCGATGCCATCAAATTGGTGGTCGATAGCATTCCGCTGGATGCGACTATCATGCCTACCGACGTGTTGAAGGCACTGATAGACCAAACACATGCTCGTGGCTCACGGGCCGTTGCACACATTGGTACGACAGCAGACGCGCTTGTTGCGGCAGAAAATGGTATCGATTTGTGGATTCACGGCGTGTACAAAGAGCGCATTGCCGATGATGTGATTGAGCGCATCGCCGCGTTTGATATCCCGATGGTCACCACCAGTGAAGTGTTCGATCGCTACGGCCGTGCTCTTTCTGGGCCTGTTCAGCCAACGCGCTTAGAGAGCCAAATGATCAGCCAGGAAAAGCTGGCGTCTTTCTATCCGCCCCCGGAAGATTTTGAACTTGGGAACCTGGCGGGTTGGGTTGAGTTGATGAGCAATACGCGCGAAGACCGTTTGGAGAATGTAAGTAGGCTACACGCGGCCGGTGTCACAATACTTGCCGGCAGCGATACGCAATCCGGTGTATTTCCCGGAACCGGGCTGCATCGCGAGATTGCCACCTTGGTGGCCGCTGGTTTAACACCCAGTCAGGCTATCAGGGCAGCTACCTACGACTCAGCGCGTTACCTGTCGGGTGATAGTGAGCCCGATAGTGGTTTTATCGCCCCGGGCAAGCGCGCAGACTTGTTGCTGGTAAACGGCGATCCTACTGTGGATATATCTGCGCTAAGCGATATCCGCGAAGTCGTGTTAAACGGTAGGTTGTTGCAACGTAAGTCGCTTAGATAGAGTGGGGGGGGCACGATAGCCCCGCCCCTATTTCTTTTTCTTGTTGTGCGATGCTGGCTTTTTGCGTTGCGATTTAGCCGCGTTTAAGCGGGATATTTGCATCC
>JBGCFE010000096.1:0-3222 GCA_045106775.1 Halioglobus sp.
CCAACAAGACTGGATTGCGCAGGCCAACCGTCTGTTGGACACGCGCAGAAGCAGGGGGCCACTGTGTGAGGGTGCTATGCGCGACGCAGCTGCAGATATTCTTCCACAGGTTGCGCGGAAATTTTTCGTTGGCGAAATACAGCCGCAAGCCGCACAAATGGAGCGGCGTATGTACGCATTGTTGCCGCCTCTGGAGACACTGGAAGCGAAACTTGCAGATGCAGTTCCGGAAACCTATCGAACGTGGAAAACCGCCAGAGACTTAATACTTGAACAAGCAAGGCAGGCACCGGCGCGGCATGTTGCTGCAATTCAGAAAAATCTGGAGGGCTGCGACGATTCGCCGCAGGTCCAGGAAAGGAACTAGAACGTAAATTGTGTGTCAACTGCTTATGGAGCGCGGGATCAGCAATCCTAAAACAAGCTATAATGGAGTGTATGAGTAAATCTAAGCAATGCCGAGCCGGCATCTGCGGGGAGTCATCATGAAAGTAATAAACAGTTTTGTTTCACAAATGGGTTCGCACCTGAATTCGCTAATTGATTCACAAAAATTTGGCTCACGCGTTTTGCTAATCACGCTCACCAGCGTGTTTCTTGCTGCCTGTGCCACAGGCCCGCGCACGCCGGTTGTAGATTTTCGGCCTGACTACAGCTTTAGCGAGGTAAAGAAAATTGCCTTTTATCACGAATCTGGAATGGTCTCAGGAGACAATCCAGTACAGCTGAGTGACATGCAACGTGAACGTCTAGATGCTGCGCTTATGAGCGCACTCGGCAATCGAGGCTTCGAAGTTGTAGGGAATGCGAGCGACGCAGATTTACTGGTTAGCTGGCACCTCGTCACACAACACCAAACCGACGTTCACCAAACCGCAGGCTTTGGCATTGGGCTTAGCAGAGGCTTTCGGTACGGAAGCGTCGGTTATCGCTACGGCGGCTACTATGATCCCTTTGCCTGCGATTTTTACGGCGGTGGCCTCCAGCCTTCGGTGTTCGTACAGAACTACACCCGTGGCAAATTCATCGTTGACATGATTGATCCAGTAACTGATAAATCGGTATGGCGTGGCATTACGGAATCTCGTTTGCGGGATGACCCAACGGTTGAGCAGGAAAAATACATGGACACTGCTAACTTCCTGTTCAGTACATTTCCGCCGCAACCTTAGCGAAAATCACAGCGGCTAAACACAAAGGCTAAACACAACGACCAAAACAGGAACAAACGCCCATCGAGATTTCGTGAGGAGCTCGATGGGCGAATCGATTGGCAAAAACCTTAACCGCCAGCGGTTTTTCTCGACTTATAATCGATGTATCGCTGCACAAGGCGATCGAGCAAACCGTTTCCATCGCCACCGGCAACACCGCCTTCTGCACCAGAAGCGATATCTAACTCACCACCCCCAGCTCGGTATTGCTCTGAGTACATTTCCAACACCTTCTTTCTGACCATTCCGCGCAACGGCACGTGCGCCATCATTCCGTAGGTGGCCGCCCCACCCTGCTGAGCCAGTGTGGGGTCTGCTTTTACCGCTTCGACAGCAGCGTGCAAATCCTTCAGATACGGCTCGACCACGCGTAGATGTTGCGCCGTCACCATCGCATGCAGCCCCGGCGGATGCTGGTTGCGATTAACTTGCCAACCACGCGCATCCATTTGATCGCCAACGGCATAAATATTGACGCTAGGGTCAATCGACCGAAAAGAAAACAATGGCCCCTGGGGTGAACCCATCACCGCAAGCTCAGGTATCTCTGCGATACCCGCTTTCAACTGGTTAACTGCATCCAGCGTATCAGCGGCGAGCTTACGATAACCTGCCTTGCCAAAATACTGTGTCACGCCCCACGCCGCGGCATACGCGCCGCCGGGGCGAGTGCCTAGCAGCGCTGATGAAGCAAAGACGCCGCCCGGCCAATCTTCGTAGGCAAACATTTGGTAGCGCAAGTAATCGAGGTTGCGATAGGTAATGGTAGATGCACCTTTCGCAGCGTAGCCATATTTGTGAATGTCAGCAGAGATCGATGTCACCCCGGGCACACGAAAATCCCACGCAGGGATCGTTTCACCATTCATTGCCATAAAGGGAAGAATGAACCCACCCACGCAGGCATCCACATGCAGCGGAATATTTTTCTTCTGCGCTATCTCACCCATGGCTTCGATCGGATCGATAGTGCCGTGCGGGTATTCAGGCGCACTGCCCAGTATCATCACCGTGTTGCGGTTAATAAGTTTTTTCAATTTTTTTAAATCCGGCGTGAAGTCTTCCTTCAATGGCACCAATCGAATCTTGACGCCAAAATACTCAGACGCCTTAAACCACGCCACGTGCGCCGTGGTTGGAATAATCATTTCTGGTTTTTTAACCCGACGTTGGGCGCGCGCCATATCCCGGTAGGTTTTAACCGCCATCAAACAGCTTTCGGTGCCACCGGAGGTAACCACACCACACACGTCTTCGGTACCGTTCAAAATATCAGCGGCGGCAGCGATCACCTCCGTTTCCATTTTCTTCAGGCTTTTAAACGCACCGGGGTTTAAGCCGTTTTCACAGGCGTAACGGTGGTAAGAATCTTTGAGAAAATCGGAATGCTCGTCGTCCAGGTAATACACCAGGCTCCACACGCGGCCTTCTTTATATTCTGGATCGCGATCTTTGAACGCCTCTAACTGCGCTGCGATTTCTTGGCGCGGGCGCCCTTCCTCTGGCATTGGTTTATGCATGTGTCACCTTCTTTCCAATTCAATGCAGTAGCCTTAAAGGCCCTGAAGCAGTAACCCAAGGCTAATGCCCAAATAATTACCGATGGCGTAGCAGATAATGCCGGTTGTCATACCCGAGAGAATAACGCCCGGATTGCCCAAGGCTCTAGCCATCAATGGCACAAAGGGTGGGCTGCCCACCGCGGCCATAGACGTCACCATAAACGTATCCGCGTCTACTTTAAGCAGACGGCATAATAAACAGTGTAGTAGTAGGCTGCCAAAAATGGTGAAAAACATAAAGGCAGCAATGGCTGGATCAACATCAACCAGCTCACCGAGGCTAGCAATAGAGGCGACCACAAAACAAAAGACGTAAATGAGATACATTCCAAGCTTGTAGGCATATTTGAGAGCCGCTACCTGCGGCACGAGTGACAGCAAAATACCCAGCGTGGTGATCGCCACAATAGTGACTGCCGAACTTGCGGGCGCCCCAGTGAAATGGG
>JBGCFE010000097.1:0-6434 GCA_045106775.1 Halioglobus sp.
AGTTTCCAGCGCTGGTAATCACAGTTGTCTTCTTGCAAATCAACGTAGGAACGTGCCGTAGCCCAAAATGCTTTGCGTTCAAATTCCAACGCTCTCCAGACTGGCAGTTCGTGCTGTGAAAGCGCCTGAGCGATGGTAGGCCACAACGTCAGCAGAAGGCCGGCGTAGGCAGCGGTACGCGAAATTCTAAAGATCGAGGAGCAAATCATAGGGCGATAAAGTTACCTGCTCAGCCGGCTTATTGGGAACAGCAAACTGACCGCCACAATGCCGACATATTTACTTGCTATGCAACGCCCTGCGGCGTGGTGTGTATTCATTCAGACCTCTACGCTGGTTGGAAGTTCGCTGAGGCGTATTCGCATGGCTTATTCCGATAGATATACCATCCAGTTTCGGTAATAGTCACGCACTGAGAATCGTCTCGGAACCCGTATAATGCGCAGCGTTCATTGGGTGTTATAGGGCCAACAGGCGATCAGCAGGCGATCATGCAAATAGAAGATTACTACGAATTTTCCGATGGCAAATTGCGCTTTACGCGCAGCCAGGGTAGCCAGTTCGCCAAGCACGTGGCGGAAGATTTCAACCCCCTGCATGACGCAGATGCCTCGCGATTTTGTGTGCCGGGGGATTTATTGTTCTCGGTGATTCTGGCGCGCTACGGCATCAGTGCACACATGGAATGTACGTTCGCCGGCATGGTAACGGAGGGCACTGAGTTAGTCCTGCCAGAGCCGGCTGAGTCGCTGTCGATTGTTGATGCACAGGAGCGGGAGTATCTTCGGATAGAGCGGAGTGGCGAAAACACCCTGTGCGCCGAAACGATTCAAAATCTGTCACGGCAATACGTTCAATTTTCAGGCCATAGCTTTCCGGATTTGCTCGTTCCTTTGCTGGCGGAGCATGAGGTGATGATTAATCCGCAACGTCCGATGGTGATGTACCAAAGCATGAGCATTGATCTAGATCGCGTTGATATCCGTGAGCCGGCATTGTGTAGTGACACCAGCGAGCTGAGCATCGACGGCAAGCGTGGGATGGCTGTGCTTGCGTTTAAGCTGCTTGATGGCGATGAGCCCGTGGGGAGTGGCCAGAAGAGGATTCTTTTGAGTGGTTTGCGGCCTTACGATGATGAACAGATGGCCGGGGTGGTTGCGGTGTACGAAAAACGCAAAGAGGTGTTTTCTGGTCAAAATGGCTAGGTAAGCGTTGGCTTAACTGGCGCTGTGTTTTGGGTTTTTGTCCTTTGCGTTGTTGAGTGCAACGGCGATTGCCACCGGTAGCCAAAAGACGAACCAAACCAACCCTAGCTTATCAATTAGCCGGTCACCATTGAAAATGGATAGCACGCAACCGGTTACCAGTAAGCTCAGGCCAAGCCGAGCAGAAGCATGTTGCATGTGGCCCAGTAGCCGCCAACCCGTCCAAACGAGCAAGATTACAAAGAGAGCAAGGCCAATAACGCCAATTTGCTCTGCCGTGGAGATATAGAGGTTATGCGCGCCGCGCAGCTCCATATCGATGATAAACAGATAAGGTTGCTCTGTTAGGGCACCCCAGCCAAACAGCCAGGGCCCTGAAAAAAGTCTCTCAATATGCGTTTGCCATATCGCGATACGATAGCTGTCGCCACGCGGTAATAGCAGCGCATGCAGTGCTGAATCTGGGTTTAGTGAGGCGTACAGAAATAAACCAGAGACTATTGCTCCGCCCAGTGTGAGCAGCGCCAAGAACTGCGCGCGCCGAATGCGCAGGGTGGCGAGTATGAAGGCCAGCATGCCAACCGCGCTGCCAATCCAGGCCGCTCGTGTGCCGGTAAGAATGATGAGAGCGGCCGTTAACGCAATGGCGACCGCCGCCATAATGCGCCACTTGCCGTGCCCAAGTGCAAAGCTAACGGCTAAAAACGGTAGGGTGGCGGCGTATTGATGACCTGCGCGGCCCGGGTTGAAGAGGCGAAACAGACCGTGTATGCGATTGTTGCCCGGCACGGGGCCAAAAACAAAGTACAGCAGACAAATCACCGTGCTCACCAACGTGGCAAGAATAATGACATGGCGCAGATAAGTGCTGAAACCAGTTTGCGTGGCGAAAGCATGGGCAGCAATAAGCATAAAGCCTATTGCTGCAATTATTCTTGCCCAAATCTGACCGTGGTCGGGGAGGGATTCCCCGGTCGACCAAAGACCGGATAAACCCAGCGTAAGCGCCAGTGCGGCCGCCAGCATAAACAGTGGATCGGCAAGTGCACCGTCTCGCGCGTGCAGAGTGTGTCGCTCGGTATACCAAAAGTAATAGAGCGCCAACGCCAACAGAAAATCTGCCTCAGACGGTAGCAGGTAAACTGAAGCGAGTGTCCAGACAACCAGTATTGCAGAGCGCGACAGTTGGGCCGGGGCTGTGATGAGATCTTTCAGAGCGGATTCGTGCGTTAGCCAGAGTGTTCCGCATTATCGGTGTGCGCTTCCCAAATCGTCAAGCGCGGGCGGGTTAACGGTATTATTTCGAAACCCAGCCTCGTAGATTCTCAGCCATTTCCTGATTTTTCGCTTCGAAGGCTTTGCGAAGCTGAGCGAGCTGTTCGGGGTGCTTTAGCGAAGTGTCGTACGATTCGCGTCGATCACCGGCTAGATCAAACAGCCATTCCTTCTGTGGTATTGCGCCGCCCATTGGCATGGCGTCGGTGTGATACATCACGCCGGCGGCTCCGCGATACTTGAAGCGTTGAGAGCGTACCGCAAAAAGTGTCTCTGAATCATAGTAGTAGAGATAGTCGTGAGGCGTTTGCGCGCCTTCCGTTACTACTTTCAAAATACTGCGCCCATCAATTAACCGATCCTTGGGTGCTGGCAAATCCAGAATATCCAATACGGTTGGCAAAATGTCGGTACCCATGGCCATCGAATCTACAGTTCCTAGAGACTGAAACTGTGCCGGCCAATGCGCAATAAACGGTACTCGCATGCCACCTTCAAACGTATTTCCTTTGCGGCCGCGTTGATTGCCGGCGTCGCCTAAAAACCAAGGGCCGTTGTCTGAGGTAATAATAATAAGCGTGTTATCCAACGTTCCGGTTTGTTGAAGAGTTGCAACGATTTCGCCAACACTATCATCGATTTCTTCTAGTACGTCTCCGTAAAGGCCAGCGTTAGACGTACCGGCACGTTCGTCGCGAACCATGAGCGGGTCGTGTGGAAAGTTATGGGCAAAGTACAAGAAGAATGGCTTATCAGCGTTCTCTCTAATAAATGTCGTGGCCGCCTGCGTGTACTTTTCTGTCATGAGTGTTTGGTCTGCGGGTGCCGGTTCGGCGATCTCTTTGTTGCGATAGAACGCAAAAGGCTCCATGTCATTGCTGTAGAGCGCTCCGTAGTAATCGTCAAACCCCATGTCGTTGGGCAGCGAAGGGCTCTTGTCTCCCAGGTGCCATTTGCCCACCATACCAGTGGCATAGCCTGCGGCCTTTAGTAAATCAGCCAGCGTTATCTCTTCTGCGGGCAGGCGTACATTTTGCCCGGGATTCATGATTGCGCTTAGCGCCAGAGCCTTAGTGCTTGCGCTGGGGAATACTACATTGGGAAGGCCGGCGCGCGGCGCCAGGCGGCCGGTGAGATAGCCCGTTCTTGAGGGAGTACAGACGGGAGAGGGCGAGTGAAAATCGCTTAGAGTGACTCCATTTTGCGCAAGCGAGTCGATATTGGGTGTGGCAATCATATTGCCCTGCTGCGCCCCTGCACCGATGTCGCCATAGCCCATATCATCGTACAAAATGAAGACAATGTTGGGTGCGCTTTGGGGGAGTATTGATTGGCTGATACTTTCTAGATAGTCGCCCTTTGCCTGCACATGATCTGCATCGTCTTCCTGTGACACCGAACTTGCTCGAAAGCCGACAAACAGAATCAGCAGAACCGCCAGCAGAATGATGGTGCTAACCAGTGCGAGCACTCTATTCCAAAGAAAAATCAGTAGCTTCATAAGTATTCAGTCTTGGTTTTATTGTGGGTGCTGTGCAAAACGCCGTGAGTGGTGGATAGTTGCATATTCACCAGCGACGCTCAATGCGTTGCAGTAGAGATTGCTAAGGAGCCTAAAATGAAAAACTTAAGCGGTAAGCGTGTACTGGTGTGCGGCGGTGCCAGCGGTATTGGCGCGGCAACTGCGCTGCGCCTGGGTGCCGAGGGTGCACGGGTGGGTATAGGTGACATGAATCTCGAGGGGGCTCAAGCGGTGGCCGAGCAAATCCGTGCGCTGGGCGGTACGGCGGATGCGTGGCAGTACGATCAGGCTGATGATGCAAGCATTGCGAGCCTGGTGGATTCTGCTATTGCACATTTCGACGGTTTGGATGCACTGTTTGCGAATGTGGCAGACCTGCAGATTATTCACAGCGATGGTGACTTGCTAAGTAATGACAGCGCAATCTGGGCGCGTACTCTGCAGGTGAATGTCACCGGTACAGCAATGCTGTTGCGCGCGGCGCTACCCCATATGTTAGAGCGTGGCAGTGGCACGCTTGTGCTGACGTCATCGGATGCCGGTGTTGTCGGTGAGCCTGAACGGCCGGCTTATGCCGCGTCCAAGGCTGCCGTCAACTCACTGTGCCGGCACGTTGCCAGTAAGTGGGGGCGAAAAGGTATTCGCTGCAACGTCGTTTCTCCGGGCTTTGTGTTGACTGAGCAGCTTGATGCCAACATGTCTCAGGAGATGAAAGACTGGGCGCTCAAGGGCGCCCGTACGAATCGACATGGTCGATCTGAAGACATAGCTTCAGCGGTTGCCTTCTTGATCTCTGACGAGGGTGAGTGGGTGAATGGCCAGGTGTGGCGCGTCAACGGCGGAGTGAGTTTTGCTAACTAACCTGAATAGGGCGCTAGGCGCGCCCCATTAGGTCTTTGGCTATCGCTGTAATCTGCATTTCATCTGTGCCAGCGTAAATTTGCAGTATCTTCGCATCCCGCATTAGTTGCTCTACACGGGTTGCTCGCATGTAACCGGCGCCGCCAAATACCTGCACGGCTTCAGTGGTCACCTCCATGGCTGTTTGCGCAGCGTAGAGTTTCATTGCTGACGCTTCGGCCCAGGTGAGGTCTTGGCCTGCTGCCCGTGTCTCGATGTATCGAAACACCAAATTTTCCAGGTTCAATCGCGCCACTTCCATCTTGGCAAGCTTCAGTTGAATCAGCTGATAGTTGCCAATGGGTTCACCAAACTGCACACGGGTCTTGGCATAGTCCAGTGACAGTTCCAGTGCACGTTCCACCAGGCCCAGTGCCATTGCCGCAACACCAGATCTTTCTGTACTGAAAGTGGACTTGGCGCCAGAGCGGCCATAGCCATCTTCTGATTCCCCCATTAGACGTTCGGGCCCCGCCTTCACATCTGACAAAAATAGTTCACCAGTGGGTGAGGAGCCAATGCCCATTTTTTTGAAAGGTTCACTCTGTACCAGGCCTTCCATACCCGAATCGAGAATGAACGAAACGATCTTTCTGTCTCTGGCTTCGACACCTTGCTCTTCAAGCCGGCAGATAAAGACGATGACATCCGCATATGGGCCATTGGTAATAAAGGTTTTGTTGCCGTTGAGAATGTATCCGCCGTTGCCGTCTCGGCGAGCCGTGGCTTTCATGCCGCCAAACGCATCTGAACCCGAATTGGGTTCAGTAATGGCCCATGCGCCCACTGTTTTCAGCGTCGCCAAATCACGCCCGTACTTTTTCTTCTGTGCGAGTGATCCTTTGGACATGATTGCGCCGGAGGTAAGGCCCACGGATACGCCCATCGCGGTGATAAGCCCCTGACAATGCCGTGCTATTTCGATAATAGGGATGATACCCATGGCCACTGCGTCTAACGCATCATCACTTGGGCGGCCAGAGGTGGTTTCTTTTTCAGGTTTGTCTTCCACCGCTTCGCCGCGGGCTATAGCTTCTGCCCGGGCAATTTGTTTGTCGAAGTTTGCACCGGCCAGCTCATCCATCCCGAACGTTGCGAATAGCTTGCGCAGCACGTCATAGGGCGGTAGCCCGTTGTATTCCAAATCGTCGATGATCGGTACGATTTCTTTCTCCACAAAATCGCGCACCATTCCTCTGACCATTTGCTGCTGTTCAGTCCATGCAATCATTGTTGTCTCCAGTTGAGTGGGCAAGTGCCCACGTCTATTCGCGGTGGCTTTTTAGCCTAGTACAAAAGCGTTAAGTTTGTTGCCGTCCAGGTCACGAAAGTAGCCGGCATAAAAGCCCTCTATGCGTTGGCCGGGGGCCCCTTCATCGGTTGCTCCCAGCGCCAGTGCTTTTTGATAAAAGGCGTCAACTTGCGCGGTACTCTTCATTTGCAGGGCCACCATGACGCCGTTGCCGACGGTTGCCGCCCCATCGTCAAAAGGCGTAGTGACACCCAGGGCCGCCTCTTCCATTGATGTGCCC
>JBGCFE010000098.1:0-8984 GCA_045106775.1 Halioglobus sp.
TCAAGGAGTCTGGCCACAAATCTAACTCTCTCATCCATAGCGCTACACTCGATCCAAGGCATCTGGAGTCCTCCTCCAAATGCATTAATGTGTAACCTATGTCTCCGGTATAATCTGTAACCTATGTATCGGGTTGCTCAGGCTCTACATACTATAATTAGCACGTTGATATTCCTTAAGGCGTAAGCTTGGAATAGCGCGATTGCGCAGCCAACAATGTCTCCCAGGGCCTCCCAGGGCCTCCCAGGATCGATAGGCCGGCTTTAACAGCGAGTAGCCCGATCGCGAACTAGCTCCAAAAATTGTTTCTGCAATGGGGTAGCCTGCCAACCCTTGTGACTCATGATTCCAATTTTCCTGCTAGTACCCTTCAAGGCTATTGGGCTGACGGCGAGCAAGCCCGATTGCACATCTATTTCTACTTGCCTGGCCGGTAGTAGTGCCGCTCTGTCGCTGCACATTAGGAGTCCGCGGGTAGCGACTAGCGAGCTGCATTCAATAATAGATTCCGGCGCTTTGAGCCCTCCGCCGGTGAACATTCTGTTAAAGGCCTCACGCGCAGGTGTGTTCATTCGCGGTGCAATCCAGCTCAATTTGCGAAGATTTTTTATAGTTGCTGTTTTGTTTCTTTCTAACTTGTGCCCCTTTCTCACCACAATGCTTAGAGGGTCTTCAAACAACAACTCTTGGACTAAGTCTTGGCTGGAGGGTGCGTCACGAAGCGCTCCGATAATGAAATCGATTTGGCCATGTAACAAGCTCTGGAGCTGCTCTTCATACGGCCCATCGATGATGGCCACTTTTGCCCCGGGCGCTTTTTCCATCAAGTTGTTGACGGCAATCGGAACCAGTTCGGTCCGTGACAAAGGCAGGGCGCCAATGCGCACTGAGCTGGTCAAAATCCCCCGTGCTTCGTTCATTTCATCAACACCCTGTTTCAGCTCTGCAAAAAACAAACTGGCGAGACGGGTGATGTCTCGCGCTCGCCAGCTTGGTTCCACGCCACGCGGCACGCGATGGAAGAATGTTTGCTGGCAAATGCTCTCGAGATCGCGAATAGCGCGATGCAGTGTTGGTTGGGTGAGTGCTAGTCGGTTGGCCGCCCGCGTGTAGCTGCCCTCCTGGGTTACGGCAATCAATGCGCGTAGCTGCCCGCTGGTGAGTTGCCTGTCGATGTGGCGAGAAGAGTTAGTTGCTGATTGCTTCACTAGCTTGTCGATTGCTGCCAACCAGTGTTGCCCGCGTTCTACTCTTCGCAGAAACGCCCTGCCGGGCTGGGTAGTGACAACGCCGGAGGTGGATCGCTCGAAAAGTGGAGTGCCCAGCTCCTTTTCGATTTTCTTGATACCCAGCGTTAGCGTTGGCTGCGAGAGATGAACAGACCTTGCAGCGCCGCTTATTGAACCCAAACGTTCTATTTCCAGCGCGGCACGCAGATGTCGGAGATTGGCAGAGAAGCTGATTTCTGCATCCATGAAGTAGGTCTTTATAGAAAAATACTATGACAGTATACAGAAATCCAAGAGGCATTTGGGCTGCCTCTGGGGCAGACTGATGCATTCGGAGCCGCGCATGTTAAGCGGCCTGTAGAGCAAGGTGGATTGCGGAGAATTACGATGAGTGTCTGTGTTACAAAAGTGCAACGCGTTGCCGCCGATGTTGTGGAGCGCTATCAGGGCGCTGAGGTAGCGACGGTGCATGAAGCCCGGGGTCGAAAAGGGTTGCTGGCATCCTATATGCGCCCGATCTATGTCGGTGCGAAAGTGGCCGGCACGGCCGTCACCTGTGAAGTCGCACCTGGAGACAATTGGATGCTTCATGTGGCCGTAGAACAGTGTCAGCCAGGCGACGTACTGGTCGTCTCGCCAACCAGCCCCTGCGAAGATGGGTATTTTGGTGATCTGCTGGCAACTTCTCTGCAGGCGCGCGGTGTGCGAGGTTTGATTATTGATGCCGGTGTGCGCGACATTGCTACGCTCACCGAAATGGGGTTTCCGGTCTGGTCAAAGGCTATTTACGCACAGGGCACAGTGAAAGAAACGCTGGGCAACGTGAATACCCCAATAGTCTGTGCAGGTGCGCGCATTTTGCCGGGCGATCTGATTGTTGCAGACGATGACGGGGTAGTAGTAGTCGAAGCCCATACTGCGGAGTCGGTGTTTACTAAAGTACAACAACGAGTGGCCAATGAAGAAGAAAAGCGAGCGCGGCTTGCGGCGGGTGAGCTTGGGCTCGATATTTACTCCATGCGCGAGCGCCTGGCGAGCAAGGGGTTTCGCTGGGTGGAATCACTGGATGAGTAGTTAAGCAATGCTAGCGGCTATCCCATGTTCAGTTTATCGAGGTGGTACCTCTAAGGGGTTGTATTTTCTCGCCTCCAACTTGCCCAGCGATCAACGTGCGCGAGACGCTGTATTGCTCGCTGCAATGGGTTCGCCTGATGCCCGGCAGATAGACGGCATGGGCGGCGCACACCCTCTGACCAGCAAGGTTGCCATCGTTAGTCCATCCGCCAGTGCCGACGCAGACGTCGATTACTTGTTCCTGCAGGTGGTGGTTGATCGGGCTGAGGTCAGTGATACGCAGAACTGCGGCAATATTCTTGCGGGGGTCGGCCCCTTTGCCATTGAGTCTGGCCTGATAGCGGCTAATAGCGATCGAACAGATGTACGAATAAAAATGCTTAACACGGGCGCCCTGGCGATAGCGCGTATCGAAACCCCAGGCGGGCAAGTTAACTACCAGGGCTCTGCGACCATTGACGGTGTGCCAGGCACTGCGGCACCAGTGCCATTGGATTTTGAGGACATTGCCGGTTCCAGCTGCGGTGCACTTCTCCCAACGGGTAATCTTGTTGACCGTGTTGGCGGCCTGGATGTGACCTGCATCGATAATGGTATGCCGGTGGTGGTGCTTGATGCCGCTGATTTTGGGTTGTCGGGCGCTGAGCTTCCTCAGGCGCTTGAAGCCAATACCGCGCTCGCCGAGCGTATCGAAGAAATACGGCTTTCGCTGGGCCCGCTAATGAACCTCGGTGACGTGAGTGAAAAAACAGTTCCCAAGATGTGCCTGGTGTCGCGTGCACTAAACGGTGGCGTAATTAACACACGTACCTTTATTCCACACCGAGTGCACGAAGCGATTGGGGTGCTCGGCTCTGTGAGTGTGGCAACGGCGTGCATGTTGCCCAGTTCAGTTGCGCAGCGGGTAAGCGGTTTGCAGGCGAAAGACGAGGTTCGACAGCTGGATGTTGAACACCCCAGCGGTTTTTTTACCGTTGAGATGGATGTCAGTGGCGCAGAGGCGGCCGAGACATTCAGAGTGAATCGAGCAGCGTTGCTGCGAACCGCACGGCTTCTCATGCGCGGCGAAGTATTTGTTCCAGCCGAACTGGTGGCCTCATGAGTTCTGTCAACACAATATGCCTGTTGGGCTTCGGCGAAGTTGGTTCGACACTGGCCGACGATTTGCTCGCAAGCGGTAGCGCCCAAATTATTGCCTGGGACAGGCAGTTCGAAGACCCTTCATCTCGAAGCAGTCAACGCTTTGCGATAGTGAAGTCGCCCAACATAACGCAGGCTCAAGACACTAACGAGGCTGTGAGCACTGCCGATGTTGTTATTTCGGCAGTGACCGCCAGCCAAGCGATACCTGCGGCCGAATCAGTAGTGCAACAAATGAAACAGGGCGCCTGGTATCTGGATCTGAATTCCGTCTCGCCCGGCACTAAAAAACAACTGTCTGCGCAAGTAGCAGCCGCTGGTGCACGATTTGTAGAAGCCGCAGTGATGGCGCCTATCGCGCCAAAGCGAATTGCTGTACCCATGCTGCTGGCTGGCGCAGATGCCGATGAATTTTTGCCTGTAGCAAGAGCGCTGGGCTTTACTGGCATGAGTGTTTTGTCAGCAGCAGAAGGCCCCGCCGCAGCGAGTAAAATGTGTCGCAGTATAGTGATCAAAGGTATGGAGGCGCTCATTACCGAGGCGATGCTAACGGCGCGCCATTTCGATGTTGAGCAATCTGTTTTGGAGTCACTGAACAATTTGTTTCCTCACCCGGATTGGCAAGCGTATTCTGCCTATATGATTTCGCGCAGTGTGGAACACGGAATTCGTCGCGCAGAGGAAATGAATGAGGTGGCGAAAACGGTGCAGGAGGCGGGAGTGGACGCTTGCATGAGTCGCGCCTGCGCTGAACGTCAACAATGGGCAGGTGAGTTGGGGCTCGGTTCCATGGAATCAGATTTACATTCAATGCTCGATAAAATTAACTCGGCGGATGCGAATCGCAAGAACTAACACTGCGAAAAATAGAGACCAAAAATATGATAATCGATTGTCACGGCCACTATACAACGGCGCCCGAACCACATCAGCTGTTTAGAGAGGCGCAGTTAGAAGCCCATAAAAGCGGCCATGTCCTGCCCGAGGTGCCGCACATCAGCGACGATCAAATCATCGAGAGCATTGAGCAAAATCAACTGCGCCTGCTGAAAGAGCGTAGTGCCGACATGACGATTTTCTCTCCGCGTGCATCCGCAATGGCACACCATTTGGGTGATCGCGCTGTGTCTGAACAATGGACTAGCGCCTGTAACAACCTGATCAAACGTGTCGTTGATTTGTTCCCGGACTACTTCATTGGTGTGTGTCAGTTGCCGCAGTCGCCAGGTGTATCTATTGAGCACTCGGTGAAGGAGCTGGAGCGCTGCGTGAATGAGCTTGGCTTTGTGGGCTGCAATTTAAATCCGGATCCTTCGGGTGGGCATTGGACGTCTGCACCGCTCACTGACAAAAGTTGGTACCCGATCTTTGAAAAAATGGAAGAGCTGGACGTGCCAGCCATGATCCATGTCTCAGGTTCCTGTAACCCTAATTTTCATGCAACTGGTGCGCATTACATTAATGCGGATACCACGGCGTTCATGCAGTTTATTCAAGGTGATCTGTTCAAGGATTTTCCAAACTTACGCTTTATCATCCCGCACGGGGGCGGTGCGGTTCCCTACCACTGGGGCCGCTATCGCGGTTTAGCCGATATGCTCAAGCGCCCGCCCTTAGACGAACATGTCATGAAGAACGTATTTTTTGATACGTGTGTGTATCACCAGCCGGGTATCGATTTACTGTTTGAGGTAATCGATATCGACAACATCCTGTTCGGTTCGGAAATGGTGGGTGCAGTACGGGGAATTGACCCGCAAACTGGCCAGTACTTCGACGATACCAAGCGCTATGTCGACTCGCTTAAGCTGAGCGATGACAACCAGTATAAAGTGTATGAAGGCAATGCCAGGCGTGTCTATCCTCGTTTGGATGTAGCGTTAAAGGCTAGAGGTAAGTAAGCCGTGTCCGACTTTGAAATGGACTTTGGCTGGCGCGTTTATCATCCCAACCCCAGCAAACCAACATTCGTAGCGCCTCCCGGCGCGGTGGATGCGCATTGCCATGTGTTTGGCCCGGGCAATATTTTTCCATACGCCGCCGAGCGCAAATACACGCCCTGCGACGGGCCAAAAGAAAAACTCTGGGCATTGCGCGACCATCTGGGTTTCAGTCGCAATGTGATTGTGCAGGCGACTTGCCATGGCGCTGACAATCGAGCGTTAGTGGATGCGCTAAACGATGCCAATGGGCTAGCACGGGGTGTGGCTACTGTAAGCCGTGATGTGAGCACTGATGAATTGCAAAGCCTGCACGCTGCTGGTGTGCGAGGCGTTCGGTTCAATTTCGTAAAACGCCTGGTTGATAAGCTACCGTTTGAATCTCTGGAAGAAATTTCTGCTCGAATTGCCGATCTGGGTTGGCATATTGTGATCTATTTCGAATCGGCTGAATTACCGCAGTTGTTTGATTTCTTTACATCCTTGCCTTGTACGGTTGTGGTGGATCATATGGGCCGGCCTGATGTGAGCAAAAGCGTTGACGGCGAAGAGTTCGAGTTGTTTCTTAAGCTTATGCGAGAGCACGAAAATTTCTGGTGCAAGGTCAGCTGCCCGGAAAGACTAAGCCAGGGGCAAAACGCACATTACGATGATGTGGTGCCGTTTGCCAAAAAGGTCGTTGAGACCTTTCCCGACAGAGTGTTGTGGGGGACGGACTGGCCCCATCCCAACATGAAATCGCACACACCTGACGAAGGCCATCTGGTTGATTTTATTCCGCGTATTGCCAGCAGTGGAGACTTGCAACGTAAACTGTTGGTGGATAATCCGATGCGGCTCTACTGGCCCGAGGAAACAGATTTAGGGGTACAAAGCTAATGGCGCTTGATAAACCGTATGAAGATGTTCCAGGTACCACAATTTTTGATCAGGAAATGGCTCGCAAAGGCTATCACCTGAATCAATTCTGTATGTCGTTGATGACCGAAGAAAACCGCCAGCGTTTTAAAGCCGATGAGCGCGCCTATCTTGACGAATGGCCAATGAGCCAAGAGCAGAAACAAGGTTTGGTTGATCGCGACTACAACAGGTTGATCGCGCTGGGTGGCAATATTTATTTTCTCGCCAAAGTCTTCTCCACTGACGGCTTTAGCTTTCAGCAAGCCGTTTCGACAATGACCGGGATGCCGGTCGATGACTACGTACAAATGATGATTGACGGAGGGCGCAGCCCAGATGGCAATCGCTATATTGGAGAAAGCGACAATGGCTAAAGTGACCGCAGGAGTGGCTACCTCGCATGTGCCGGCTATCGGTGCTGCGTTAGATCTTGGCAAGACAGAGGAAGATTATTGGAAGCCTGTTTTTGCAGGCTATGAGCCCTCAAAACAATGGATCAAGGACAATCCACCTGACGTCGTCATACTGGTTTTCAATGATCATGCTACGGCGTTCAGTATGGATTTTGTTCCAACGTTTGCCATTGGCTGTGCCGAAAGCTTCAAGTCAGCAGATGAAGGCTGGGGCCCGCGACCGGTACCGGATGTTCAAGGCCATCCAGAGCTTGCTGCCCATATTAGCCAATCAGTAATACAGGATAACTTTGATCTTACGATTGTAAACAAAATGGACGTAGACCACGGCCTGACCGTTCCTCTCTCAGTGATGTTTGGCCAGCCTCAGGAGTGGCCCTGCAAGGTGATTCCATTTGCGGTAAACGTGGTGCTGTATCCGCCGCCATCGGGACAACGTTGCCTGGATATCGGCAAGGCTATTCGGCGCGCTGTTGACTCGTATGACGAGGATTTAAACGTGCAGGTCTGGGGTACCGGTGGCATGAGTCATCAACTGCAAGGGCCGCGTGCGGGGTTAATAAACAAGGAATTTGATAATAATTTTCTCGACCGCATAGTCGATGACCCGGAGGGCTTGGCTACCATGCCGCATATAGACTATGTCCGCGAAGCTGGGTCGGAAGGCATTGAACTGGTTATGTGGTTAATTATGCGGGGTGCTTTAAACCCGCAAGTAGAACTTAAACATCGCTTTTATCACGTGCCCGCGTCAAACACGGCAGTGGGTCACTTGATTCTGGAAAACTCCTAAGGAACTAATCATGAAAACAGTGATTGCAGGCGCTGGCGCTTTTGGTAAAAAACATCTTGATGGTATCAAAAATATCGATGGTGTGGAGGTGGCTGCACTGGTCGGGCGCCGTCTTGAGCCCACGCGGGAAACCGCTGACGCCTACGGTGTGGAACATGCGTTTACGGAACTTGCCGATGCATTGGCGCTGCCCGAGGTGGGCTCGGTTATTCTTTGCACGCCCACTCAAATGCACGCTGAGCAAGCTATTCAATGTATGGATGCCGGTAAACATGTGCAGGTGGAAATTCCGCTGGCCGATAGCTGGGCAGAGTCCAACGCAGTGGTCAGTAAACAACAGGACACTGGTTTGACTTGTATGGTGGGTCACACTAGACGATTCAATCCATCACACCAGTGGGTAAACAAACGGCTTCGCGCTGGCGAACTGAACATTCAACAAATGGATGTGCAGACGTATTTTTTCCGGCGTAAAAATATCAATGCGGTGGGTGAGCCGCGGTCTTGGACGGATCATTTGTTGTGGCACCACGCCGCACACACGGTTGATTTGTTTCAGTACCAATGTGGTGCACAAGTGGTTGAAGCGAATGCTATCCAGGGCCCGATTCACCCTGAGCTGGGTATTGCTCTGGATATGTCGATTCAACTAAAAGCGGCGAATGGTGCAATCTGTACGTTATCTCTATCGTTCAACAATGATGGTCCGTTGGGAACGTTCTTCCGTTACATCTGTGATAACGGTACCTATATAGCGCGCTATGACGATTTGGTGAACGGTAAAGAAGAGCCAATCGATGTGTCGCAAGTGGCAGTGTCAATGAATGGTATCGAGCTGCAGGATCGAGAATTCTTTGCTGCCATCGCCGAAGGGCGTGAGCCAAACTCCAGCGTGGCACAGGTATTGTCGTGCTACAAAGTATTGCACGATCTTGAGCAGCAGCTTGGCTAACACTCACGAAACAGAGTTGGTTTTTATTCGATGAAAACGCGAAACATTGGGGAGCACGAAGTTGCGGAAGTAGGCTTGGGCTGTATGGTGCTGAGCCATGCCTACAATGTGGCGCCGTCAGAAGAGCAGGGCATTGAACTGCTGCATGCTGCGCTTGATCTGGGTGTGACGCATTTCGATACGGCTAGCCTGTATGGCTTTGGTCGCAATGAAACGCTTCTCGGCAAAGCCTTTAACGGTCTTCACGATAGAATTCATTTGGCCAGCAAATGCGGTATGGGTGGTGTCGATGGCAAGCGTGTAATCGACGGCCGTCCGGAAACATTGCTGAAAACCATTGATGAATCATTGGCTCGATTGCAAACCGATCATATTGATCTTTACTATCTTCACCGCTGGGACAAATCGGTACCGATTGAGGACAGCATGGGCGCGCTTGTCAAAATGCGCGAGCAGGGAAAGATAGGCGCAATCGGCCTAAGCGAGGTGTCGGCTGCCACGCTGCGTAAAGCGCATGCGGTACACCCCATTACGGCGATACAG
>JBGCFE010000099.1:0-20825 GCA_045106775.1 Halioglobus sp.
GCCGATGGGAGCAGTGCATATACGCAATCGAATCCGTCAGCAAAGGCCCCTGCTGTGCGATGAAGCGATGGACTTTGAAGTTCGCCTTGGTGACTGCGAGCAAGTTGAAAAAGGGTACGAGGTAAGCCTCATCACTGAAGTCCGCGTTGAGAACAAACTTGTGTGGGATGACTTGAGTGTGATGCTGATTCGCAAGAACGGCAATGGTATCAAGAAGGCTAAAACCAGAGACGACTCCCCTGCTGCGTTCGATGCCTCGCTACAGTGGCCACTAGCCGCTAACAAAGGGCGCGAATACGCCGGCGCATCTGGCGATTACAACCCGATTCACCTTTACCCACTCACTGCAAAGTTAATGGGCTTTAAAAGGCAAATCATGCACGGCATGTGGAGCAAGAGCCGCACCATCGCTCACCTGCTGCCCCCAAACCATACCGGCGCCGCTTCTGCCTCTGTTGATTTCAAGCTGCCTATTTTCCTCCCCAGCACGGTTACCCTGCTTTACAGCGAGGATAATCAAGGGGCGAAATTTGAAATGAAAGATGAGGCTGGACAAAAGCCGCACCTGGCCGGCGAACTGGTTCTAAATCAGGGTATTTGCTAAGGCTACTCTAGGAAAGCGTCAACTAGAGAAAAGCGTCAACAACATTTTCGATGAGCGCTGCACCAATCCACGTGAGTGGAATTATAATCAGATAGAAAAACAGCCTGGCCACATTGCCCAGATCGAATGGCCACGTTGGGGTTTTGGCTATTTCATGCCTATAAGTGAGTAACGGTGACAACACCGCCAGTGCCTGCTCGGGCGGTAGCCCCACCGAATGGCCCTGCGATTTTCGTGAAATTTCAGCGTTAACACGCAATAATTCTGCTTCCTTCAATCGGCGTAGTCGCCGGTGCAAAGGCCACACGGGAATAACAAACATCACCAGCAGTGGGAACAAAACCGCTACTGCACCGGGTACGCTTTCAGATAGGTGAACGCTATCGCCCGTGTTAATTAGGGGGAACAGCGCTAATGCCCCAATGACAGCCAGGCTTGCGGTGATCGCAACTCGCCCAAAGGGCAAAAGGCTCTCAAAATTAATTAGCGAAACCCGCACACGATTGGCACCCAAACTACTGAAAATCATGGCCTGTTGTATCAACTTTACGATAACGGTTGTCATCACGATCCAGGTTAACAACGAACCTGCACTGCTCATAAACCCGGCCATGTTAGAGAAAGTAGAGGTAATAGCAGCGCCAAATGAGCCGCGCATAAACACCATATGACACAAGGCTGCAAACGCGGCACAAGCCAACCAAAGCAACGACTCCTGCGGTGACAGTGAATCCAAAGACTGCCTCTTGGCAAAAAACTCTTCTGGCTCAATCGTCAACAGCGGGCGCAAATCATCCAGCGCATCTCTTGCACGGGCTGTTATGAAGCTAAACACGGGGATGATGTAAGCGATAATAAGACTAAAAAACAGCACCGGCGGATTATTTTCGCCACCCTTCACCGTACCCAACGCGAAAAGCGGAAGCAGCACCAGCAGCAACATACCGGCCGTCAGTAGCCGGCCATAGCGCCCTGGTAAAATAAGATGCAACAGCCATACCTTGTGTTTTTTCATCGGCCTGGACTCCCGCGCAACCCGTAGCCTGAATCAGGCGCTGACCTTGCTATCATCAAACCGAAACATCCTCGCCTAAATGCACTAAAAGGGGCACTGCACACCCCACCTGTAACGCTATACAAGAGTATCATTGCCCATCTCTCGCCGATAGAATACATCAGACCAATTGCCTTCATTGCGCACCTAATCGGGGTCGAACAGGATCTAAGCCATGCTCATCAACTTTCCGAAACTAGCCCGCGCATTGGGCATAATCGCCATGCTGACAGCGCCATCATCCGCGCTTACCCAGGAGAAAACGTTGTTATGGGGCGATACCCACTTACACACCACTTATTCCTCCGATGCCTACACCAACAATAACCTCACGGCGACACCAGACACTGCTTTTCGCTACGCCAAAGGAATGCCCGTGGTGCATCCGTTCCATCAGGCGAGGGTTCAGATTGGCACGCCACTGGACTTTTTAGTCGTGTCAGACCACGCCGAGTTCCTTGGAGTGATCCGTAACATTCATCGCGAAGGCGTAGACACTAGCGATCTCGGCTTTATTGATTCTATAAAAGCACGCGTCGCTGCAATGGTGTTGAATCGCGCAATTGATAGCGGCGATGGCCGAAGCCTCTTTGTTTCCATATTGCCCGACCCCAACCTTACTCCTTTAGAAGACGCACAAGCTTCGACACTTCAGGATAGCGACATCAGCCTGCTGCCCATGCCGGAGCAAGTGGAGCTCGACACCTGGAAGACTGTGACGGACACCGCGGATGCACACAATGAGCCCGGCGTGTTTAGCGCCTTGATTGGCTGGGAATGGAGCGCCATTCCCGGCGGTGCAAATCTGCACCGTGTCGTCATTACCGACAGCGACGCTGAAACAGCCCAGCAATACAACCCATTTGGTCTAGATGACAGCCCATTTCCGGAAGACCTCTGGGGCTGGCTGGACAAAACCAGTGAATCGACCGGAGCGGACTTCGTCGCGATACCACACAACTCTAATATTTCGAAAGGATACATGTTTTCGACCAAAAGCCTGCGTGGCGCAGAAATGACGCCCGCCTATGCCGAAGCTCGAATGCGCTGGGAAAAGATTGCAGAAATCACTCAGATAAAAGGTGATTCAGAAACACACTCAACGTTTTCTCCAGATGACGAATTTGCAGACTTCGAAAACTACCCCTACTACATTCAGCGCGAGTGGAGCGAGTACCAACCGCAGCCCGGTGATTTTATTCGGCCCGCGCTGAAAACCGGCTTGCAACTCACCCAGCAAGTGGGAATCAATCCGTTCCAATTTGGCGTGATTGGCTCGACCGACTCTCACACCGCGCTGGCGTCCGCAGAAGAAGACAATTTTCACGGCAAACTCGCCACAGATTCTATCCCAGCAAACAAGTTACTGAAGTTTAATGATGAAGGCCCCAGTTCTAGTGGCTGGGCGATGTCAGCTTCGGGGCTGGCCGCTGTATGGGCAACCGAAAACACCCGCGAAGCCATCGTAGAGGCAATGCGCCGCAGAGAAGTGTACGCCACCACTGGGCCCCGAATTGCCGTGCAATTTTTTGGCGGATACGGCTTCACTGAAGCCGATCTGGAAGCTGCAGATTTATACGCTGCTGCCACCGCCTCTGGCGTAGCCATGGGCAGTGAACTGGGCACGGGCGAAGGCGCGCCCACTTTTTTGGTCTCTGCAACCAAAGACCCCGTGGGGGCAAACCTCGACAGAATACAGATTGTAAAAGGCTGGCTTGACGCTGCCGGCAATACGCAGGAACAAGTGTTCAATGTTGTCTGGGCTAACGCTGGTGAACAAGAAAGGGCGTTACGCAGTAATGGCTCGTTGACGGACATTGGCAACACGGTTGATCTGAGCACCGGTAACGTGAAAAACACGATCGGCGCGCAGGCGTTACGTGCACAGTGGTCTGACCCCAATTTTGACCCAAACCAGGCTGCATTTTATTACGCGCGTGTTCTCCAAATTCCTACAGCGAGGCACTCTCTACTCGATGCAATTGCACTTGGGATGGAACATGCAAACGATCAGCCCGATACCATTAGAGAGCGCGCCTACACCTCCTCGATTTGGTACACACCCAACATTCAGTAACGCGCTCTCGCCCTCTTGCCCGATGTAATCTATCCACCGCAGGCACTGCGCCGCGCCGTTGTACTTTCTTTTGTAATGATCGTGCTGGCCAGCACTGCAGCGGCTGCCACAAAGTTCGCCTCCGCCACTGTGTCGACAGAAGCGATCGTTACCGTGCAATATTTCATTTGCCTATTGATGTGCCTACCCCGAATTGCGCGTCACTCGTTAGCCAGCCAGCGCACCCATCGGCTGAGTCTACACTTGCTGCGCGGCGTTGCGGGTGTCGCAGGGTTCTATCTTTTCTACGTTGCGCTGGAGCATATCCCGATGGTGGACGCGATGTTGCTGCGTCAAAGCGCACCGCTGCTGGTACCGGTAGTGTTGTGGACTTGGTCCCGTGAACGCGTAGCGCGTAGCGCCTGGTGGCCACTGTCCATCGGCTTTATCGGCATAGTGATTATTTTGCGGCCCAGTACCGCAGGCCTGAGTGGCTGGCACGCTGCTGGCTTCCTCTCGGCTTTAACCCTGGCAATCTCCATGGTCGCAACCGGCAAACTGGCTACCACAGAGCCAACTTATAGGATCGTTTTTTACTACGCCGTGTTGTCTTTGGTTTGCGTCGCGCCCTTTAGTATCGGCGACTTCAGTGGACTAACCCTCACCGACTGGGCTGCCCTGTTATACATCGGCTTTGCCATTTCGTTGGTTTTAAACCTGTACACACAAGCCTATGGCTTGGCGCCTGCAGCGACAATTGCGCCTATTAACTACTTTGCTGTTCCGCTTGCTGGCATTTGGGGTTGGATGTTTTGGGGGCAGGTGCCAGACGGCTGGTCACTCGCGGGGGGCCTGCTCGTTATCACTGGCGGGATTCTAACACTCGTGTTTGCACAGCAGTCGCGAAGCGAAAGCCGGGACAGCTAGACTCGGGGCTATAGATTACCGCCCCGAGTGGTCAATTCGCTAGTTGTCAGTGCTCGCGGTCGCGCTGTTGTTGTAGAGGTTACGTCGAGATGCGTTGTAATCGCGGCCCGATTTGCGCCTGTCTTCTTCACTACGCCACGTTTTTTCCGCAACGCTACCTCTAGATTTACGCCCTGAATTGAGATTAGTCGCATCAATTCGCACTTCTTCTCTAGCATCTGTTGTTGCACACGCCTTATCGGTAAAACTTGTTTTACCGGTGGCAGGATCAACACACATGTAGACCCCGGCTGTTGCCAACTGTGGAAGCAGCAGCGCCGCACCCATCACACTTTTCCATCGAAGAATCATAACCATTAAACCCCTAATAAATTTAGATCTATGCCTATTGGTTATTACATTAGAGGGGTCCAAGCGCTATCGCGAGGAAAAAGTGTCGTTTTCTCCAGAAAAGCACATTTCAGCGCAATATCAGCAAATAGGAGTGAATTTCACTCAAAATGGGACAAATCTCGTTGATTTTACACACGCATGAACTCTACAGGCCCCTCGCTGTCTACTTATCACAGCGAAAAAATAGGAAAACAGACTCATGCGCAAAATTTGCTTGCTCCTTGTCGCCCTCTTTGCAGGCGCCATTCCCGCACTAAGCACTACAGCGATAGCTGAAACAGCAGGCAAGACCACCGCGAAAGCGTACTTTGCCGGAGGCTGTTTCTGGTGCATGGAATCAGATTTCGAAAAACGCGAGGGCGTAGTTGGCGTCGTCTCTGGGTTCACCGGCGGCACACTCGCCAACCCCACCTACTCTGGAAATCACGCGGGGCATTTTGAAGCGATCGAAGTGACCTACGACCCAGCCACTGTGAGCTACCAAGATTTACTGACGTTATTTTGGGTGAATGTCGACCCCTTCGACAATGCGGGCCAGTTTTGCGACAAAGGTTTCAGCTACCGCAGTGCGATCTTTCCAGCGGGCACAGAAGAAACTCGCTTGGCTAATGAGTCACTTGCCGCAACGGCGCAAAAATTTCCAGGTGAAACCATCCATACAGAAATTCGCCCTGCGAGTGCTTTCTGGCCGGTAGAGGAGTACCACCAGGACTACTACCTAAAAAATCCTATCCGCTATAAGTACTACCGCTGGAACTGTGGTCGAGACGCCCGGCTGAAGAAACTCTGGGGCGATAAAGCGACTGGGGGCAAACACTAAGCACGCCGTGAGGCAGGTGCTTGCTCGACGGAAGACAGCAACTCCAAAGCCTCATCGCACCAGGCCAGAAATTGCTCACCCTGTGTCATAGACGCTGAAAGTGCCAGATACACGCCTTTGCTGCGCGTTGGCAAACACAAAGGGTTTTCATAGTGGAGCATGCGTATCTTTTCATAGATGTAAAGCATCTGCATCGTTGACTCACGGCGCTCTGAAATCTCACCGCACAGATGAGGCGCGTTTTCTTCCGAAAGATTGTAAAGCTTAATCATCAACTCATCTTTTGCCGGGGTCAGGCGCGTGTCGCTAAACACCCAATCAGCCAATGCATTACGACCAGCGAGCGTTAAACCATAAACAATCTTATTGGGCTTACCGCTTTGACTGACATCGCGCTTGTTGAGCCATTGCTTGTCGGCGAGTTTGTGCAGTTCCTGATAGATTTGCTGATGAGAAGCTCGCCAGAAGAAACCTAGCGAAGATTCGAAATCTCTAGCCAGCTCATAGCCGGACAGATCGTCGTCGATCAGGGCAGTCATTATTGCCTGAGCCAATGCCATGGGTCACTCCCTGCTCTCTGCTCACAAATGGAACAAGAGATACATGTAGACAGCTTGCATCCGATTTCTAGCTTACTCTCAGGAGGGCCCTGCGGGCATAGGGGCTACCCCGTATTTTTTGTCACAATTTGGCAATATGCAGCGCCTGAACGAAAAAAAACGGCTAAATAGCCGCCTTTTTCGCGTTGCTCTATTCGCCGCGTGAGAAAGCTACAGCTCGGGAATCAGTTGAGAAAACTCTTCGATCATGGGCATCACGATGTCTGGCTTGTCCCAGTTCTCCATGCCTACCCCGATATTGCAACGATCCACGCCCATGTCACGATAAGACTTCAGTAAGTCTGCGGTCACCGGCGCCATGACCACCATCGTGATCTCCACATCGTCAGGGTTGCGCCCGTGGTCAGACACTTTCTGACGAAAATCTTTGATGTCTTGCCCAATGTCCTGCATCGCAACATCTACCGGCATCCAACCATCGGCCCACTCTGCCGCATGATTGACGCCCAATGGCCCCATAGCACCAAACACCACTGGCGGCCCACCCGGCCTGGTCGCTTTGGGTTCGAACCAAACGGGATCGAAATCAATAAGCTCACCGTGAAACTCAGGCTCGGCGTCGGTTAACAGTGCGCGCTGGGCCGCGACAGTTTCTTTCAGACCCAAATAGCGGCGTTTGAAGGGCAGGCTCGTGGTGTTTTCAAACTCTTCCTGATTCCACCCCACCCCGCAGCCGATCAACACGCGCCCGTCTGACAGGCGATCCAATGTCGCAATCGTTTTTGCCTGCGAGAAAAGTTCACGCTCCATTAGCAGCGCGATTCCGGTTCCGAGTTTCAGCTTTGTAGTAACGCATGCGGCCGCAGTTAAAGAGACGTAGGGGTCCATCATCTTCTTATAGGGATCGGGCATTTCGCCGCCCGGGGGGTACGGCGTTTTTCGCGCGACGGGAATATGGCTATGCTCGCCATACCACAGAGACTCGAAACCAGCCTCCTCGAGGGTTTTTGCCAACAAACGAGGGTCTGGATCGTTGGCGTTGTTCATTGAGCTGAATCCAAGATGCATCAACTTCTCCTTCAGAATTCTCCTAACTGGAGGATTAGTCTAGCAGATGCCTAAAACTGCATGCGCCTAATCTAGTAGACCCATCGACGATTACTGCGCTCTGCGCGATTGCACCGCTAGCGCCAACGTATCCAGTAATACCTCGGTGTCGTCCCAGCCCATACACGCGTCGGTGATACTTTGTCCGTAAGTCAATTGCTGGCCTTCCACAACATTTTGGCGCCCTTCAACTAGATTACTTTCGAGCATAACGCCAAACACGTTGCTGTTTCCGCGAGCCACCTGCGCGGCAATATCGTTGGTTACATCAACCTGGCGTGCGGGTTGCTTACGGCTGTTAGCATGACTCGCGTCAACCATGATCCGCGGAGCAAGCCCCGCTTTCTCAAGCATCGCTTTTGTGTCATCAACAGAAAACATATCGTAATTGGGGTGTTTACCGCCGCGCAAAATAACGTGGCAATCCCGATTACCCGCCGTTTCAAAAATGGCAGAGTGACCTTGCTTAGTCACCGACAAAAAATGGTGAGGGTTAGACGCTGACTTAATCGCATCAACGGCTACCTGAATATCACCATCGGTTGCGTTCTTAAAACCCACTGGGCAAGAAAGACCAGAAGCCAACTCGCGATGCGTTTGGCTCTCTGTGGTTCTAGCACCAATAGCGCCCCATGCCACGAGGTCTGCCAAAAACTGTGGGCTGATAAGATCCAAGTATTCTGTGCCCGCGGGCAAGCCCATTTCGGCAAGGTCGACCAACAGCTGGCGAGCCAATCGCAAGCCCTTGTTAATTTGAAACGTATCGTTCAGGTCTGGGTCGTTGATGAGGCCCTTCCAACCTACTGTCGTACGCGGCTTCTCAAAGTACACCCGCATAATCACCAAAAGGTCACTCGCTAAGGCATCGGCCTTGGCCTTCAACTTCGCGCCATATTCTAATGCCGCGGCTGGATCATGAATGGAACATGGGCCAACGATGACAACGAGGCGATCATCTTTTTGTGCAAGCACATCAGAAATACCCTTGCGCGCGCCGGCAACACAACTGACGACAGAATCGCTTAAGGGAATTTCAGACAGCAACTGCTCCGGAGGCAGCAACTCATTCGTCTTGCGAATGCGCAGGTCATCAGTCGTGTTTGTCATTGGAATCCCGTTGTCTCGTTATGAAGGCGCATCAAAAAAGGCCGCACAATATAGCATAAAGAAGCTGGAGATCGCAGGTTCAATCACGGCTGCTGCTCCTGAGCCCACCAGCCATCGAGCATTCCCCCCACGGTATTGGGCTCTACCAAATGTGCCGCATACCAGGTGTGCAAGCAGCGAATGCGAGTAAAGTCACTGATACCGCCAATACCCTTTTGCTTAAACACCTCGGCGTAACCAAGGCGCTCGATCTGCTGGCGTTGTTCTTTCGACATAAAGTCAGCACGTTGCTGGATATGAACAAGGTGATCCCCGCGCATTGATGCCTGCAACTCTTCCTGCGCATCAATCTCCTGCTGAAACCGTTTAATCTGTCCGCTGGCCTCAACCTGATCAATGCGGTAGCACAAGCTCGGATCAATCAGCCAGTACAGAGTAGGAAAGGGCTTCTCATCCACTAAGCTAGCAACCCGAATCACCATGGGCTCACCCGACGGCTGTGAAACGGGAACGGCTCTAAGACCGCGCGGCGCGCGCCCGAGCAGCGCTTCCACACGCGAGAAAGTCTGAGAATCAATTTCTGGGTTGTCGGTATCGAAGGCCACGGGACTATCGTTTAAATGAGGGATTAGTCACAGTTTACGGCATTTGACATCTATCCCCCACCCCACTAAAGTCCCGCCCCGTATCAGGTGCCCTTCGTCGCGCAGCAATGTGCTTCTGGAAGGGTTAAATGGGAAGTGTGGTGTGGCCACCTGCTGTTTGTTTTCGCAGGTAGATGTATAAGGCCAAATCCACCGCTGCCCCCGCAACGGTATATAGAGTGCGCGTCATCGACACCGCACTTTGTGAGCCCGACACCTGCCTGATCATGCGCAACGATGGAGCGGAGGGCTTCATACACGGTTGCTCAATGCTCTGCATTGCGTTCCCAGATCCCCTCCCTCAGTCGCCATACTAAACACAGGCTATTGAGGACAAATCATGAACACTAAAACAGTATCAGCTGCATCAGCAGCAGTCATGGCGCTTGCCGTGAACAGCGCTGTCGCCGAAAGCAGCAACCCGCTACTGGAAGAAATCATCGTCACCTCTTCTAGGATACCGATGCCCTTGAGGGAAGTCGGCACATCCGTCAGCGTCATCGATCTTAACGATATACAGTTGCGCGGCTTCAGCACTGTTGCCAACGTTTTGCGCTATGAACCAGGCATTAGTGTTGCCAACAACGGCGGCATAGGCCAAGTGACAGAAGTCGCTATTCGGGGAGAGCGCGGATATCGAACTAAGGTATACATCGACGGCATTGATGTTACAGACACGTCAACACCACAGGCTGGGCCTAACTTTGCCAACATCAGCAGTACAGGCATCGAGCGCATCGAAATCTTACGCGGCCCACAAGGCATGATGTATGGCGCGGACGCTGGCGGCGTTATCAACATCTCTACCCATCGGGCTAGCGAAGGTGCCAGTGGCATTTTAAGCGCCGAGTACGGCCGCTACGGCACCTTACAATTAGATGGCAACATTGCAGGCGGTAATGAAAAAGCCGACTTTTCACTGATAGCCTCTACCTACGACACTGATGGCTTTAACACGTTGATCTCAGACCCTGCCCCACAAGACAAAGACGGTTACGAAAACCAAACAGTGCATTTACGTGCCGGCGTCAATCTAACCAATACGCTGCGGGCGGAATTCGTGGGCCGCTCTGTAGATGGCGACAGTGATTTTGATGATTGCTTCCTTGCCGTTACGTTTGAGCCTTCGGATAACTGCCAGAGTGATACTGAGCAAGAGAGCTGGCGAGCGGCCCTTGTGCATAAGGGTGAGCGTTTCAACAACACGCTGTCTTATAACGCACACTCTTCAAAAAGCGATTTTCTGGCGGCCGGTGAAAGCACATTCGCTACTCAGGGAGAACTGGAAAAAATTGAGTACATTGGCAGCTGGACCCCGCAAGAGACACTATCCCTAGTCTATGGCATTGAGTTGGCGAATGAAGCTCTGGATGACGGCACTGACGATGTCGACCGAGATCAAAACGGCGTATTCGTCGAGTATCAGGGTGAGCTTGCGCGTGACTTCTTTGTTACTGCAGGGGTTCGTTACGACGATAACGACGATTTCGGCAGCGAAACCACTTACCGTTTAAGCGGGGCTTACCTGATACCTACTCAGAGCGGCGAGTACAAAATTAAGGGGAGCTATGGTACGGGGTTTAGAGCACCAAGCCTTTCTGAGATCGCCTATAACAACGGGCCGTTCGCAACCCCACCTGCCTCGCTTGTAGAGCTCAGTGCAGAAAAAAGCGAGGGGTTTGAATTCGGCGCCGGCTATTTTGCTAACGCTGGCTGGTTTGTTGAAGCCAACTATTTCTACCAGACTACCGAAGACGAAATATTCTTCGACCTACTGGATTTCTCTGGTTACTTACAAGAGAGCGGCGACTCTGAATCACAGGGTATTGAGTTGATTGGTGCTTACCAGATTAACGATATGATTCAAATCAATGGTAACTACACCTACAACGACACCGAAGACACCAGCGGCGAGCAACGCCTTAGAGCACCCGAAAATCTCGGCAATCTCGGGCTATTAATTACACCGATGGGCGAAAAACTCACTATTAATATCAACCTGCGTATCAGTGGCGATAAAGCCGCAGAGCGTGGCGCTGATGTGGATGACTACGAGCTGCTGGACATAAGCGCCAGCTATCAAGTGAGCAACGCTCTGGAGCTCTTCGGTCGTATCGAGAACGTGACGGATGAGGATTATGAGGAAATCCCCACCTTCAATACATCCGGGACTGCAGGTTACGCTGGGGTTCGCTTTACTTTCTAGCCTTGATTGAACAACAATCCCTTTAAAGGAGATGCCCATGAGCGAACAGCAAAGCAAAGACGCCAAACATAAAGCGGCGATGGAGAAACAGAAGGAGAACGTAGATTCTGCCATTGAAGCCGCTGACATAGAGCGTGGCGTCGCTGTGCTACTGACCGGCAATGGAAAAGGAAAGTCCAGCTCTGCGTTCGGTATGGTGCTGCGCGCAATGGGCTATGGCCAAAAAATAGGTGTAGTGCAATTCATTAAAGGAGCCCAACTATCAGGAGAGGAGATCTATTTACGGGATCATTGCCCTGAGATAGATTTTTATCAAATGGGCACCGGATTCACCTGGGACACGCAAGACCGCTCCGGTGACATCGCTGCCGCAAAAGATACCTGGGCTGTCGCTGAGCGCATGCTCGCCGATGATACCTTTGATTTAGTCGTCATGGATGAGCTGACTTACATGCTTGCCTACAAGTACCTAGACGAACAGGCGATCTTAGACGCGATCACTTCCCGAGCCGAAACGATGAGTGTTGTTGTCACCGGTCGCGGAGGCGGCTCTGCCCTTCAGGAAATCATGGATACAGTGTCTGAAGTAAAAGACGTCAAGCATGCTTACACCGCCGGGATAAAAGCGCGTCAGGGCGTGGACTACTAGGTTTAACGTCTAATCACTTTTGATAAAACGATCGAGCAACCCGAAGGTGCTCACACACTGACGTGGCACCTTCGATAATTCTGGGCGTGTGACGCTGCAGAACATCTGGCGGAACAAAATACAGCTGGTCATTCGCTACCGCCGTCATGTCGCTCCATCGACGCCAGTCATCGAGCCACTCGGGGCGTGCCTTATCCATGCCGCTGGCAATAATGACCTGAGGATTGGCGCGAATGACGGCTTCGACGCTGATCCTTGTCACCAGCGCGATGGCATCTGAAAATACGTTGCTACCACCACAGAGGCTAACAACGTCCGAGATAAGATGATCACCGTTTAGAGTTAGCAATGGCTCATCCCATATCTGGTAGTAGACGCTGATCGGGGCTTGATGACTAAATCGATCGCGCAAGCCGTTAAGTTTTTCTTGGAACCCAGCCGCTGCACGCTCCGCTTTCGTCGAGGCTCCCATAAGCTGGCCGAATACCCGCAATGAATGCGCTACGTCTTCAAGCGATCGCGGTTCCTCAACAAAAACGGTTAAGCCAAGATTGCGCAAACGGTCGATCGTCTCCCGTCCATTGCCGCTGCCCCAGGCTAAAACAAGATCAGGATTAAGCGCTATCAAACTCTCATAGCTAATACTGTCGTGTGACCCAACACGCGGTAAAGCCTGCGCCGCAGCAGGGTAATCGCTGTAGCTTACAACACCCACAAGCGCATCGCCGGCGCCGGCGGCGTAGACTGTCTCGGTGATATGCGGCGCGAGACTGATCACGCGCCTGGCAGGCGCTTTCAGAGTCACCACTGCTCCAGTGGCATCCTCTACTTCAATTTTGTGATCCGTTTCAAACCGAGACTCGCTGAAAGCGCTAGCCACAAAAAAGGTCGCTGTAAAAAGACAAAGCCATTTTTTAAACATCACACCAACTCCTTTGAGACCGGCTAGGGAATCACCAACGGGCTGCCAGTCACAGGGTGTTCACCCATCTGAACTTGGATCTGAAAAACACTCTCAATAGTCTCGGCGTTCAACACCTCGTCAGGAGTGCCGCTATGAGCAACACTCGCACACTGCATCAAGACCATCTGGTCAGCGCAGCGGGCGGCCAAATTTAGATCATGTAATACGATCAACACGCCAACGCCACGTTTCGCCAAAGAAGAAACCACTTCAAGCGTCATCTGTTGATGCGCCAGATCGAATGACGCAGTGGGCTCATCGAGCACGAGAAACCGCTCCACTCCTGGTAATGGCTCCCATATTTGGGCGAGCACGCGCGCTAAATGCACACGCTGCTTTTCGCCGCCCGACAACTGTGTATACACACGTGACGCGAGATAATCCCCATCTACACTTGCCAGCGCTTCATAAACGATTTCGGTATCGCGTGCTAACCCCGTATCGTGCGGGGTCCGGCCTAACATCACCACTTCTGCTGCGGTGAACGGGAAATTGAGCAGCGAATGCTGTGGTAGTACGGCTAAAGAACGGGCCAGCTGCTGCGCGGGCCACTCTGAGAGAGGTTTATCGCCCAGCGTGACAGCACCTGTTTGCGGTTTTAATTCACCCGACAGTACACGCACAAGGCTAGTTTTACCGGCGCCGTTTGGGCCCAGTACAGTGGTAACCTGCCCAGGAGTGACTGCAACATTAACGTCAACGAGCAGTGGCGTGCCCGTTGCCGAAACCGTGACCTTCTGTGCGTGCAAAGACATCTTCAACTCCCCTCCCACTTGCGCTTTTGAACCAGTAGCGAGAAGAAAAAGGGTGTGCCCAACAAAGCGGTAAGAATACCCGCTGGCAACTCTGCCGGCGCAACAACCACTCGGGAAAACGCATCAGCAGTGATCAGCAAGATCGCACCCGCCAACGCAGAGCCAGGAATGAGATAACGATGATCGGGCCCAATGAGCAGACGCACAATATGCGGGACAATCAAACCAACAAATGAAATTGTACCGGCGACGGCGACGGAAGTGCCTACCGCCATCGCAGTCAGTAAAATCAAACGACGCTTCACTGCAGCAACATCAATACCCAAATGTCGCGCTTCTGACTCTCCGAGTAAAAATGCGTTGAGCGCCCCAGCATCACGCGGCAAAAAAAGCAGTAAAGCGCCAGTAACAGACGCGGCCAGCCATACTCGAGGCCAATTCGCTGCGTCAAGACTGCCCATTTGCCACAGGCTGATACGCCGCAGCATTTCATCATCAGCCACGTAGCTAAGAAGGCTGTTCAGCGCCCCTGCTAATGCACTAATGGCAATTCCCGCCAACAGCATCGTTGCTACAGAGGTTCCTGTACTCGAGGTGGCCAAGCGGTAAACCAGCAGAACAGCGAGAAAACCACCTGCAAAGGCGCCAACAGCAACTGTAGACAGCCCAGAAAATTGACCGCTCTGAAGTAGCGCACCCCCTCCGAATACAATCATCAGGCTGGCACCTGCAGAGGCTCCGCTTGAAACACCGATCAACGAAGGATCGGCCAATGGGTTGCGAAAAAGACCTTGCATTGCGGTACCACAGACCGCGAGGGATACGCCGATAATGCCGGCAAGGAGTACTCTGGGCAGACGAATCGAAAACAAAATAAGTCCGTTCTGGCTGACATCAGATGGAGCAAGGAGCCCGAGAGAGACACCCACCGCCCGCAAAAACTCTACCGGCGATATAAACACCGGCCCCATCAACAGGGCTATGAACATGACCACAGGCAAAGCCACCATAAGCCAACGCATCAGGCTAGCAGGCTCCATAACTCTCATGACCTGCCCCGCACTTCAGGTCTCATTGGCGCATTGGACATAGCATCTGTACCAAACACCGTGCCGCAGTCCAACGACTCCTCGAGCATAGCAGCCAACCGATCGAGCTGTTCTTCACGCACCTCCGCCAAACCGGGTGCGGCAACCGGGCTCACACCCGCCCATCCAATCAGAGCATCGCGAGCCGCTGGCTCATCAAAAACGCCATGCAAATACGTACCGATGATCTGTGTATCTGCGGACACCACCCCATCAACGCGGCCATCCTCAAACTGACAGAGCGATGAATAACCCTCTTCTCCAAAGGTTGTACCGCAGTGAATCTCGTAACCCGAAACAGAGCAACCAAAAGGAGCAAGGTGGCCTCGCACTTTTAGTAATTGCTTTTGGGCCTCTAGCGTTGTACTAATCTGTAGAAGGCCGAGACCGTCCGATGAACCCGCTGCCTCTTCTATGCCAAGCGGATCATCAACACGTAAACCCAACATCTGATATCCCCCGCAAATACCTAACACCTTTCCGCCATAGCGTAGGTGTCTTTCGATTGCGGGCTCCCAAAGATTGTCTCGCAGCCACTGCAAATCTCGCCGCACGTTTTTACTGCCCGGCAAAATAATAAGATCTGCCGGCGGCGGCAACTGCCCAGGCCCAACAAACTGTAAATCAACCTGCGGGTGCAGTCTCAATGTGTCGAAGTCGGTATGGTTGCTGATGCGGCTGAACACAGGCACCACAACCTTAAGCGTCTGTAGAGAAGAATCGAGCACTTGATCAGTCGCAATGGCATCTTCCTCTTCGAGGTTTAATCCTTGAAGAAACGGCAAAACGCCCAACACCGGTTTGCCTGTGTAGTTCTCTAACCAATCGTTGCCCGGCTCCAACAAACTGATATCCCCGCGAAACTTATTGATCACAAAACCTTTGACCCGCGCTTGCTCCGTTTCAGATAACAGTTCCAGCGTACCCACCAAATGCGCAAACACGCCACCACGATCGATATCGGCCACTAGAATCACCGGGCAATCAACCGCCTCGGCAAAGCCCATATTAGCGACGTCATTCTCGCGCAGGTTTATTTCTGCCGGGCTTCCCGCGCCCTCTACAACAATGTACTCGTACTGCTGTGAAAGCCGCTCATGCGACTCTAGCACCGCCTGCATCGCCACACGCTTGTACTCGTGGTAGCTACGCGCATCGAGCTCAGAGATTGCTTTGCCGTGCACTATCACCTGAGCGCCTGTGTCGCTCGAGGGCTTTAGCAAAATTGGATTCATATCCGTGTGTGGAGCGATGTTAGCTGCGATGGCCTGCAAGGCCTGTGCGCGGCCAATTTCCCCACCGTCATCTGTGACCGCACTGTTGAGCGCCATATTCTGCGGTTTAAACGGTGCCACCCGATAACCGCGGCGCGCCAAAACACGACAAAGCCCTGCGACCAGCACAGTCTTCCCGGCATCCGAGGTCGTGCCCTGCACCATTATCGTAATGGCACGGCGCGCTGTGGGTTCAGACATGCAGCTGATCCTCTGCTGTCAGGCGAGGCCGGAATAGACCGGCGCAGTTATACAAGCAGGGATAACGTAAAGGGAACGCAGTACTACTATTAGCCATTCAGTAGCTGGGCAACCTTTGCCGAAGCCCTCCGCTTCGTGGGTGCATCTGTCAGGCTGGTATCGGGCTTTCAGCGCGCTACGCTGCGTATTCATAGCGACTGACGACCGTTGCGGGGGCAGCGGTGGCTTCCATTCGTGTAACCGGTCGATGGACCACACTTCCCATTTAGCCGAATCAACTCTATCTTCGTTAAAGGCCCTGTTGCTAGAGCTTAGAGAAGTTGCGTTTTTCGGCACCTGACGCGTCGAAAACTGTAGTGATTTGCCCCAACATTGTCAACGCGCCCATCTCAACAGCCAAGCAACGCAAAAAGCGCTTTGCCACAATAAAGACACGTGAAACAATCAGGACAACACTATCGATTTCTACACAACGCCATTTAGGGAAAACCAATGAAACCAGAAACTATTGCTCTACACGCTGGCTACGAAGGCGATCCAGCCACCAACGCTGCGACCACACCGATTTACCAAACGACCTCTTTCACCTTCAACGATACGCAGCACGGTGCCGATCTGTTTGATCTGGCGGTGCCCGGCAACATCTACAGCCGTATCATGAACCCCACCAATGCAGTATTAGAGGCGCGTTTAGCCGCACTGGAAGGCGGCATTGGCGCTCTCGCAGTGGCGTCAGGTATGGCCGCTATTCGGTATTCCATTGAGGCTATCGCAGAAACGGGCCACAACATTGTCAGTACGTCGCAGCTCTACGGCGGTACCTATAATCTGTTTGCGCACACGTTCCCCAGGCAGGGCCTTGAAACGCGTTTTGCAGACGCCGATGATTTCGATGCAGTGGCTGCTGCCATCGACGGAAATACGCGCGCGCTGTTCTGTGAGTCTATCGGCAACCCGGCTGGCAACATCGTCGACATTGCCCGATGGGCAGAAATAGCCCACGCCGCGGGCGTACCACTGATTGTGGACAACACCGTTGCGACCCCCCTACTGTGCCCGGTATTCGAATACGGCGCAGACATCTCAGTACATTCTCTGACGAAGTACATTGGCGGGCACGGCACCACCATCGGCGGAGCCATTGTCGACTCTGGTAAATTCGATTGGGTCGCGAACAAAGAGCGTTTTGCGATCATGAACGAGCCCGACCCTTCCTACCATGGTGTGGTTTACGCCGAAGCGATGGGTGAAGCGGCTTACATCGGCCGTTGCCGAGTAGTACCGCTGCGCAATACCGGTGCCGCCCTATCACCACAGAGTGCCTTTCAAATCATGCAGGGTTTGGAGACGCTCAGCCTGCGCATGGAACGCCACTGCGAAAATGCCGAGAAGGTAGCTGCGCACTTGCAGCAACACTCTGCAGTGAACTGGGTTAACTATGCCGGGCTTGCCGATAGTCCGCATCGCGCGAACAGTGAAAAGTTCTGTGGTGGCAAGGCCGCCGGCATTTTGAGCTTTGGCATCAATGGCGGTATCGAAGCTGGCACTCGCTTTATCGATGCGCTGCAGTTGATTCTGCGCCTGGTGAACATTGGTGATGCAAAATCACTGGCCTGTCACCCTGCCAGCACTACTCATCGTCAGCTTAATCCTGATGAGCTTAAATCGGCGGGGGTATCGGAAGATATGGTTCGGCTTTCGATTGGGATTGAGCATATTGATGACATTATTGCGGATATTGATCAGGCGTTGGTAGTGGCTGCGGGCTAGCGCCTGGGCGCTACTCTATCTTTCGCGAACGTTACTAGCACAGGAGTGATACCCGTTCGTGGCTCAAGTTTGCGCAATCAGTCGCTCCACGTGATTCGCTTGGTGATTGCGCAAACTTGAGCCACGCCCTCGCTTCGCCCTCTGCTATTCGAACGATGCGAAATCTCGCTGGATATGAGCTTGGGCAGAAAGGCGGTTACCACCAAGCGATTAACGAGGAGCGACTGGTAACCGCCTTCAAGATCAAGCGCTGATGCAGCGACCATTCCAATTTAGGTGCTTAGAACAAAAAAAAGGCCCGCCTCAATGAGGCGGGCCTTTTTAATTTCTACGTTACGAGCAGTTTAGAAGCTAGCTGAAACCCGCGCGTACCAGAATGCACCATTGAATCCAAATGGTGATGTCACAGCGTACTGTGCGCCCAAGAACTGCAAAGTGCCGTCTTGCTCATCATCAGGATACTCATCAAAGATGTTTTCACCGCCAATCGCTACTGTGTAGTTCTCAGCAAAGGTGTAGCTCAACTCAGCATCAACCAATACAGTTTCGCCGTAGTTCGCTGGGTCGGTACCATCCTGCGTTCCTGAGAACAAACCAGGCGTTGTTGACCACTCGCCATAGTAGTTCGCGCGAACCATACCGTTGAAACCGCCTTTGGCGAAGTCTAGGGTAAGTACAGCACTATCTTCTGGTACCTGGTTCTCCAAGTCATAAACTCGGCCACCGTTGATAGCAGCATTTTTGATGTCGCCGATCTTCTGGTTGTTGTGGTTGTAGCTGAAGTTGGTGTTCAGCGTACCGCCCATTACGTCAACCCAGTGGTTAACCGACAAATCCACACCGCTGACTTCTGTATCAAAACCGTTTACGAAGAAGTTGGCGTTGCTGTCTAGTAGCAGAGAAGCATTGGGGAAATCCATTGCGTTGAGTGCATTCACGTTGGCCTGAGAGATTGTACCGGAGGCCAGCGCCAAGCGATCATCGATACGAATGTTGTAGTAATCAACAGTCACTTCTGTGCGCTCACCGGGTGTCCACACAAGACCAAGAGAGTAACTTCTAGACTCTTCTGACTCGAGAGGCTCTGAACCCAGTACAACAGCAACAGGGTTGTCGACAGGGTAAGTACCGCTAGGAATCAAGTTGCCGTCAGGGTCTGCTGTGGTCGTCACGTTCAGAGTGTTTACCTGGCCGGGCGAAGGTGCACGGAAACCCGTATTAGTCGTTGCGCGTACTGCAAAGCTATCAGTGATGTCATAACGAATAGAGAACTTGTAGTCCAGATTGTCGCCAAACTCTTCGTAATCTTCGTAACGCATTGCCGCAGCTACAGACAGCTGATCGGTGATATCGGTTTCTGCGTCCAAGTAGACCGCCCAGCTATCACTGTCCCACTCTCCGGCTGTGTCAGGGAAGAAGCCCTGGAAGCCGTCAGAACCCACACCAAACTGCGCGAAGGTTGGGCCAACTTCTGTTGACGCCGCGTCGCCTGCTTCAATTTCGTAGGTTTCGCGACGTACTTCGAAACCGAAACCTAAGTTAAGCGGAGAGTCATCAAACGTCTTAACAAAATCAGCGTTCAAGCTAGACTCTTCCTGTGTCAGCGTACCCGGCTCAAAGCTGGTTGGGCTGAGACGGCCAAGGCTTGGGTTAATACTGTCTTCAAGTGTGTAAGCCACTTCGTTTGAACCGTAGCGAAGGCGAACATCGTACGACAAATCGTGCTCAACCAAATCACCGCGCACACCGCCGACAAATTCCATATCAGTGATTTCAGAACCGAAGATAGGGCTATAACCACCGGGGAACAGCGTGTTGATCGGGTTACGCAGAACGAAACCGCTTGGGCTTGAAGCGCTGGCAGTTAGGTAATCAGCTGGATCAAAACCACCTGCAACCAAATCAGCTACCAGGCTGGCAGCAGCCGCATCAGGCTGGCCATCGCCATCGTTGTCTGTCTGAAGTGTAGTACGCGCAGGAAATTCGATGTTGCCGTCACCGGGCAGCACTGGCCCACGGTAAAAGAAGCCACCCATCGTTTCGTTGTACATGTAGCTCGCTGTACCGTAAACCTCAGTGTTCTCATTGATGTCGTAGCCGCTGTTCGCGAAGAACTTGTAGGCTTCGATCTCAGGGTCACCCCAACGCTGGCCAAGACCACCGTAAGGGACGGTGCCTGCAGGGCCAACAGCGTCTGGACGTGCGTTGCCGCGGCTAGTGATATCACTATCAGCGAATTCGCCGGTCAGGTTCAAAAAGCCATTACCGCCCAGCGAAATACCGCCGTTAGCACTGATGGTCATACGCTCGCCATCACCTTCATCGTATTCGCCATACTGCGCGGATACGTTAAAGCCTTCATCAGCATCATTCAGAATCACGTTCACTACACCAGCGATAGCGTCGGAACCGTACTGTGCAGATGCACCGTCGCGCAGTACTTCAACGCGCTTAATAGCGGCCGAGGGGAAAGCAGCAAAATCGACAGCCTGAGAACCTTGGTTAACAGTACCCAGAGGCGCCAACTGCAGGTTAACCAGCGCAGAGCGATGGCGGCGTGTGCCGTTTACCAAAACCAGCGTGTGGTCAGGTGAAAGATTACGCAGCGTTACCGGGCGAACGAACGCGGTGCCGTCAGCAATAGGG